>DASZYU010000232.1:0-17330 GCA_035545215.1 Puia sp.
CGGCGTCGTCACCGAAGACGGCAGGATGTGGTTCCCTTCCGCCCAGTCGCTGAAAGGATACCGGACGAAAGAGGCGGGTGTGCTCAAAACCGGCATGAAGGCGGAAGATTTCGCCGATATCAAGGATTTCCTGCGGCCAAACCTGCTGGTCCTCACGGGTTGTAAAAAGGTGCTGCTCGAAGGCGCCACCTTCCAGAACTCGCCCGCCTGGTGTCTCCATACACTGTTATGCGAAGACCTGACGCTGGAAGACGTGCATGTGCGCAATCCCTGGAATGCGGCCAACGGCGACGGCATCGACGTGGAATCCTGCCGGGGCGTACTGATCGAGCGCAGCACCTTCGACGCGGGCGACGACGGCATTTGCGTCAAATCGGGGAGGGACGAGGAAGGCAGGAAACGCGGACGGCCGACCGAGAACATGATCGTGCGCGACGACATCGTGTACCGCGCTCATGGCGGCTTTGTCATCGGCAGCGAAATGTCGGGCGGGGCTCGTAACATCTTCGTGTCGGACTGTTCGTTCATCGGCACCGATATCGGTCTGCGTTTCAAGACGGTCCGCGGAAGGGGCGGGGTAGTGGAAAAGATCTATGTGAAGGACATCTCCATGCGGAATATCGTCCACCAGGCCGTTTTCCTGGACATGTATTATTTTGCAAAGGCGCCTTCGATCGCGGACGTCTACGAGGGCAGGGCCCGGGTGGATATGCCCCCCGTTACGGAAGCGACGCCGCAATTCCGGGACATCCATATCAGCCATGTTGTCTGCGATGGCGCCGAAGAAGGTATATTTGTGCGTGGATTGCCGGAAATGAACATACGGGACATTTATCTCGACCATATGGTGCTGAAGGCCAAAAAGGGCGCTTCGATCATCGAGGCGCAGCACATCGGTCTGAAGGATATTCGGTTGATCACCGGCGACAGTACGCCGGTGGTGTACGTGGAGAACAGCAGCAACCTGGACTTTGACGGTATCCGTTACCCTCCGGGGGCCGGGCTGTTGTTCAGCATCAACGGGGATAAATGCGCGAATATCCGCGTGGAGAACACCGACCGCACGGGCGCCAAGCAGGACGCGGCCTTCCAATACGGAGCCGCACGGTCCGCGCTTGAATTAAAACGATGAACATGATACCGATCAGGACGGCCGTTTGCTCTTTCGGGATGTCCGGGCGTGTCTTTCACGCCCCTTTCCTGCATATGCACCCGGGGTTCGATCTCTATTCGGTCTGGGAACGCACAAAGGATGTCGCTGCCGGACTCTATCCCGGCGTCCGCACCTGCCGGACGCTGGAGGATTTACTGGCGGACCCCGCGGTCGAGCTGGTGATCGTCAATACGCCCAACTATACCCATTTCGACTATGCGCGCAAGGCCCTCGAGGCGGGGAAACATGTCATCGTCGAAAAACCGTTCACGGTCACCGGGCAGGAGGGCAACGAGTTGATCGCCCTGGCGAAACAGACGGGTAAGAAACTGTCTTCGTTTCAAAGCCGCCGGTTCGACAGCGATTTCCGAACGGTAAGGAGGATCGTTCAATCCGGCGTTTTGGGCAACATCGTGGAAGCAGAGATCCATTACGACCGGTATACGCCCGCGTTGAGTCCCAAGGTGCACAAGGAGACGCCGGGCCCCGGCACGGGCCTGCTGTACGACCTGGGCTCGCACCTGATCGACCAGGCCCTGCAACTTTTTGGAGATCCCGAACAGGTGTTTGCCGATCTGTTCATCATCCGCGATCATTCCATGGTCGACGATTATATGGAAGTGCTGTTGTTCTATCCCGGGCTCCGCGTGCGGCTGAAGTCGAGTTACCTGGTGCGGGAACCGATCCCTGCCTATAGCATCTTCGGTCACACGGGCACCTTTTTAAAGACCCGGGCCGACGTTCAGGAAAAAGCTCTTCAGGCCGGAGAGATGCCGGGCGGCGCCGCCTGGGGCGTGGAACCGGAAAGCGAACAGGGGTTGCTGCATACGGTCATCGATGGAAAGGAAGTGCGCGAACGGGTACCGACCGAAAAGGGCAATTACATGGACTATTTCGACGGCATTTACGACGCCATCCGCAACGACGCTCCGCTTCCAGTGACCGCCGAAGAGGGCGCGCGGATCATCCGGGTCATCGAATTGGCGTATGAGAGCCGGAACAGGAAACAGATCGTATCTTTTCGGTAACGATTGCGTAAATAAATTGGCCGGGCGAACCGGGTATCCCGGTCCGACGGCGTACCATTACGAACATGAGATATGCATCGATCATATTGTTGATGCTCGCCGGGGGTGGCGCGATGTGCCAGCGGACGATCGTTGTGGACGCGTCCGGTCACGGCGATTTTGTCACCGTTCAGGCGGCGCTGAACAGCCTGGCCGACGATTCATCCGCGCCGCGGCACATCCGCATACGCAACGGCGTTTACCGCGAAAAGATCTTTGTCGAAAAGAACAACATCGTACTGGAAGGGGAAGACAGGGATAAGACGATCCTCACGTTTGCGCTCGCGCGCGATGCATGGCGTTGCGAACACCGCGACGACTGGGGCGTGGCGACGCTGAACCTGCGCGGCAGCGATATCACCCTCCGGAACCTGACCATCTGCAACAGCTGGGGTTTCGATCACCGGGCGGAGTCCATCACAGTGCCTTGCGCAGCGGATTCGTCGACGCATGAAAAGGTAGTCAGCAGACAGGGGCACCAGATGGCGCTGCGCTCTTTTCAGACCACCCGGCTCAGGGTGATCGGCTGTGTTCTGAAGGCTTACGGGGGCGATACGGTAAGCCCCTGGAACGTGGGTGCGGGCATGTTCTATTTCAAGGATTGCATGATGGAGGGCGGGGTCGATTTTTATTGTCCGCGCGGCTGGGCGTATGCCGAACATTGTACCTTCCATGCCGATGACGGGCCTGCCTGTATCTGGCATGACGGTTCGGCCGACCCGGACTCGAAGACGGTATTGAAAGACTGCAGCTTTACCGGTTACGACGGTTTCAAACTCGGCCGTTATCACCGCGACGCGCAGTTCTACCTGATCGATTGTCGTTTCGCGCGGAACATGGCGGACGAAGATATCTACCTCGTTCCAACCACGAACGTGATCAAATGGGGACGCCGCGTTTATTATTTTGGTTGCTCGAAAGAGGGCCGGGCTTATTCCTGGTACGCCGACAACCTGGACCAGGCGCCGGGCTCGCCCGATCCGCACCATATCGACGCCGCGTGGGTATTTAAAGGAAAATGGGACCCGGCAAATTAATTCGTCAGGGCGCGAGGCGGAGCCGGCAGGCAAAACCGATCGCCCGGCACCGATAATAGCATTTATGAAACAACTGCCACTATCCGCTGTTTTTGTTTTGATGGGCGCCGGGGCGCTGGCCCAACGGGCGCCCGCGGGAAACGCCTTTGCGACCGCTTCGCCTGCGCCCGCCGAACGTGTGGCCGCGACCGCGATGTCGCTGTGGCCCGACGACGGGGATACGGCTTCCGCGCGATGGACCTACGACGAAGGCGTCGTGTGGAAAGGGATGGCCGCCTTGTGGTACAACACGGGTGACGCGCGCTATTTCCGCTATGTCCAACGCCAGATGGACCGGCTCGTAGACAAGGATGGCCGTATCCGCACCTATAGGCTGGAAGATTTCAACCTGGACAATATCTGTTGCGGCCGCATCCTGCTGCTCCTGTACCGCGTTACGGGCCAGGAAAAATATTACAAGGCAGCGACCCTGCTGAGACGACAACTCCGCGAACAGCCCCGGACCTCCGAAGGCGGGTTCTGGCACAAGAAGAAATACACCGAACAGGTCTGGCTGGACGGATTGTACATGGCGCAGCCGTTCTTTGCTGAATACGCCTGGCTGTTCCATGAGGACAGCGTGTACGGGGATATCAGCCGGCAGTTTGCCAACATCGAGACGCATACCCGGGACCAGCGCACCGGCTTGCTGTACCACGGGTGGGACGAATCGCGCGCCGAAAAATGGGCGGACAAACGCACGGGTCACTCGGCGAATTTCTGGGGCCGGGCCATGGGCTGGTACGGGATGGCGCTGGTCGACGCATTGGACTATTTCCCGATGGACCACCCGGGCCGAAAGACATTAGAGGATATCCTCCGCCGTTATGCCTCGGCCGTATCGAAGGTACAGGATGCCGCTAGCGGCTGCTGGTGGGATGTGCTCGACAGGCCGGGGGAAAAAGGGAACTACCTCGAAGCGTCGGCCAGCTGTATGTTCGTGTACACGCTCGCGAAGGGCGTCCACCGTGGCTGGCTTCCGGCGAGTTACCTGGCGGTCGCCGAAAAAGGCTATCGCGGTATCCTGAAACGGTTCGTCACCAGCGGCAAAGACGGGGGTTCGACGCTCGAAGGGACGGTCGGCGTCAGCGGGCTCGGCGGCACACCCAACCGGGACGGCACTTACGCCTATTACATCAGTGAAAAAGTGGTCCCGAACGACCCCAAGGGCGTTGGCGCCTTTTTACTGGCCGCCTCGGAGATGGAAAAAAAGCCATCCGACGGGAAAACCGTCCTGCTGGACTATTATTTCAATAACGAACACCACAACGACGTCACGGGCGCTCCCGTGCGGTTTCATTATGTGTGGGAAGACCTGGCGAACAGCGGATTTTCGATCTGGGGACATATTTTCCGGATGCAGGGGGCAAGGACAGACTCGCTGCCGGTGGCGCCCGATGCCGCCAACCTGAAAAAAGCCTCGGTCTATATCATCGTCGACCCGGACGATGAAAAGGAGGTGCCTTCCCCGCATTATCCCGATGACCGCTCGATTTCAGCGATCGAAGACTGGGTGAAGGCAGGCGGGGTCCTGGTGCTGATGGCCAACGATTCGGCCAATTGCGAATTCACCCATTTTGACCGGCTGGCCGCGCGTTTCGGCATCCACTTCAATTTCGATTGTTACCACAAAGTGACCGGAAATAAATTCGGGATGGGCGCCTTCACCATGACGGGACAGGACGGGATATTCAAAAATACTAAGAAAATTTACATCAAGGAACTGAGCACCCTGCAGCTGACCGGTCCCGCAAAACCCGTTTTCACCGATGGCGGCAACCACATTATGGCGGTGGCGCGGCTGGGAAAGGGAACGGTGTTCGCCGTGGGAGACCCGTGGTTCTATAACGAATACACCGATGGGAGGAAGCTTCCGGCGGACTTTGAGAACTACCATGCCGCAACGGACCTGGCGCGATGGTTGCTGGAACGCGCGGCCCGCCAGGCGACAAAAAAATAAGATCATGACAAAATTTCTAGACGAGAATTTCCTTCTCTACAGCGAGGCCGCCCGCCGGCTTTACCATGAATATGCCAAAGAGATGCCGGTGATCGACTATCACTGTCACCTGCCTCCTCAGCAGATAGCAGCCGATCATACCTTCGGCAACCTGACGCAGGCCTGGTTGTATGGCGACCACTATAAATGGCGCGCGATGCGTACCAACGGCGTCGACGAAAGCTATTGCACCGGCGACAGGCCGGACTGGGACAAGTTCCAGAAATGGGCCGAGACGGTACCCTATACGCTCCGCAACCCGTTGTACCACTGGACGCATTTGGAGCTGCAGCGGTATTTCGACGTTTCGGAGATACTCAGCGGGAAGACAGCGAAAAAGGTGTACGACCAATGTTCGGCCAAACTGAAGTCCAAAGAGTATTCGGTCCGCAACCTGCTGCGCAAAATGAATGTCCGCGCCATCTGCACGACCGACGACCCCGTCGATACGCTCGAGCACCATGTGCAATTGAAACAGGAGGGATTCGAAATACCCGTCTTGCCTGCGTTTCGCCCGGACAACGCGATGAATGTGGATGACCCGGCGCGGTTCAACGGTTATATCAAAAAATTGGAGGCCGTCACGAACGTGGCCATCTCGAGTTTCAACGACTACCTGTTCGCGCTGGAGAACCGGCACGACTTCTTTGCGTCGATGGGCTGTACGGTCAGCGATCACGGTTTGGAGGAGATCTATGTGGAGGAGTTCACCGGTTGGGAAGTGGAGGCCATTTTCAACAAGGTGCGCGCCGGCAAAGAGCTGAATGAGACCGAACGGCGGAAATTCCGTTCGGCTATGCTGGTCCATTTCGCCGAGTGGGATTGGGCGAAGGGGTGGGTTCAGCAGTTTCACCTCGGGGCGCTGCGGAACAACAACACGCGGATGATGCAGCGGCTCGGTCCGGATACCGGTTGGGACAGTATCGGTGATTTTTCGCAGGGCAGGCCGCTGGCCCGGTTCCTCGACCGGCTGGATAGGGAGGACAAGCTGGCCAGGACCATCCTGTACAACCTGAATCCGGCGGATAACGAGCTTTTCGCCACGATGGCGGGCAATTTCAACGATGGGTCGGTCGCGGGGAAGGTGCAGTTCGGCTCCGCGTGGTGGTTCCTCGACCAGAAGGACGGGATGACCCGGCAGATCAATGCCCTGTCGAACATGGGTCTGCTGAGCCGTTTCGTGGGGATGCTGACGGACTCGCGCAGTTTCCTCTCCTATCCCAGGCACGAATATTTCCGCCGGATACTGTGCAACCTGTTCGGCGAAGAGATCACCAATGGCGAGCTGCCCAATGACCTCGAATGGATCGGAAAGGTCGTACGCGATATCTGTTACTACAACGCGCGGCAGTATTTCAATTTTCAACCGGCCGGTTCGCTGGCGTACAGCGAATAAGCCGGAGCACGAAAGTATAAGCCGGAGCACGCAAGAATAAGCCGGAGCAAGTATTTTGGAGGTGCCCCGCCGAAAGGCGGGGCATTCTTATTGCGGGATTCCTAACTTTGTCAAATCCAACATTTACTATTACACTCTAAACTTTCACCTATGGCAAAGAAGGACAAGAAGACGATCGATATGCCCGAGGTACGCGATATTCCCGGGCAGGAACATGTGCGGCCTCCCCGGCTGCGCGAAATGGAGGACACCACCGCATCCTCCGATGACGAGGAAGGCCGCCGCCGGTCCGGTTACGAACCCTTCGAGGACCCGCAGGAGCGCGAATCCGGCACCGAAGACGACGTCCTCAACGAGGCCGCGCTCGACGACACCGACGATGACGGCGATCCGCTCAACGAGGAGGGGTTCGGCGAGGACGTATCCGGTGAAGACCTGGACGTTCCGGGCGCGGACGACGACGACGACCAGGAGGCGATCGGCGAGGAAGACGAAGAGAACAACGAGTACAGTCTCAGTAAAAACGACGAAGAGCACGACGACCTCGAGCGCGATGCGCTGGATTAGCGCTATGGCCGGCCGGCGCCGGAGGCTACGCCTCCGGCCCCGACCCCCGGGGTCCCGGCGTCCCGCCGGGCCGGCCGGCCTTCCCCGGCGCGCCCGGCTCTTCCAGTCGCACGACGGGAAAGCTCTGCGGGAAATGTTGCTGGATGAATTTGACCAGTCCCTCGCGTACATGACACCGGAGGTCGTATGCACTGCTCGAATCGGCCGCGCTCATCAGCGCGCGCACCTCCATTGTGCGTTCGCTCGTACCCGTCACCTGCAGCGCCTTCACCTGCCGGTCCCACAGCGGATCGCTATCGAGGAGCCGGTCGAGCTCGGCGCGCAGCGCGTCGAGGTCGGCGGTGAAATCCAGGTACAGAAAGACTGTCCCGAGGATATCGGCGCTGGTCCTCGTCCAGTTCTGGAAAGGTTTCTCGATGAAATAATTGATCGGCAGGATTAGCCGGCGGAGGTCCCATAGCTTGAGGACCACATAGGTGAGGGTGATCTCTTCGACGCGGCCCCATTCGCCCTCGACCACGAGCACATCGTCGATGCGCAGCGGCTGGGTGAAGGCGATCTGGAACCCGGCGAGGAAATTGCCGAGCGATTTTTGCGCCGCAAACCCGATGATGATGCCTCCGACGCCTACGCCCGTCAGCAGACCGGTGCCGATCTTCCGCAGGTTGTTAAAGCTCAGCAGGATCACGCACGCGGTCAGGATGAAGATCAGCGTGATCGCCAGGCGCCGGACGAACTGCAGCTGGGTGCGGACTTTTCTTTCCCGCAGATTGTCAGCCTTCCCGATGTCGAAGGTGTGGTAAACATAATCTTCGAAAACCTTTACTACGCCGATCAGCACGTTGGCGACCGCGATCGTGAGCAAAATGCCGATCGTCTTGTCGGCCACCGGGTAAATGTCCGCCCGCATCCGCATCAGGGGCAAAAGGAAATTCAACGCGAGCAAGGGGAGCAGCCAGCTGAAAGGCCTGCCCAAACGCGCCAGGACCGACCGCGTAACGGAACAGGCCGGCCGCCGGCTGTCGGGTTTTTTTTTCAGCAACAGCGACAGCATGAACTTGATGATGAGTCCGGTGACAACGGCTACGCCTACCAGCAGGGCGTCCCAGACGTAGTCGGGGAAATGGTCAATGTCGGGCATGCCGGGAAGGTACAAGGTTCAAGCCAGATTTCCGATGGTTTTTCCCGCGGAGGGACACGGACACGCGACCCTGGACATGGTCGCGGGACACCGGCGCGGGACCCGGGACACGGACACGTGAGCCGGGGTATGGGTGGGGCCAGCCCGCACCCTGCACGGGAATCGCAGAGTGAGGAAGCAGGACTGGGAAATGTCCTTCGGGCGGGGAAAAATTGGCACAATATGCCGTCCGCAGCCCTAAAACAGCCATGGCATATCTTTTTCTGCAATAGGGTGTAACAAATTGATCAGGAAATGGAAAGAGGCGATGGAGAGCTATCCGCGACCCGTACCGACAAGCGGCATTTGTTACAACAGCTGTTCGTCGATATGCTCGAAGACATCTATTACGCCGAAAAGCACCTGACCAAAGCCCTTGCGAAGATGGGCAAGGCTTCTACCACGGATGAATTACGGCGCGCTTTCGAAGACCACCTGGCGGAGACCGAACAGCATGTCGGGCGCCTGCAACAGGTGTTCGACCTGTTGGGGAAGAAGGCAAAGGCCACCAAATGCGAGGCGATCGAAGGGCTGACCAAAGAGGCGGACGAGCTGAGGAAGGACACCGAAAAATACAGTCTTACCCGTGACGTGGCGCTGATCGCGGCCGGGCAGAAGGTGGAGCACTACGAGATCGCTACTTACGGGACGCTGGTCCAGCTGGCAAGCAATATGCATCTGAATGAAGTGGTCTCGCTATTGGAAGAGAACCTGAAAGAAGAAAAGGCCGCCGACCTCAGGCTGACCAATATTGCCGAGCACAGCGTCAACTGGCAGGCGTTGGAGGCCGAAGGCTAAAAACAAGATTAAACTTTTTGTGCGATAGAGGTTTAGGTTAATGGACGTCGCCCCGGTTCACCGGGGCGACCTTATTTTCGGTGACCACTGTCGCCGTGGGGGTCGCGGTGGTTGTCCCGGCAGTCACGCTGGTCGCGGTGCCGACGGTCCCGTTTTCCTTTTGGACGGAATGCAATTTGGCATGGAGGACCGAATACCGCTTGAAATGGTATTTCTGCGGTTTGCCGAGCAGGAAACCCACCGCCTTGAAGCCGGGCAGCATATCGAAGATGATCTTGCAGATGGCCGTCACCGGTAGTGCGAGGATCAACCCGGAAAGGCCCCAGAGCTTGCCGAAAAGCAGCAGCGAAAAGACCGCGACCAGGGGATTGATGCTCACCTTCGACCCCACGACATAAGGGGTGATGAGGTTGCCTTCGAGGATGTGCACGAACAGGAAAACGGCGAGCACGCCGACGGCATACCAGTAGGAATCCTTGGTCACCAGCGCGACCAGCAGCGGCAGCGCCGACCCGATGAGGATGCCGATGTAGGGGATGATCACGAGCATCCCTCCCAGGAACCCGAAGAACAGCGGCGATTCGATGCCCAGCGCCCAAAGCCCGATCGAATTGAGCGTGCCGATGATCACGATCACCTTCAGCAAACCCAGCAGGTAGTTCTGGATGACGGCGTAGATCTTCTGGAAAGTATCGTCGATGAGTGCCTTCTCGGAAGACGCGAAAGCTTTATAAAAGAACTCCAGGAAAAAGACGCGCAGGTAGAGCAGGAAGAAGGCGAAAAGCAGGATCAGCAGGTATTGCGAAATGAAGTTGGTCGTGAACGACATCGTCGACGAAAAATAGGCGCTGCTGTTGTCGAGCAGTTTGTCGAGCAGCAAATGGACATGATCGGACTGGGTCGATTTCCCGATGTGAAAACGTTGGGCAATCGCGTTCTCCACGTGGTCGAGCAGCTGGGACAGCTTTGCCACGAATTGCGGTCCCTGACCGGCGAGATGCATCACCTGCGTGATCACCACCGCCAGGAAACAGGCCGTGGCCAGACCCGCCGCAAGCACCGAAATGAATGAAGCCAGCCCTTTGTGACATCCCCACTTCTCGAGTTGGAAACACAGCGGGA
Organism: Puia sp.; assembly: GCA_035545215.1. GTDB lineage: Bacteria > Bacteroidota > Bacteroidia > Chitinophagales > Chitinophagaceae > Puia. Next base: position 10,359 of record DASZYU010000232.1, read on the forward strand.
AAAGCATGGAAGAAAAGATGGCGGCGAACAACAGCGGCACGATGACGCCCTCGGCCCAGGAGAGGATGACGAAACAGATCACGAGGATGATCAGGATCGCGGCGGTGCGCAGGGGAGAGGCGAATTTGATTTCATTCATGGTGAAACGTTGGCGGCTGAGGAATACAAAAATAGCCGGTCATTCGACCGGCCTGGGGACCCGCGCGGGGGCCCATTACCCCGAAACATGCCGGTCAGGCCCTCCTGATGATTCCCAGGATCAGCGCGATGACCGCCAATACAATCAAGATATGGATCAAACCACCTACACTATAGACGAAAACGCCCAACAGCCAACCGATAAGTAAAATGACCGCGATCAGATACAATAAGCCACTCATAGATCCAAAGTTTAGAAGTAAGGAATTTTGTTTATCTACCTTATCCATTGAAAAATGCTTGCCAGTTTTTGTTAAAGGGGAAAATTCATGGTGGAGGGCCCGGATGGGGAATAAGTTCCCCATTTATCCGTTTAATCCGGTTGTAACCGTTGGCATGGTCTTGCAGTGATCCGAATCATGCGACATCTCCACTTCTCCCTCTCATGGAAAGCCATGAAAAGAGCAGCCATCGATTTTATCGACGACAACGGATTCAAGTTGGCGGCCTCGCTTTCTTATTCGATGATCTTTTCGATTGCGCCGCTGCTCGTCGTGGTCATATCGCTTGCCGGCATTTTCTGGGGGCAGCAGGCGGTGGAAGGGCGCATCTACCAGCAGATAAAGGACCTGGTCGGCGTGAGCCCCGCCGTCCAGATACAGGATATCATCCGGAATATCCAGCAGTCGCGGCACACGGTAGCCGGCGCGATCGTGGGGGGCGGCATCCTTATCATCGGGGCTACCGGGGTGTTTACCGAGATACAGGGATCGATCAATTTCATCTGGTGCATTCAGACCAAACCCAAAAAGGGCTGGCTGAAGATCCTGATGAACCGCCTGCTTTCTTTTTCGCTGATCGTCGCTTTCGGATTCATCTCGATGGTGTCGCTGGTGGTCAATTCGCTGATGGACGTGCTGAGCGACTATCTCAAGCATTATTTTACGCACTTCACCGTTTACCTGTTCTACGTGGTGAATTTTATCCTCGCGCTCGGCGCGGTCGTCGTCCTGTTCATGATCATCTTCCGCATCCTGCCCGACGCCGTCATTAAATGGAGGGATGCCTTCATCGGGGCGATGTTCACGGGACTCCTGTTCATGCTGGGCAAACTGCTGATCGGTATCTACCTCGGACATTCGAATATCAGCCACGTCTATGGCGCCGCGGCGTCGATCATCGTCATCCTTACCTGGGTCTATTATTCCTCGATCATCCTGTATTACGGCGCCGAATTCACGCGGTCCTACGCGATCCTCAGCGGCGGCGGCATCCGGCCTTCGGAAGACGCCGTGTTCCTGCTCCGGAAAGAATCCAAACTGCCGGCCTGAGCCGCGGCGTCAGACGGCCATTCGTGATCGGCAGCGTCAGCTGGCCTTTCTTTTCTTCTCGCCGAGACTGGCCTTCAGCTGCGACAGCAGGTCCTTGCTCTTGGTCGAGTGGACGACGCGTAAGGCGGGTTTGGCGGGTTTGCCGCCTTTTGCCTTGGCCTTGATGATCTTCATCAGCTCGTCCGTATAAGTGTCCTTGTAATTTTCGATATCGAACTTTCCCGTCAGCGAGTCGATCAGCTGGATCGCCATCTTCAATTCGGCAGGTTTGGGACTGGTGGATGGTACCTTCAACTCGTCGGTCGCGCGGATCTCCTGCGCCCAGCGGATGCGGTTCAGCACGAGGATATCCCCCATCGGCTTGATCAGGCACAGGCCCTCCTTGTTGCGCATGACGAAACTGCCGAAAGCGACCTTCCCCGTTTTCCGGAGCGCGTCACGAAGCAGGACATACGCTGCGCTGCCGGACTTGTCGGGCTCGAGGTAATACGGCGTTTCGTAATAAATGCCGTCGATCTCGGTTTCCTCGACAAATTCGTTGATCCCGATGATCTTCGTTTTCTCGGGACTGGCCTTCTGAAAGTCTTCGTCCGTCAGCACGACGTATTTGTCGTCGAGCTTGTAACCTTTGACGATGTCTCCCCAGGCCACCTCTTTACCCGTGTTTTCGTTGACGCGACGGAACCGGATATTCGCATGGTCCTTTTTGTCGAGCATATCCAGATCCAGCTCGCTATCCTGCGTGGCGCTGTACATTTTAATGGGGATGTTCACCAGGCCGAAGCCGATGGCCCCTGTCCAAATCGATCGCATAGACGATTCTTTAAAAAATGGTGATCAAACTTCCTGCCAGTGCGGCAGTATCGGAAACAAAGTTCGGTAAATAAGAAAAGCCCCGCAAGGACGAGGCTTTCTTTTTAAGTTGCAGAGGCAAAATGAGAGACCCGCGGGCTCGGTTCCAGGGGCCGCAAGGGACGCCTAACACCCGCGGGCTCGGTTCCAGGGGCCGCAAGGGACGCCTAACGCCTGCGAGGTCAGTTCCAGAGGCCGCGCACCTGTGCCACGGGGATATTCATCAGCTCCCTGTACTTGGCGACGGTCCTGCGGGCGATCGAATAGCCTTTCGCCGCCAGGATGGCCACCAGCTGGCGGTCCGTGTAAGGCGCCTTCTTGTCCTCCGTTTCGATGACATCGCTGATGATGTTCTGGATTACCTTATTGCTGATGTTCGTACCTTCCTGGTTGACGATGCCCTCGGTGAACAGGTCCTTCAGCAGGATCGTTCCGAAGGGCGTTTCCGCATATTTGTTGCAGGTGAGCCGGCTCACTGTGGAAATGTCTACTTTCACCTTGTCGGCGATATCCTTGAGCTTCATGGGACGCAACAGCAGGATGTCGCCGTATTTGAAATACTCGTATTGCATATCCACGATGGCGCGCATGATCTTGAGCATATTGTTCTCGCGCTGCTGGATGGCGTTGATGAACCATTGCGCGGAGGACAGCTTGCTCCGGAGGTATTGTTTGGTAGATTTGTCCATGGTGGCGTTCTGCGATGTCTGCTGCACCATTTCCATCCAGGACTGGCTGATGTGAAGGTTGCTGCTGCGCTGGCGGTAGAGTGCGAGTTCGAGCGTGTCGCCTTCATCCAGCACGATGAAATCGGGCAGGATCGAAGGGTTGGCCTGCATGACGCTACCCGCGGGATTGAACGGCCTGGTGCTGAGATGGGCGAGGAGATTGAGCACGATGCGGATCTCGTCGTCTTCCAGTCCCATCTGTTTGCGTAGCCTGTCGAGATTACAGCTGCGCAGGTCCGTGAAATGGTTCTCCAACAGGTCGATGCCCATGCGCACATCCGGCCGCTTGGTGTTCATCTTTTTCAGTTGGAGGAGCATGAACTCCTGCACCGACCGGCAGCCGGCGCCGGCGGGCTCCAGTTCCCTGATCTGCAGGAGCGCTGTCTCGAGTTCTTCCGGTTCGATCCAGACCTTTTTCTTGAACGAGATTTCAGAGGCAAGCTCGTCGAGATCCTGTTCGAGGAAACCATTCTCGTTGAGCGAATCGATCAGAAAATCGTAGAGGTAGCATTTTTCTTCGGGCACCTCGAGGAAGCGGCATTGTTTTTTAAGCTCTTCGCGAAAATCGGGGACTTCGGCGATCGGCTTTTCCGGAACTTTTTCCGTATTGATGTAGTTGTTGTACTCGGTCTTATAGTCTGGAATATCGTCATATCCGTATTCTTCCCAGTTCTGGAAGTCCTGGACCGTCTCTTTCGAGCATTTGTCGCCGTTGGCGTCTTCGCCGGAAGCCAATTCTTCAAGGGCCGGGTTTTCGCTCAGCTCGTCCTGTATGCGTTGCTCGAGTTCAAGGGTATTGAGGTGGAATAGATTTAGTAGTTCGATCTGTTGTGGAAGGATGGTGTGTTGCTGTTTCTGCGTTTGAACCTGTTTCAGCATGGTAACCCGTTTTTAGTACCATCCCTATGACAAACGGGAAGCCAGAATGGTAATGCCTTTTGACTGAGGCGGGAAGGGGGGGGATCGTAAACCAGGTTGTAGAAATATGTGTACGGGTATGTGGAAAAAAGAGAACAAAGTTATGTATGACAACGCTTTGGGGTATGAGGAAGAACGCGTTGGGCTAAGGGTCTACCCTTATAAATGGTCTGCATTTTGTCAGGTTCCTTATATTATCTACCTTAAATATTAATGAGAATTATAATCTATGCGCGAACGTTCTACCGAAAACCCGCCCCGTACCCCGCTGCTCCGGCGGATTGTTCGGATCGTACTGCGGACGCTGCTCTCGCTCTTCATCATCCTGCTTATCCTCATTTTTCTCGTGCAAACGCCTTTTGTACAGGATTTTGCGCGGGAGAAGGCTGAGCGGTACCTCTCGCGCAAGCTGAATACGAAGGTCCGGATAGGGCACCTGAAGATCGCATTCTTTAACTCGGTTGCGCTGGAAGGCGTCTATATCGAAGACCAGCAACGCGATACGCTGTTGTCGGCGGGGCTCATCGATATCCATTTGCACATGTTGGGCCTTTTACATCACCGCCTCGACATCGATGAGATAGCGTTGCGGGACCTGACTGCCAAAGTGGAGCGCGGGGCGTCGGACAGCGCCTTCAATTACCAGTTCATCATCGACGCTTTTGCGGGTAATCCCAAAACCCCTGATACTGCGACGGCCGGCCGACCCATGGAGTTCTCGCTGCGCCGGCTGGCACTGGACCGTGTCCGGCTGATCTATTCGGACAGTCTGACCGGTACCTATGCCTCCACCAACATCGGGCGCGAACGCGCAACGGTGGGGAGCCTGGACCTCAGTGGCCATCGTTACGGACTGACCGATCTCGACCTGGAGAATACGGCGCTCGCCTACAGCGATTCCAGACAGAAGATGTCGACATCGCTGCAACTGCGGCGATTGTCCACCAAAGACCTGGCGCTCGATCTGCAACGGATGGTCTTCCGGAGCGCCGGTCTGCGGCTCGACAGCGCCAACCTGGGTTTCGACAACGGGCGGATGCCCCGGCAGCGGTCGGGCATGGACTATGGACATCTGCTGGTCAGCGATCTCAGTCTGCATGGAGAGGACCTCCTGTATACCGCGGACTCGTCCAGCGGTACAATCACGAAGGGCGAATTTGGCGAACAGTCGGGATTCCGGCTGATGCAGCTGCAGACCCGTTTCTTCTATTCCGACCGGCGTCTGGCGTTGCAGGACCTGCTCCTTCGCACTCCCGGGACCCTCCTGCAGCGTTCGGCGGCGCTGCAATGCGACTCGCTTGCAGGCATGCTGAAGGCGCCGTCGCATACCTCGGTCGACCTCGATCTAACGGGCAGCAGGGTACAGGTGAAAGACATCCTCGTTTTTGCGCCGCAACTCGCCAGTCAGCCCATTTTCCGCCACCCGGCCGATGTCTGGCAGCTGAACGGGCGGGTCAGGGGAACCTTTGACTCGCTCGATGTCCGGACGCTGCAGTTCAGCGGGATCAGGGACCTGCGGCTGGACATGGCAGGCGTGATCCGCCATCCTTTCGACAGCCGCCGGATCGCGGGCGACATCGACCTGCGGAATTTCTCCGGCAGCAGGGCGGCGCTCGTCAGCCTGGTACCGAAAGGAACGCTGCCAACTTCGATCCGGATCCCGTCGCGCTACGACCTGCACGGGCGGTTGGCGGGAGATATGGGCGCGGTAACCGGCGACCTGCTGCTGCATACCTCTTCGGGAACGGTGATCGTCAAAGGCTTCGCCAGGAATTTCCGGTCGACTGCGGGGGCCAGCTATGACATCCGGGTGCGAACAAGCCGGCTCGCCCTGGGAACGATCCTGCAGGACACCGCGCAGTGGGGAGCCGTGACGGCGGATTTCTCGGTTCGCGGCACGGGACTCGACCTACGCCATGCAAACACGCGTTTCAATGGCCGGATAGCCGCGGCGACGTTCCGGCACTATTCCTACCACGATCTGACGATCGGCGGTTCGCTGGCCGACCAGCAGGCAACGCTGCATTCGGCGATCCGGAATACCGCGGTCAGTTTCCAGCTCGAAGCTTCGGCTGACCTGGCCCGTAAGTTCCCTGCGCTCCGCGTCGACTGGCAGGTGGATACGCTCGACCTGCACGCCGTGGGCATAACCCCGGACACGATGCAGTTCAAAGGACACCTGGCGGCGCAATTCGACGACACCGATCCCGACTCGCTGCAGGGATCGCTGCGGGTCACGAAGATCGATCTGCTCCAGGGACGTCGGCACCTGGTCACCGACAGCCTCGTCTTACTGGCGGCGCGGGACGGCGACAGGGAACACCTGCAATTGCATTCGGAGATGGCCGATCTCGACCTGGACGGGCACTACCTGCTCACGCAGGTGCCCACCGCCCTCGAACATGCGATCAACCGGTACTACCGGCTGGAAGGCTACAGGGACACGGCTTTTGCACCAGAGGACTGGCGGTTGCGGATGCGGCTCCGGACATCGCCGCTGGTCCTGGCTTTGATGCCCTCGGTCAGGGGCACGGATACGGTGGGCGGTGTGATCACCTTTAACAGCGACCGGGACGACCTGCAACTGGGCATCCGGACGCCGCGGATCGTCGCAGGCACCGAATTCTTTCACAATGTGGCCATCGCTGCGGGCACGGGCGACGGGCAGATGCAGTATGCGGTATCGGTCTCCGACGCGCACGGCAGCGGGATGGTACTGTACAGGACATCGTTGACGGGTGCATTGAAGGACGACGGGTTGACGACGACGCTTTTGCTGAAGGACGGTAAGGGCAGGGACCGCTACCGGCTTGCAGGCGAACTGGCAAGACCGTCCCGGGACTTGAAATTCCATTTCGATCCGGATAGCCTGCTGCTCAACTATGAGCGCTGGCAGGTCAGCAACGATAACTTCATCCGGTACGACACCAGCGGTTTGGTCGCGCATGACTTTACCATCAGCAACGACTCGGATTCGCTGAGCCTGAGCAGCCGCGGAACGACCG
>DASZYU010000233.1:0-9192 GCA_035545215.1 Puia sp.
GGCCTGCGAACCATTGGCTATGGCAACGGGCGTGGAAAAGGCGAGGTCGATATGGATCTCCGCCGCATCGGATTTCGCATGCGACGACGGGTTCCGTGACGGCGAGTCCTGATTGGCGGCGGGCTCCGTACGCATCGCTTCGACGGTCGCGCCCGTAAAAATGCGTATGCCGTCGTCTTCGAGTATCTTTTTCAGTTCGCCGGCTATGTCTTCGTCCTCTTTCGAAAGGAACCGCGTATGGCTCTCGAGGATCGTCACCTCGCTGCCCAGCCTTCTGTAAAGTTGCCCGAATTCGAGCGCAATATAGCTGCTGCCGATGATCACCAGATGCGAGGGAATGACCATCAGTTCGAGGATGGTATCGGAAGTAAGATAGGGAATGCTTTCGAGCCCCGTAATGGCCGGTATCGCCGGGCTGGTGCCGGTGTCGATGAAGATGTGGTCGGCTGTCATCGTCCCGCGCGAGCCGTCATCGCGCAGAACGTCGACCTGTTTGGGGCCCGAGAAATAGGCGGTGCCGAAGTGCACTTCGAGGTTATGCGTTTCGAGCAACCGTTTGGAGGCCGATTCCCGCGCTGCCAGCACGTGCGCGTTCTTCCTCCGGATGACGGCTTCGATGTCCACGGAAACCTCGCCAGTATGGATACCGAAATCCGCGCTTCGTTTGGCGAGATAGGCGACCCGCCCGGATGCTATGAGCGTCTTGGTTGGCGTGCAGCCTGTATTGACACAGGTCCCCCCGATGAATTTCTTATCGATCAATGCCGTTCTCCATCCGGCGGCGGCCAGTTTTCCTGCCAGGGGGTTAGCGGCCTGGCCCGAGCCGATAATGATGGCGTCGTATTTCGTCATGCTGGTTGCACGATAGGCGTGTCCAAATGTAAGCAATTATTGTTCCCGGTGAGAAGCGGCGGGCTACGCGACAGAGGGGGCGGCGTAAGCCCCCATGCCCAGGATCAAATCGGGATCCGGACAATTGTCGAGCCATTGCTGTTTCTCCGAGAACCGGCAAACGCCCGGATAATCTCCCTTCCATCCCTGCATATCGGCAATGCATTGAAAATGCAGGTGCGGGGGCCAGTTACCGTTCTCGAACCGCATGCCGAATTCGGCAATGACGTCGCCCGCGAAAACGCGCTGCCCTTCGTAAAGGTTTTTCAACGAATTGAGGCTGAGATGGCCATACAGGGTATGAAAGCTGGTGCCGGAGAGGTTATGCGTCAGAATAAGCGTCGCACCGTAATCGCTGTCGTTGTTGTTGAAAGCCCAGCTATGCACGATGCCGTCCATCGGCGCCATGACCCTTGTACCGGCGGGCCCCCAGATGTCGATGCCCAGGTGCAGACGGCGGGGTTCGCCTCCCGGGTCGAAATGGCGGCTGCGCGCATAAAGGGTCCGGTGCTCGCCGTATCCCCCAAAACCATAGCGGGCCTTGTGTTCACTGAGCATGCGATTGATCCAGGCGGCGAAGCGTTCGGTATCGGCGACGTCGTCCGCGGAGAGATCGGTATTCTTTTCGGTGAAATCGAAAACATGAAGCTGGTCGCGGCCGGGGTCGAAGGGAACGACGGCGTGAAAATCGGCCCGGTGCCTGCTCAATATGGCGGCCAGCGGTGTCATACCACTACATTGATCATTTTGTTCTTAACGTAGATGACTTTCTTCGGGTGGTTGCCGTCGAGCCATTTCTTTACAATGTCGTCGGCCAGCACGATCTCTTCCACCTGCTGTTGCGTGGCGTCGAGCGCGATGTTCAGCTCCGTCCGCGTCTTTCCGTTGATGGCGATCGGATAGGTCTTTGCCGACTCGAGGAGGTATTTCTCCTCCACGACCGGATAGGGTGCGTCGAGGACGGAGCCGGGACTGCCTTCGCGTGTCAGGAGTTCCGTGCTGCCTTTCAGCTGATGGAAGAGCTCTTCCGATACATGCGGCGCATAGGGCGCGAGGATGACGACCAGCTTTTCGAGGATAGCGCGTTTGTGACATTTCAGTTCGGTGAGCTCGTTGACGCCGATCATCAATGCGCTGACGCCGGTGTTGAACGAGAAGCGTTCCGTCGCCTCTTCGACTTTCCGGATCGTTCGGTAGATGCATTTCCATTCGGCGGCGCCAGGTTCTTCATTGGTCCAGACCGCGCCCTTCGTTTCGTCGAAGAACAGCCGCCACAATTTGCGGAGGAAACGGTGGACTCCTTCGATGCCCTTGGTATCCCAGGGTTTGCTCTGCTCGACCGGGCCGAGGAACATTTCATACATGCGGAAGGTGTCGGCGCCATATTTCTGGACAAGATCGTTCGGATTGACGGTGTTGTACAGCCGCTTGCTCATCTTTTCGACCTCCGTACCGCAGAGGTATTTGCCGTCCTCGAGTATGAATTGCGCATTTGCGTATTCGGCGCGCCATTGGCGGAAAGCTTCCATGTCGAGCTCGACGCCATCGACGATATTGACGTCGACGTGCAGCGGCGAGAGGACGACAGCATCCAACGCCGGGGAGGCGGAGCCGAGCAGATTTTGCAGGCCCAGGCCGATCAGCTGATGGAATTCGGGCGTGCCCTGCAAGGCGGCAATTCCGGCGGACACAAAGATCGGGATGTCTGAACCGAGCTCGCGGCCCGTACCCATTTCGGCGGATTTGGCTTTCGATTCCAACCGGTAGACGAAGCGGCTGCTGCCCTGGATCATACCCTGGTTGACCAGCCGTTTATAGGGTTCGTCGTGCCCGATCCACCCCCGGTCGAAAAGGAACTTGTTCCACATCCGGCTGTAGAGCAGGTGGCCGACGGCATGTTCGGTGCCGCCGATGTACAGGTCTACCTGACCCCAATAATCGGAAGCCGCCCGGCTGCAAAACTCCTTGTCGTTATGCGGGTCCATATACCGCAGGAAATACCAGCTGCTGCCGGCGTAGCCGGGCATGGTATTCGTTTCGAGGTGACGGCTGGTCCATGCGGGGATATTCGCCAGGGGACCTTCGCCTTCGGGACCGGGGCCATATTTTTCGATGTGCGGAAGTTCCAGCGGCAGATCGGCGGGGGCCAGCGGTTCGGCAATACCGTGCCGCCATACGATCGGAAAAGGTTCTCCCCAATAGCGCTGGCGGCTGAAGGCGGCGTCGCGCATCCGGTAGTTGACCTTGCGTGCGCCGATGCCTTTTTCCTCGAGGTGGTGGATCGCGATCAGGATGGCGTCCTTCATGACCAGCCCGTCCAGGAAGTCGCTGTTTTGCAGAACGGCTTCTTTGGTCGGGTTGGCCTCTTCGCCGTTGAAAGCATCTCCGATGATGTTGGTGATGGGCAGCTCGAAATGACGCGCGAATTTGAAATCGCGTTCATCTCCGCAGGGGACGGCCATGATGGCGCCCGTGCCATAGCCTGCCAGCACGTATTCGGAGGTCCAGATGGGGATATGCAGACCTGTAAAAGGGTGGACCGCATAGCCGCCGGTAAAACACCCGGTGATCTTTTTTTCCGCCATCCGCTCGCGTTCGCTCCGGCTACCCACGTAAGCCAAATACGCCTCGACTTCCGGACGTCGTTCGGCCGAGAGGAGTGCCGGCAGCAGCGGGTGTTCGGGCGCGATGACCATGAAGTCGACGCCGAATATGGTGTCCGGGCGGGTTGTATAGACGCGTAGCGCCGGCGCGCCATCCGGCTGTCCCGCGATGGCGAAATCCACTTCGGCGCCGAAGCTCTTGCCGATCCAGTTGGTTTGCATTTCCTTCATGGCGTCGCTATAGTCCACCTTGGCCAGCCCTTCGAGCAGCCGTTCGGCATAGTCGGTGATGCGGAGGTACCATTGCCGCAGTTTTTTCTTGACGACCGGGTATCCGCCGCGTTCGCTGACGCCGTTGACAACCTCATCATTCGCCAGTACGGTGCCAAGCGCCTCGCACCAATTGACCTCGCCATACCCGCAATACGCCAGCCGGTATTCCATCAGGATCTCTTCTTTTCGACGGCGATCATAGCCCGCCCACTCCCCTGCCGTGAACCGGAGGCCCGCATCCCCGGGACAGGGATGACCCTGATTGCCTTCTTTCCCGAAATGGCCGACCAGTTCGGTGATGGGTACGGCTTTGTCCTTCTTTTTATCGTACCAGCTGTCGAACAGCTGCAGAAAGATCCACTGGGTCCATTTGTAATAATCGGGGTCGGACGTGCGGAACGACCGGTCCCAGTCGAAACAAAACCCGATGTTGTCCAGCTGGCGGCGGAAATTGGCGATATTGGCATCGGTGGATACAGCGGGGTGGATACCGTGATCGATCGCATATTGCTCGGCGGGCAGACCGAATGCGTCGTAGCCCATGGGATGGAGAACATTAAAGCCTTTGAGCCGCTTGAACCGCGCGAAGATGTCGCTGGCGATATAGCCCAGCGGATGACCGACGTGAAGACCGGCTCCGCTCGGATAGGGGAACATATCCAGCACATAATACTTGGGGCGTGACGGGTCATTGGAGACCTTGTAGGTGCCCGCTGCCGTCCATCGCTGCTGCCATTTTTTTTCTATATCGCCGAAATTGTATTCCATGCCCTTGTTGGAAAAAAGTTAAAAGCTTGTGTCTTATGGTAATAATGCTGGCAAACCTCCGTTATTATTCTGGCCCGGGGGTGACAAAAATACAAATTTGAACCCTATTTTTGGTCAATTAAACCAGCATACTTACCTAATTAAACCGGCTTACTCATGGCGCAAATCGGAAAAGGTTCTGCCAAACGTTCGACTCCTTCGTATTTTATGGCGATCGTGGGTGTATCCCTCGTGCTCTTCCTGCTGGGGCTGCTGGGTTGGATCGTGATCAATGCCAACAAACTCGGGGAGAACTTCCGGGAGAACGTCGAAGTGCAGGTCTATGTGCGCGAGAATATATCGCCAAAGGACAGCGCAGCCCTGGTGCAGCTGGTGGCCTCGAAGCCCTATGTCAAGAGCTACAAGTACGTTACGAAGGAAATGGCGAGAAAAGAGTTCGTGGGCAACGGGAACGACGATTTCATGTCGGTGCTGGTCCAGAACCCCCTGCCGGCCAGCGTCGATTTCAGGATCCGCAGCGAATATGCGAACGCAGATTCGCTGAACAGGATCGTCGCGGATTTCAACGGGAATATCGCCGTCGACGAGGTCAAATACAATAAGAAACTGGTGACCAACCTGAACGATACGATCCGCAAGGTTAGCCTTGTACTGCTGATCGTCACGCTGATCATCTCCGTCGCAGTCATCATCCTGATCGACAATACCATCCGGCTGGCCATGTTCAGCAACCGCTTCCTCATCAAGACCATGCAGATGGTCGGCGCCACGAGGTGGTTTATCGCCAAACCGATGGACCGCCGCGCCATCATCAATGGGGCCATCAGCGGCCTGATCGCCATCCTGGCAATCGTCGGCCTCATCCTTGCCGCCGAGACCTGGCTTCCGGAGGTGAAAGCCCTCCGGGATTATACCTTGCTGAGCGGCATGTTCATCATCATGGTCCTGCTGGGCATCTGCATCTCGTTTATCAGCACCCACCGCAGCGTGGTAAAATACCTCAAAATGAAGCTGGATGACCTGTATTGACCGGGTTGGGATTTTATGATTATATTGCAGGCCAATCACTCTTTTTCTATGGCAACGACCAAAAAACCAACCCCGGCGCCCGGCGCCGCGAAGGCCAGGACCCAGCCCACACATCCGCCAACCCCTTTATTCGGTAAGGAAAACTATCGCTGGATGCTGATCGGTCTCGTCGCTGTCGCGTTGGGCCTGATCCTGATGAGCGGGGGAAAAAGCAAGGATCCCAACGTCTTCAATCCCAAGGAAATATATAGTTTCACGCGGATTACGCTCGCCCCTATTCTCATTCTCGGGGGGTTCGTGATCGAGATCTTCGCTATTTTCCGAAAAGACAGCAAGACCAGCCAATAACCGATATGACCATTACGCAGGCCATTATCCAATCCGTCGTAGAAGGATTGACGGAGTTTCTCCCCATTTCTTCTACGGCACACATGAAATTCGTGAACCCCATCATCGGGGTCGACCCCAACGACGATTTTTCGAAATTGTTCGATATCGTCATCCAGTTGCCGGCCATTCTCGCGGTCGTGGTGCTGTACTGGAGGAAATTCTTCGATTTCTCGCGGTTGAGCTTTTACATCAAACTGATCGTGGCCGTGATCCCCGCGCTGATCTTCGGCGCGCTGTTGGGAAAATACATCGATCGTGCCCTCGATAATCTCTATTTCATCGCCATCGTCATGATCGCGGGAGGCATCGTCTTTTTATTCGTCGACAGGTGGTTCACGCGGCCCGTTGTCGATGACGAACGGCAGATGACCAATGGCATTGCTTTCCGGATCGGTTGCTTCCAGGTGCTGTCGATCGTTTTCCCGGGTCTCAGCCGCAGCGCCGCTACGATCATCGGTGGCATGAGTCAGAAACTGACGCGCAAGGCGGCCGCGGAATTCTCGTTTTTCCTCGCCGTACCTACGATGATCGCCGCCACCGCGAAAAAGCTGTGGGACACGCATAAAGACCACCCGGAGATCCTGAACCGCGAGCATGCGACGACGCTGGTCCTCAGCAGCATCGTTACCTTCATGGTAGCCGTCATCGTCATCCGGTTCTTCCTCGAGTTCCTCAAAAAACACGGATTCAAACCCTGGGCCTGGTACCGTATCCTGGTCGGCTTCATCATGCTGTTCCTGTTATGGAGGGGCGTGCTTTGACAGCCGTCGAAACGGCACCCAAAAAGGTCATCACCGGCTGGGCCATGTATGACTGGGCCAATTCGGTGTACAACCTGGTCATCACGACCACCTTCTTCCCGATCTATTTTATCGAAGCTACCCGTCACCACTTCAAAAGCGATGTGATCCCTTTTCTCGGGATGCACCTGAGCAACAGCGCGCTCTATAGCTACGCGCTGGCGGCGGCCTACCTGATCATCGCGCTGCTGTATCCCATCCTCACCTCGATCGCGGACACACGCGGGAATAAGAAAAGCTTCATGCGCTTTTTCTGTTATATGGGAGCGCTGGGTTGCAGCCTGCTCTATTTCTTCGATGGCTCGAACCTCGGTTTCGGCATCGCCTGTTTTATGCTGGCATCGATGGGCTTCGTGGGCAGCCTGGTCTTTTATAACGCCTTTCTGCCGGAGATTGCCGCGCCTGCGGACCAGGACAGGGTCAGCGCCAAGGGTTTCGCGTTCGGCTATATCGGTAGCGTCATCCTGCAGGTGATCGGGTTCGCGGTAGTGCTGGCGACGCAGGCGAGGGACGCTTTCATCGGGTCCAGGATCACGTTCCTGCTGGTGGGCGTCTGGTGGGCGGGTTTTGCACAGATCACCTTCGCCGTGTTGCCTGCTTGCAGGGCTGCCCGGCCGGCCCGGATCAATGTATTCCGAACTGGGTTCAAAGAGGTGGCGAAAGTATTTGCCGAGGTCCGGAAAATGGCCGTCCTGAAACGCTATCTCCGGGCGTTCTTTTTTTACAGCATGGGTGTGCAGACCGTGATGTCGGCAGCCACGCTCTTCGGCGACAAGGTGCTGCGGCTGGATACCGTCAAGCTGATCGTTACCATCGTGCTGATCCAGCTGGTGGCGATTGGGGGCGCTACCTGGATGAGCCGTCTTTCCGCCCGGTTCGGCAATTTTCGGGTGTTGATGGGCGTGGTGCTTTTCTGGGTACTCCTCTGTATATCGGCGTATATGACGGCCGGACGGGCGGAAAGCCTGAAAGGTTTTCACGATAAGATCACCGAGCTGAAACAGGAAAGGGAAGACCTGCTGGCCAAACGATCGCAGCTGAGCGCAGAGGCGTTCGACCGCGCGGATGCGGGGCTGGAGGCCGAACTTTCGCACTGGGAAATGGACCTCCAGCCGCACCAGCAACCGATCGAATACTCGTTTTATGCCCTGGCTCTGGGTGTCGGTCTGGTCATGGGCGGCATCCAGTCGCTGAGCCGCAGCACCTATTCCAAGCTGATGCCGGAAACGAGGGACACCGCCTCTTATTTCAGTTATTACGATCTGACCGAAAAGCTCGCTATCGTCGTCGGTATGTTCACCTTTGGCTTTATCGAAGAAGTGACGGGGAGCATGAAGAACTCGATCATTTTCCTGATCGTCTTTTTTGCCATCGGTTTTGCGTGGCTGTATTCCGCGTTGGTCAAGCAGCGGCGCCGGCCCGCGGCGCCGGTAGCCGTCTGATCGATGCGGCGCTGTTCGGGAATCGTTCCGCATTTCCCCATAATCCGGTTACACTTCACACAGGCAACTATATACGATCAACACAGGGTTTTTCAAACTGGACGGCGGCGCCATGTTCGGTGTGGTGCCCAAAACGCTTTGGAACAAGATAAATCCGGCGGATGAGAACAATCTCTGCACCTGGGCCATGCGTTGCCTGCTCATCGAGGACACCGGAAAACTCATCCTCGTAGACAACGGTATCGGCAACAAGCAGGATGCAAAGTTCTTCAGTCATTATTACTTGCATGGCGAGGATACGCTCGACAAGTCGCTGGCCGCGTTGGGATTCCACCGCGACGACATCACCGACGTATTGCTGACGCATCTGCACTTCGATCATTGCGGCGGAAGCATCGTCCGGGAAGGCGATAGCCTGGCGCCGGCATTCCGAAAGGCCCATTACTGGTCGCATTCGCGGCATTGGAAATGGGCGACCGGGCCCAATGACCGGGAAAAGGCTTCATTCCTGAAAGAGAACATCCTCCCGATACAGGAGAGCGGGCAGCTGCGTTTCGTGGATGAGCCGCGTGCAACGGGCCCGGGACCCGGGCCGGGGATGGCCCGTGCGGCTGAGCCCGATCCGGCACGTCAACCCGGCGCATCCGCCGTATTAAACGATATCATCCTGCCCGGCTTGTCGCTGCGGCTCGTCGAAGGTCACACGGCGGCTATGATGCTGCCGCAATTGTCCTATAAGGGGCGAACGCTCGTGTTCATGGCCGACCTGCTGCCATCCACGGGTCATTTTCCCCCTGCCTATGTGATGGCTTATGACGTGTTCCCCCTGACGACGATGGTGGAAAAAAAGGCTTTCCTGGAAGAGGCCGCGGCCGGCGGCTACGTTTTGTTCTTCGAGCACGATCCACGCATCGAATGCTGCATTCCGGAACCGACGGAAAAGGGCGTGCGTCCCGGCAAAGGATTCCGGCTCGCTGAATATTAGGGCGCCTCTTT
>DASZYU010000234.1:0-10338 GCA_035545215.1 Puia sp.
CAGCAAAGCAGCCATGGCTTCATGGACCAGCCGCCCCTCGAAGGGATATACGAACAGGTGAAAACCGTCTTTGGTCTCTATCTGCTCGATCAGCAGCTCGCTCTGACGTGGCATATACGAAAGCGCTGCCTGCAGTTCGAACAACGGCAGCAACACCTGCAGCTCGATATTATCCTTCGTCACCGTACCATGCCCGACTTCCGAGGCCTCGTCCAGCTTGCGCCGCAGCATCATCCCGAGATTCGCGGACAAGGGCATCCGCCCTCCATTCCAACTCGGCACCCTGGATTTCCTGGCATTCGACTTTCGGACGAGCACGGTCATTTCCTTGATCATGACGAGCTCGAGGTTCCTGCCCGCCAGCGTAAAGGTCTCCCCGGGCTCCAGCCTCGAGATGAAGTATTCTTCGATCATCCCGACATACCCGCCGCTGGTGAACCGCACTTTCAGCATCGGCTCGCTGACGATCGTCCCGATGTGAAGCCGGTGACGCATCGCTACCCGGCGACTGTTGATCTTGTACAGACCATCCTCCATCACCTCCACCTTCCGGTATTCATCGTATTGCTGCAAGGCAACCCCGCCTTCGGTGATGAAATGCAGGATCTCGCGCCATTCGTCCTCCGTCATTTCCCGATAACAGGACGTCGACCTTATTTCATCCAGCAGCCGGTCCGGATAGAACCCGTCCGAGATGGCCAGCGTGCTGAGGTATTGGATCAACACATCGAAACACAAGACCATCGGCTCGCGGTTCTCGATCAGCCCCTCGTGCATCGCCGCCTTTAGCGCCGCCGCCTCCATCAGTTCGAGCGAATGCGTCGGCAGGAACCAGATCTTGCTCACCTGTCCCGGCTGGTGACCGCTGCGGCCCGCGCGTTGCAGGAATCGCGCTACGCCTTTCGGACTGCCCACCTGTATCACGGTTTCCACCGGCCGGAAATCCACGCCCAGGTCCAGACTCGCGGTACATACCACCGCCTTCAGCTTCCCCTCGTGCAGCGCTTCTTCCACCCAGTTCCGCAAAGCCATATCGATCGACCCGTGGTGCAGCGCGATAGCGCCGGCCAGGTCGGGACACAGCGTCAGCAGGCTCTGATACCAGGTCTCGCTCATGCCGCGCGTGTTGATGAAGATCAGCGTGGTCTTGCTGCTTTCGAGTATGGGGATCACTTTATGGATAAGCCGTAGCCCGAGATGCCCCGCCCAGGGGTATTTTTCGATCTCGTCCGGCAAGATCGACTCCACTTCGATCGGTTTGTCAATGACCGCCCGAACGATGAACCCGCCGTCCCGATCGACGACGGCCGCGCATTCGACCGGGCGATCGCCGCCGCTCAAATTTTCAGGCCCCGCCTCCCGGCGCTTTCCTGCCAACGGCGAAAGCAATACCTCGCGAGCCTGGTCCAGGTTGCCGATCGTCGCGCTGATCCCGATGAACGAGACCGCCGCGCTCTTCATGGCGGCGATCTTCGACAAGGCGAGCTCCACCTGCACGCCGCGTTTGCTGCCCAACAACTCGTGCCACTCATCGGCCGCCACGATCTTCAGCGTCCGGAACACATCGGCATATCCTTTCTGCGCAAGCAGCAAATGCAAACTCTCGGGCGTAATGATCAGCACCTCCGGCATCCGCCGTTTTTGTTTCTGCCGCTCGCTCGTATCCGTATCGCCATTGCGTATCCCGACCTTCCAGCGCATGCCCAATCCCGTTATAACCTCTTCCATCGCCCGTCCGATATCCCTGGCGAGGGCCCTCAGCGGCGAGATCCACAGCAATTGCAACCCCAGCCCCCCCTTTTTCCGGTAGTCGTCGGGATGCCGGTTGATGAACTCGATCAGCGCACCCAAAAAAACCGAAAAAGTCTTTCCACAACCCGTCGGCGCATTCACCAACCCTGATCGTCCATCCAGGATATGCTGCCAG
This sequence comes from Puia sp., assembly GCA_035545215.1. GTDB lineage: Bacteria > Bacteroidota > Bacteroidia > Chitinophagales > Chitinophagaceae > Puia. The sequence continues at coordinate 1,928 of DASZYU010000234.1, forward strand.
GTCTCTTCCTGGAAGCCAAAGGGCTGTCTGCCCTGCGTCACCATCCAACGATGGATCGTCCGGTAACCTATCGTTTCCTTCAGTAGCACTACAATGTTTTCAGGTATTCAAGAATCGCTTTGCGTTCGTTTTGGGTCACCCGGTCGCCGGATCGATGACCCTGGTTGCCTCCGGCGTTCCTGCAACTTCGGTTTCATACCGTAAATTTACTCACTTCCCATAGATGTCGAGCATCTTCCTGAGCGTCTCCAGCGTGTCGATATCCGCCGGTCCTTTGTCCTTTCTCCACCGGCTGATCCGGGGGAAACGCAGCGCTACTCCGGACTTATGCCGGTTCGATGCGGCGATACCCTCAAAGGCTATTTCAAACACCAATTCCGGACGGACGGTCCGCACGGGACCGAACTTTTCCAGCGAATTCTTCTTCACAAACGCATCCACTTCCGCCAGCTCTCTATCCGTGAGGCCGGAATAAGCCTTGGTGAAGGTCACCAGCTGATCGCCCGCCCGCACGGCAAATGTATAATCTGTGTAAAGATTACTCCGGCGGCCATGCCCCTTCTGCGCGTAGACGAGCACCGCATCGATCACCAGCGGATCCACCTTCCACTTCCACCGTTCCCGCGTTTGCGTCCAACCTGGTAGACCGAGGTCTTGCGCTTCAGCATGATACCCTCGCTGCCATGGTCCCTGGCTGCCGTCCGGATCTCCGCGAGGCGGTCCCAATCGTCAAAGGGGATGATGGGCGACAGGCGCAACAGGTGATGAGCCGCCGTCGTTACGACGGCCTCCAGCCGCCGCCTCCTTTCTTCCAGCGGCTTGCCCCGCCAGTCTTCGCCGCCGTATTCCAGCAGGTCATAGGCGATGAACCCCACCGGCACCTCGTTCAAATGTTTTTTCGTGACATTCTTTCTGCCGATGCGCGTCTGCAGCGCCGCAAAAGGCAACACGACGAACGGCAGCTCGCCCTCCGGACGACTGCCCAATCCGATGATCTCTCCATCGAGCACCGTTCCCTCGGGCAACAGGGCCCTGAACGCCTGGTATTCGGGAAACTTGTCCGTGATCAGCTCTTCCCCCCGGCTCCAAAGGAACAGACCTTCTTCCACCGGACCCGCGGCGCTGTTTGGACCCGGACGCCCGTCTGCATTTCGCCGGATCAGCTGACCCCGTATTCCGTCCCATTTCCACTCGGCCTGCCATTCATCCGGATGACCGAGCGCGGGTAGCGCCTCTTCCAGCGCATAGGCCAGGTAGAAAGGGTAGGGGCGCGACAGATCCTCGCCGGCTCCGCTGAGCAGCGTTTCAAAGGCGGTGGAAGACGGGTCCCAGTCGCCGCTGATGCGGTGCGCGACCACAGAGGCCTCCGCGCCCGTCGCCCTCGCCAGCGCATTGACGACCGTCTGCTGCGAGATGCCGATTCGGAATCCGCCGGTGATCAGTTTGTTGAAAACGAACCGCTCGTCTTTGTTCATGGTTGCCCAGCACCCGAGTATAAAAGCCTTTTTCCCTGCATCGTCTTCGCTGCCCAGACGCATCAATCGCTCGAGATAAAAGGCCAGCGACTCGCCCTTGCCCGATGCCGCCCCGTCGCCGGGCAACAATAACGCGATGGTCTCCGCCAGGTCGCCCACGGTATGATAGCTTTCTTCGAATAGCCACGCCGGTAAGCCCGTCAGTTCGCGGCACCATTCCCATAGTTGCGTCGTCGTGACGGTCCGCCTGGGCCGCCTGCCGCTGAACAGCGCGATCACCCACACCTTGTCCGCATCATCCGCCGACTGGAAATAGTCATGAAGCGCTTCCAGGCGGTCGTTCGTCTTCGTGCTTGTGCCCAGTTGCAGCGCAAGCAGCGCAAACCGCCGCATGCCGCCGATTTGCTGATCAGTCGCTTGCATCTCCCGCGCCCTCCTCCCGCGCATCAGGCCCTATTCGTTTATCCGTTTCACCATCGTCCATTCCATCCCGGTCTTCCTTTCCGCCCGCGACCCCGGTCTCAGACCTCTCAACGTTCATCCCGGAACCCCCGCTTGTCTCCCCAATGCCCGTTGCCTCCGCCGTATCTTCTGCCGCAGCGCCCGCTCCTTCCTCATCCTCTCCATATTCCGTCCGGACCTCCGCGGCCTCGATCCCTTTCTCGCCAAGGTACCTGGCCAACGCCGCCTGAAATCCGTGGGTCACCAGCACTTTTTGGGCGCCCGTCGCCGCGATCGCGTCCAGCAGCCCCTTCCAGTCCGCATGATCGCTGATAACGAAACCGGCATCCGCATTTCTGCGACGCACATTGCCTCTCACTTGCATCCAGCCGCTACAGATCCCCAGCGCATATTCGCCAAAACGGCGCATCCACGGCGAGCCTTCGGCGCCGGGCGGCGCCACGACCAGCTTGCCCCTGAACAATCCTTTCGGCATATCCGGCAGGACACGCTCCACGGCAGGCAGCGGGACCCCCGCACCCAGCAACGCCTGATGCACGTTCCAAACGGCGCCATGGACATAGACGGGCCCGGCCAGCGACGCCAGACCCCTCAGCACGCGCTGCGCTTTCCCAAGACTGTACGCGATCAGCACCGAAGCCCTGTCCTTCGCCGCATTCAGCTCCACCCACTCCTGCATGCCGGCAAACAGCTGCGACTGGGGCTTCCAGTTATAAATGGGAAGACCGAAGGTCGACTCGGTGACGAAAACATGACAGGATACGGCTTCGAATGCGCCGCTCAGCCCATCGTTTTCGATTTTGTAGTCTCCGCTGACGACCCATACCTCCCCGCGGTACTCCACGCGTACCTGCGATGAACCGACGATATGACCGGCAGGATGCAAACTGACCCGCACGCCGTTCAGGTATACCGGCTCCCCCCATTCCACGGCCTGGTAGACATTCGGACCCAAACGTAATTCCAGCAAAGGAAGTGTAAGGCGGTGACACAGATAGCTGGCGCTGCCCGCCCGGGCGTGATCACTGTGGGCATGCGTGATCACGGCTTTATCCACCGGTTGCCAGGGGTCGATATAAAATTGCCCCTGCGCGCAATAAAGACCTTTCTCTGTAGACTCGATCAATGACATAAGCGTTCCCTGGCCTCCTCCCCGATCCACCGCCGTTCTCTTCGCATCACGTACCCCGCGGCGTCCAATACCCTGCTACTCCACTCCCGTTATATTGCCGTCGAGCTTATGGATGAAATAGAGTTTCTTGTTCTCGAAATAATCCAGCGTCATGGTCTTCCGGTTGAGGAACACCGGCAATATCTCGAAATCGTCGAAGACCTTGAACCGCCGCTCCCCGATGCTGCCGTTCAGCGCCGACCCGCGCAGCAACAGGAGTTTGGCAAAGCGGTATGTACACTCGTATCCCCTGAATACCATATCGCTGGGCCGCGAAAAGAACCTGGACTTAAAATTTTGCGTAATGGCCTTGACCAGCGTGTCCGAAGGATCGATATAAAACGGCGTGGAATAAATGATCTCCTCTCCGGCACACTCCGGCTTCCCCCAGTCAAAACTGTCCCAGGTCGGCATCCCGATCAGGGTGGTCCGGTACGACTTGGCCAACTGCGCCAGCAATGCGCAAAGACGGTATCCAAACCCTTCGTCCAGCGAACCGGCAATACAGATCGTCTGCTGCGAACTGTCCAGGTTGGAGGCCAGCGCGGCCATATCGAAATTATCGTCGAGCGTTACGTATTTAATTTTCAGCGGCACGCCCGCCGTCGTCTTGTCGATTTCGGTAAAATAACCCCTGAGGCGGTCTTCCTGTGCGCCCCTGCGACGGAAATAGACCAGCTCCCTCATCGGATAATTGCGCTGCAGATAACGATAGATGCCTTCGCAATGCGTCCGCAAGGTGGAGTTGAGGATGACCAGGCTGGGGTTGTTGGTGATCCCCGCGTCGTTCGGATAGTTGGCATCGATGAACGGGATATTCCCGCGCTCCGCGGCGGCCGCCATTTGCTGCAACTCCCGGGCATTGTCCACGAGCCCTACGATCAGCCCCGCTCCCCGCAACGAGGTACTGTCCATCATCTGCTGCAGGCTCTTTGCCGATGACCGCGTGTCGATCACCTGCACATCGAGCGCTACATGCTCGCTTTGCAGCGTATCCAGCGCCATCTGCGCTCCCTCGTAGAATTCGAGACCGGGATTGATGAATTTCGGAAAACTTTTATCGTAACGATAGTTGCCGCCGGCGTCGAAGGCCGAGTCGAGGTACAACGGCGCATAGATGATCAGTTTGCGCCGGGAAGTGTCGGGCTGTTGCCGGGTGGTATCGGAGAAACGACGGACCGTATCGACCTGTGCCGTTACGGATGACGCCCCCGCCAGACACAGGATCAGCCAGCACAAAGAATATCGGAAATTCATGTTCATATCGCTATTCCCGCTCTATCGTCGCGGGCCCGACGCCCACTCAAGCCTTTTCCTTCACCGTCACCACCGGTCAAACGCCCCCACAAGCCTATTCCCACTCTATCGTCGCCGGCGGTTTGCTGCTGATGTCATAAACGACCCGGTTGATCCCCTTGACATTGTTGATGATATCGTTGGAGACGTCCGCCAGGAACGTATAAGGCAAATGCGCCCAGTCAGCCGTCATCCCGTCCACCGAGGTCACGGCGCGCAACGCCACCGTGAATTCATAAGTTCGCTCGTCGCCCATGACCCCTACACTCTTCACCGGCAAAAGGATTGCTCCCGCCTGCCACACGGTCGAATAGAGATGTTGCTCCTTGAGACCCTTGATATAGAGATGATCTGCTTCCTGCAATAATCGCACCTTTTCTTCGGTCACTTCCCCGAGGATACGGATAGCAAGACCCGGACCTGGAAAAGGATGCCTTTGTAACAGGTCATCCGGGATGCCCAGCTCGGCGCCGACCCGGCGCACTTCGTCCTTGAAAAGGAAACGCAGCGGCTCTACGAGCCCCAGGTGCATTTTTTCCGGCAACCCGCCGACGTTATGGTGAGATTTGATCGTCACCGAAGGGCCATGCACGCTAACGCTCTCGATCACGTCGGGATAGATAGTGCCCTGTCCCAGCAATTCCACACCTTCTACTTTCTTCGCTTCCTCCTGGAATACTTCGATGAAAAGCCGGCCGATCGCTTTGCGTTTGGCTTCGGGATCCGATTTGCCGGCGAGCGCGGCGTAAAACAAATCCTTGGCATCGACACCCTTTACGTTCAGCCCGATCTTTCGGTAAGTGGCCAGCACCTGCCCGAATTCGTCTTTACGCAACACGCCATTGTCTACAAAGATGCCGTATAACCGCGAACCGATGGCCCGGTGTATGAGCGTAGCCGCGACCGTGGAATCCACTCCGCCGCTCAAGGCCATGATCACTTTCCGGTCGCCGATCCTCTGCTGCAATGCCGCAACCGTATCGCTGATGAAATGCGCGGGCGTCCAATCCTGGTGACAACCGCAGACATTGACGAGGAAGTTCCGGATGATCTTCTTTCCCTCGATGGAATGATAGACTTCCGGATGAAACTGCAGACAATACAACGGATGCGTGGCTCCGTTCACCGGACCTCCTTTCTGCGCCTCCGATTCCCGGAAGGCCGCATAGGGGATGCTCTCCGTATTCGCCAGCACTTCGAAACCCGCCGGAAGTTCCAGGATCGTGTCGGCATGACTCATCCAAACCTGCGATTTCTCGCTGATATCCGCGAGCAAGGCGCCGTCTTTTTGTTTGTGCAGCAATGCCCGGCCATATTCCCGTTTGTTGCTGTTGGCCACCCTTCCCCCAAACTGTTTGGCGGCCAGTTGCGCGCCATAACATATACCCAACACCGGCAACCGCCGGTGCAAGGCAGCGATATCCACTTCCGGGGCGCCTTTGTCGTTCACGGAAAAAGGAGAACCGGACAAAATGATACCTTTCAGGGAGGGCTCGAACTCGACCGGCTTGGAAAAAGGGATGATTTCGCAATACACATTGGCTTCACGTACAGCCCTGGCGATCAATTGGGTATATTGCGAGCCGAAGTCCAGAATTAGGATCTTTTCCGTCATAGATCACGCGAAGGTAAAAAAAATCCCCCAATGGGGCCCCGCGGGTCGCCGGCCGGTCGGTCCGCAGAGATTGCGCCGGGACAATCCGCACCGGCAACGTCCGGCCCTTGCAATTCGCAAAAAAAATCCAATTTTTGTGATCAACCTAAATCAATCATTATGAGAAAAACGATTCCATACGCCGGGGCGCTCCTGTCCCTTTCCCTTTTCCTCGCTTCTTGCCAGGAATTCGTGGGCCAGCGGGTACACGGCAATGGCAATGTCAGGACCGAAGACCGCAATGTGCACGATTTTAAGAATGTCGATGTCAGCGGGGCTGCAAAGGTATTGGTGAGCCAGGGCGATCGGCCTTCGGTCAAAATACAAACCGACGAAAACCTGTTGCAATACATCGAGGTCAACCAGACGGGAGACAAGATCACTATCCGCCCCCGGCCCGGTTTCCATCTCGTACCCAGCAACGACGAAAAACTGCAGATCTTCGTGACCTCCCCCGTCTACAACAGCATCGAAGCATCCGGGGCCTGCGATATACTTGGACAGAACAAGATATCTAACCCCGAGAACCTCGCAGTGCGTGTCAGCGGTGCGGGCGATATCCGGATGGAACTGGAAGCGCCGCGTCTCAGCGCGCAGGTCTCCGGCAGCGGCGCGATCTACCTGAAAGGTCAGGTCAAGGACGTGCGGCTCGACCTCACCGGTGCGGGGAATGCCTATTGTTACGAGTTGCTGTCCGAGAATACGAAAGTGGACATCACCGGCGCGGGCTCCGCCGAAGTATATGCCAGCGTCCGGCTCGACGCGGATGTCAGCGGTGCGGGCACCGTCAATTACAAGGGCAATGCCAGCGAGGTGAACCAGCACGTGAGCGGGGCCGGCAGCGTACACAAAGCGGACTGATCCATGGCGCGCCGCGCAGAGCGCGGCGCGCCCAACCCTAACCCCGCGCGCCCAACCCTTTCCCCGCGCGCCCAACCCTTTCCCCGCGCGCCCCCCGCCTTTTTACCATCGTCTTAACATCCTTTTGCCGACCTTGGGTTATGGTCCGTTTTTTCCTGCCCTTGCTGATCTTCTGCGTACGGGTACAGACACGGGCGCAACGACCCGCCGCGGGCGCGCATTTTCCAAGCCCCGAAGCATTCGTCAACGCCGTCTTTCCCGCCGTCTTCAATGGCTCGCTCGACCATTATTACCTCGTAAGCGGTACGGACTCCTGCCGCTTCCTGAAATACAACTATGACGAATGGGTGAAATACCATTTGAGCGAACCCGTCCCCTTCGACGTTCTCAACGAGCTCGCGCAAAAAGTCTATCTCTCGCGCTATCCCTATTACTGGAAACCCTCCCTGCTGAAAAAAGCCATCTGCGTCACCCGCCACCAGGCCGATTCGATCCTCGAAGCCAAAAAGGATTTCATATTCAGCTTCTCGCTCCCGCAGTTCACCGATGACGGACAGTTCGGCGTCATCGATCTTAACCTCATCTGCGGACCGGAATGCGGCAAAGGCGTCACCTGCATCTTCCGCCTGACGGCGACCGGCGTCTGGAAACTGGTCGGAGAAAACACCAATTGGGACACCCGCTGACCCCACCCTCCGTTTAACCACGACCACGTGCTGAGAATCCAGGCACCGCGCGCGTGACACCCAATGAATCCGGCCCCTGTCCCTTGACATATCATATCCACATACCGGATCCGAATATTCCGGGTTCTTCCTGCTTCTGGCGGATCATACTTGTAGGGGCTGGAGCTCGGGTTTCACCCCGATTGGATCGGCCTGTTTCAGTCCCTCTTGTGGATCGTGCTTTGAAGGTATGAAATATACCAAGACACCAATCTCATCGTCATCTGTTTCAATCCCTCTTGTGGTGGATCGTGCTTTGAAGGAAGATCCTTCAACCGCCCCCGAACATCCCTCGACCTAGTTTCAATCCCTCTTGTGGTGGATCGTGCTTTGAAGGGAGGATTGGTTTGACCCAAAAGTGGAGTTTGATGCGCGTTTCAATCCCTCTTGCGGTGGATCGTGCTTTGAAGGCCTGAAAAACGCATCAACACCTGATGCAACGCTCTGGTTTCAATCCCTCTTGTGGTGGATCGTGCTTTGAAGGAATGGGCGCTATATTTTGGGCCGTGGCGGGAAAAAGGTTTCAATCCCTCTTGTGGTGGATCGTGCTTTGAAGGGCCTCCTTTAGCGGTAGCTAGCCAGTTCGTATTCAAGTTTCAATCCCTCTTGTGGTGGATCGTGCTTTGAAGGAGATCGATTTACTCGGCGCGTCGAATGACCAGCAGTCGTTTCAATCCCTCTTGTGGTGGATCGTGCTTTGAAGGAGATCGCGGAGATCCGGGAGCAGGCTAAAGAGTACTATGTTTCAATCCCTCTTGTGGTGGATC
>DASZYU010000235.1:0-4595 GCA_035545215.1 Puia sp.
GGATCGTGCCCTCGTCATAATCGTCCCGGTATTTTCTGACCGCGTCGTCACCCGCCACCAGTCCCAACAACTGGAACAGGTTGGCTACCGATTCCGGCATAGGCGCCCCGGGTACACCTCCGCTGTCCGTTTTTGCTTTCATGATCTTCTTGCGGATATCTTCATCGCTGTCCGCCAAATAAAGCGTCGCCATCCGGTTCTCGCTCTTGCTCATCTTCCCCGCCCCATCCAGGCTGGGCACCTTCGCCAGCTGTTCCCCGAAATTGAACGCATATGGTTCCGGGAATACTTCTCCGTAACGCTGGTTAAACCGGTTGGCGAATTCCCTTGCGATTTCCAGGTGCTGCTCCTGGTCCTTACCCACCGGCACCAGCGTAGCCCGGTGCAGGAGGATATCCGCCGCCATCAACACCGGGTAGGTCAACAGGCCCGCGTTGACGTTATTCGGATGTAAACGCACCTTATCCTTGAAGGTCGGCGTTTTCTCCAGCTCCCCCTTATAAGCGAGCATATTCAGGAACAGGTATAGTTCTGCGGTTTCCGGAACATGACTTTGACAGTAAAACGCGACCTTGTCGGGGTCCAGCCCGCAGGCGATATTCTCCGACATCACCCTGCTGACGTGCTCTTTCAACTGCGCAGTCTCGTTCAGGGTCGTCAGGGCATGCAGGTCGGCTACCATGAAATAACAGGTATATTGCTCTTGCATCCGCACATAATTCCGAACCGCCCCGAAATAGTTCCCCAGGTGCAGGAACCCCGTCGGCCGGATACCGCTCATTACGATCTCTTTCATATTGTATAGGCTCTGCCCGCAAAGATTTTCGCCCGACCGGCTGTCCTTCCCCTACCCTACCGGCGCAGGCCGTGGACGGGTTTTTCGTTTCACCGGACCCCACGGGACTCCCGGGTCCCTCCTTTCATTGACTTTGCAGGAAGCGCGAAGATAGCTATTTTTGTTCCAAAGCACCTGCATGGAAGTGAACGATGCATTGATCGACAATCTGTCCAACCTGGCGCGTCTGCAATTCGATGCAACCGAAAAGGAAGCGATCAAAAAGGACCTCCGGCGCATGATCGGTTTTGTCGAAAAACTGGGCGAACTGGATACGACCGGCGTCGAACCGTTGCTGCACATGAGCTCCGGGTTCAATGTCCTGCGCGAAGATGTCCCCCAGGGCTCTATCAGCCGCCAGGAAGCCCTCGCAGGCGCCCCCGCCACCGACGGCGTTTATTTCGAAGTCCCGAAAGTTATCCGAAAATAATGACTGCTACCCCTATCATACACCTCAGCGACATCCGCAAGGCCTACCTCATGGGTAAACAGGCCCTCCCCGTTCTCAAAGGCGTCTCACTCGAAATCTTCAGGAATGAATACGTAGCCCTCATGGGTCCGTCGGGATCGGGGAAAAGTACCCTTATGAATATCCTGGGATGTCTCGATACGCCCACCTCCGGCACCTATGTCCTGAATGGACAGGATGTCAGCAAAATGCACGAAGATGCGCTCGCTGACGTCCGCAACAAGGAGATCGGGTTCGTCTTCCAGCAGTTCAACCTGATGCCGCGCTATACCGCCCTGGAAAATGTCGCCTTCCCGCTGGTGTATTCGGGGATTCCCCGCAAACAACGGCTCGAAAGGGCAATGGCCGTCCTCGAGAAGGTCAGTCTCGCCGACCGCAGCCATCACAAACCCAACGAGCTTTCCGGAGGCCAGTGCCAGCGCGTCGCCATCGCACGCGCCCTGATCAACAACCCCTCGCTGATCCTCGCCGACGAGCCGACAGGCAACCTCGACTCGAAGACCTCCATAGAGATCATGGACATTTTCACCGACATCCAGTCCGCGGGCAACACCGTTGTGCTGGTCACGCACGAGGAGGACATCGCCAACTACGCCCATCGCATCGTCCGCCTGCGCGATGGAGTGATCGAAACCGACCGCCGGCGCGCAACTGCCGCGGTCACATCCTAACGTCACCTGGCATGGCCTCAAAGATCTATACCAAAACCGGAGATAAAGGAACGACCTCGCTGTTCGGAGGCACCAAGGTTCCGAAAAGCCATCTGCGTATCGAAGCATACGGCACCATCGATGAACTGAATTCGTTCGTCGGCCTGCTCGGCGACCACCTCGCTTCCGCAGCCGACGGCTCCCACACGCCGACCGGCCATCCCTCACCGGACTTCGCCGCTACGCGCGACACACTTCACGAAGTGCAGGACCGCCTGCTCACCATCGGCGCCACGCTGGCCACGGAAAAAGAACCCACCTACAAAATGCCCGTACTCGATCCGGAGGACATCGCCGGTCTGGAGCGATCCATCGACGCCATGGATGCCGTACTCCCGCCGCTCCGATCGTTTGTTTTGCCGGGCGGCCATATCGCCGTCTCAACTGCCCATGTCGCCCGCTGCGTCTGCCGTCGCGCCGAACGGTGCTGCGTCCGGATGCAGGAAGAACAGATGGCCGTCAATCCCCTCGTCCTCCAATACCTCAACCGTCTCAGCGACTACCTTTTCACCGTGGCGCGTTTCGCCGCCCATCGCCTGCATGTCCCCGAGACACCCTGGAACCCGAAGCGGTAGGACCCGCACGAATTTTCCCCGGCCGCCGCGCGCTCGCCATTCCCGTCTTGCTGCGTACCCTGCTCGCGCTCTGCCGCGCGCCAACCCCCTAATTTTTACGGTTTTACCAACAACCCATCCTTCATATGGAGGACCCGGTCACTCATTTGAGCGAGCTCCTCGTTGTGGGTGACGATGAGAAAGGTCTGACTGAAACGGTCGCGCAGATGGAAGAACAGCTGGTGAAGCTCTTTGGCATTGGCCGTATCCAGGTTTCCGGTCGGCTCATCGGCAAAGACGATGTCCGGCTTATTGATCAGCGCCCGGGCCACGGCCACCCGTTGTTGTTCGCCTCCCGACAGCGCCCCCGGTTTATTATCGGTGCGATGGCCGACACCGAGCACGTTCAACAACCCCGCCGCCTGTTCTTCGACTTCGCGTTTGCGGCGCCCCGCAATCCAGCCCGGGATGCATACATTTTCCAGGGCGCTGAATTCGGGCAGAAGGTGGTGAAACTGAAAAACGAAGCCGATGTGCCGGTTCCTGAATGCAGCCAGCGGACGGCCCTTCAAATCATGAATGCGTTTATTTTGCAGGAAGATCTCGCCCTTCGCCGGTTCGTCGAGCGTTCCAAGGATATGCAGCAACGTGCTTTTCCCAGAACCGGAAGGACCGACGATACTGACGATCTCTCCTTTAGCGACTTGCATGTCGACTCCCTTCAGTACCCACAGACTGCCGTAATATTTCTCTATCCCTTTGGCTGTTAACATACTATTAAGTTAATCCCGGCGTTGTGAACAAATGCTTCGCGGCATAGGTTTAATACAAACATACAGGTTACATCCGACAATCCGCCCGTCGACAACTGCTTCAGGCGGTTTTTGAAGGAGAAATTTGGAAAAATCATTTTAAAAATTACTTTTGCGAAAAATTAAGAACGATGTTTTGGACACTTGAATTAGCCAGCTATCTCGAGGATGCGCCCTGGCCGGCTACGAAGGACGAACTGATCGACTACGCCATCCGTTCCGGTGCTCCCATCGAAGTAGTGGAAAATCTGCAGGAACTGGAAGACGAAGGGGAGATTTACGAGGGCATCGACGATATCTGGCCGGACTATCCCAGCCAGGAAGACTTCTTTTTCAACGAAGACGAATACTAGAACCTCATAAAAAAAGCGCCCCCCGGGCGCTTTTCGATTTCTTATTCTTTCATGTCTTTGATGACCGCTTCCGTGACGCCGGTGAACGAAAAACCTCCGTCATGGAACAGGTTTTGCATCGTCACCATCTTCGTCAGGTCGCTGAACAAGGTCACGCAGTAGTCCGCGCACTGGTCCGCCGATGCATTCCCCAGCGGGCTCATCTTCTCCGCATACGAAACGAACCCATCGAACCCCTTGACCCCGCTGCCCGCCGTGGTCCGCGTCGGGGATTGCGATACGGTGTTGACCCGCACCTTCTTCTTCACGCCGTAATAATAGCCAAAGCTGCGCGTGACGCTCTCGAGCAACGCCTTCGCGTCCGCCATTTCATTGTAGTCCGGGAACACGCGCTGCGCCGCGATATACGTCAGGGCCACGACGCTGGCCCCTTCGTTCAGGGCATCCATCTCCCAGGCCGTCCGCAGCACCCGGTGCAACGACATCGCCGATATATCGAGCGTCTTCTTGTTCCATTCGTAGTCGATCTCGGTATAGCTCTTCCCCTTCCTCACGTTGAGGCTCATGCCGATCGAGTGCAGCACGAAATCGATACCCCCGCCGAAATGTTTCATCGCCTCCTCGAAAAGCTTCTTCAGATCGTCCATGTTCGTCACATCGGCGCCCACCACCGGCGCTTTCACGGCCTCCGCCAGCCGGTTGATCTCTCCCATCCGCAAAGCCACCGGAGCGTTGGTCAGCACCAGTTGCGCCCCCTCCTCGTGACAGCGCAACGCCGTCCGCCAGGCAATGGACCGCTCGTCCAGCGCTCCGAATATGATCCCTTTTTTCCCTTTAAGCAGGCTGTATGACATAGATTGAA
>DASZYU010000236.1:0-38183 GCA_035545215.1 Puia sp.
CGACGAAAGCCTTTGCATGGTCAACGGGTACATCCGGCAGTATGCCGTGACCGAGATTGGCAATATAGGGACCACCGCTGAACGCGTCGATCATCGCCCGCACTTCCCGTTCTATGACCGGTATAGGGGACATTAGTTTGGCCGGATCGAAATTTCCCTGAAGAACGACTTTCGGACCAGCCAGTTGTCTTGCCATCCGGGGGCGGATGCACCAATCGACACCGAGACCCTGCGCACCAGTCGCGGCCATCGCGTCCAGCGAATGCCAGGCGCCCTTTGCAAAAATAATGACAGGCACCGTGCCGCGAATTGCTTCGACGATCTGCCGGATATACCGCAGCGAGATCTGCTCGAAGTCATCCGGTCCGAGCAGCCCGCCCCAACTGTCGAAGATCTGCACCACATCGGCGCCGGCGGATGCCTGTCCTTTCAGATAGGCGATTGTCGTATCAGTGATCATCTGCAGTAACCGTTGAGCGGTCTCCGGATCGGTATAGCAGAATGCCTTCGCCTCGTCGAATGTCTTTGTGCCCCTTCCTTGAACCATATAGCATAAAAGGGTCCAGGGGGCACCGGCGAATCCAATCAGCGGGACGCTTCCGTTGAGCATTTTTTTGGTGAGCCGCAATGCTTCGAATACATATCCGAGACGATCGTCCACATCAGGTACTGCCAGCCTTTTCAGATCCGAACCCTGTCTGACAGGCTGTGGTAGATAGGGACCTTTGTTCTCGACCATTTGCACTTCCATGCCCATTGCCTGCGGTACCACCAGGATATCGGAAAACAAAATGGCGGCATCCACGCCGATCTGGTCCACGGGCTGGATCGTGATTTCGGCCGCCAGTTCGGGCGTCCGGCACCGTTCAAAAAAAGGATATTTTTCCTTTAGCCTCATATAGTCGGGCAGGTACCTGCCTGCCTGACGCATCATCCACACTGGCACTCTTTCCGTTTTTTCACCTCTCAAAGTTCGCAACAATAGGTCATTCATGTTCAAAATATTCGATCATCAATCGTATCAGCTGTTCTTTGTCCGGCCGTGGGCCGACTATGACCGGGTTCGCGCATCGCCCCCGGATGGCTTCCGCGGTAGTCTCTCCGATAGCGAACATCGGTATCCCGGCCTCCGGCTCATTGGAAGAGAAATAGCTGTCCACTGAGCTGGGACTGAAGAACGCAATCGCATCGAACTTACCTGTCAAGCTGTGCGGAGTGGCGATTGTCCGGTAAACCGTTATCTCATGTACGGTAAACCCGACTTTCTTCAATAGCGCCGGTAATTCGTCCCGCCGCTTGTCGCCGCAAAAAAAATAAATCTCCCGACCTTCATGCGTCCGCATGATCTCTTCTGCAAGTCCTGTGGCGGACGGGGCCGTTCCCGCTATAGCGTCTTCGCCGAACCGTTGACCGGCCATGTCACCGATGCAATAGATCTTCCACCATTCTCCCCCTTTGTCACCGAGGGCCCTCACCGCGTTTTTGCTCGTAAAGACGGCTACCAACGGACGGCCGAGCAACTCCTCGAGCCCTGGCTGTGCAACGGGCTCTGTTTGGATGAAAGAAATCGCATCGATCACGACTCCCTTCGCTGTCGCTTCCCGGATAAGCGTCGGAGACAACTCCCCGGTGGACAAAAGGTGTATTCGGGTATTGGGCATGTTATTTGGCCTCTGCCTTTGCTGTCACAGCCTGTGTTTCGGCGGCACGTATACTTTCAACAATGGCCCTGCCGCCTTCTTCCAAAAGTTCCAACGCAGCAGTCCTGCCGATCCCATCGGCTTTCTCGAATGGCAATATTTTTTCTATTTCCATTTTATGCCGGCCATCCAGAGACAACAACTGCCCCCTGAAGAAAACTTCTCCGTCTTCTATTTCGGCCAGAGCGCTGATAGGCGTCGAGCAACCGCCCAGCAGTGTCCGCAGGAAATCGCGCTCGATCTTTGTACAGACCGCCGCCTCCGGATCGTTTAACGGCTGACCGGCCAACTGGACCTCTTCGTCATCCGCACGCGCGATGACGACAATAGCGCCCTGCGCCGGGGCGGGCAGCATCCAATCCAGGATGACACTCTTTTCCGGACGAAGGAGGATCCGGTCCAAACCGGCCTGCGCAAAGATGGCTCCATCCCAGGCTGCCTCTCCCAGGCGTCTTAACCGGGTATTGACGTTGCCTCTAAGATTATGAATACGATGTTTCGGATACCTGTTCAACCATTGGGCGATCCTTCGGATACTGCTCGTGGCAATATCGGCTACGGAGTCGCGATCCTGCATGAATGCAGTGTCGCCTTTGTATACGAGCAGATCATGAACAGGTCCCCTTTTGAGCACCGCGGCCTGCTGCAGACCTTCCGGGAGTTGGGTCGGCACGTCTTTCATCGAGTGAACGGCGAGATCGATCCTGTTATTCAGCAACGCAATATCGAGACTACGCGTGAAGATACCCTGCACACCCATCTCATACAGCGGAGTCTTCAGGTCGATGTCTCCTTCGCTCTTTATCGCCACAAGTATCGCGGCAAAACCTTCCTTCTCCAAGAGTTCTTTTACCTGTGTGGCCTGCCAGACAGCAAGCGTGCTTTCCCTCGTGCCTATCCGGATGGGTGTATGCATATTAATTTGCGCCGGTACCGATGTATTCGTTAATCGCCTGGATGTAGTGACAGCCGCCCTGGTTTTGCTGGCGCATTTTAGTGGCCATGCCATTGATCACCCGCTGAATTTGCTCATCGGCGTCTCCGGCAGGCAAAATAACGGCCCCTGCAAGTCCGCTGGTATGCAGTTCCTTCAATTTCGTTTTGACGGCCTTCAGGACAGGGACATGTTTACGCATGGAATGCCAGTCCAGCAACTCTGCGATGTGTTCCGCAATGATTGCCCTGGCCTTCGGGACGTCCGCCTCCCGCTTTTGCAATGTTTCGTCTTTTATTCTCGACAATTCGTCTACATTGACGAGGGTGACTCCGGGCAAAAAGCCCACGGACTCCTCGACATTGCATGGAATCGAAAGGTCGATCACCAGTTTTGCTCCCTGATCTTCCAGGTGTCTGCGCAATAGCGTCGGCTGTTCGGCGTTGGTCGCAACGAGAACGATATCCGCGTTGTTGACTTGCGATCCGATCTCATCCATTGAAGCACAGGCCACGCCTGTTTCCGCGGCAAGCTCTGCAGCCCGTTCTTCGGTGCGGTTCATTAGCGTGATATTCTTCGTACCGAGATAATCAACCATATTGCGGCAGGTGTTACGGCCTATTTTTCCAGTCCCGATCAAGAGGATTTTCCTGTCGGAAGGATCGCTAAATCGCTCCCGGATATATTGGATGGCTGCGAATGAGACCGAAACTGTCCCGCCGCTCAGCCCGGTCCGGTTCTTCACCGACTTCGATGACTGCAATGCGCAGTTAACCATGCGCTCCAGAAACGGACCGACAAAATTTCGGTTACGCGCGAACTTGACCGCAAGCTTGAGTTGGCCAACGATCTCATAATCTCCAAGGATCTGCGAATCGATGCCGGCTGCAACCAGGAACAGGTGTTCGATCGCTTGCATTCCCCTCTTAACATAGGCCATTTGCAAGAACGCTTCACAGGTACCCGTGGTTTGTGAACAAAGAAGCGCTGCCAACTGATGCGCATTATCCGAAAAGCCGTAGATCTCCGTCCTGTTGCAGGTGGAAAGGATGAACAATTCGGTCAGATGATGAGAGGGAGCGAGAGCGAGCAATTGCGCGTACTGTTCATTGCCGATGGCGAAACGGCCACGAATTACTGCGTCCGTCTTTTTATAATTAATCCCGACTACGTAGAATCTTGATATATCAGAGGTCCTTGTGCCCATTGGGTCTGCGGCTTATTGATACTAAACGCAAAAGTACTTGCGGCCGGCCCGATAAAGCGCTTTTTTCTGTCACGAGACTGTCATTTATCCGTTTTTGATCATTTGCACTCCTAATTTTGCAGGCGTTAGGACCGATGGAAACAATGTGCCCAAAATTAACCTAAAGGATATGACAAACAGAGGTAAACGCGCCGTTCTGCTGATGAACCTGGGCTCCCCGGACTCGACCGCCACGAAGGACCTCCGCGCTTATTTGACCGAGTTCCTGATGGATAAACGGGTCATCGACTATCCCTGGCTGTTCCGGAAAATTCTCGTAGAAGGTCTCATTGTTCCCTTTCGCGCGGCAAAATCGGCGGAAGCTTACAAGACGATCTGGACGGATGACGGTTCTCCATTGATCGTCCTGACACGGCGCCTTCAGGAAGCCCTGCAGCGACATATCGATGAGCCCGTCGGGATCGCTATGCGATACGGCAATCCCACCGTGGAAGAAGGTTACCGCCTTTTGTTAGAGCGCATGCCCGATCTCGAAGAGATCGTAGCCATCCCGCTGTATCCTCATTATGCCATGGCGTCATATGAGACGGCAGTCGAACATGCACAGGCGATATACAGGAAAAAGAAGTATTCCTTCCGGCTCAGTTTTATCCGTCCCTTTTATAATGAATCGCACTACCTGCAGGCGATGAGCGAACATATCCGGCATTATCTGCAAAAACCTTATGACCACATTCTCTTCAGTTATCATGGCGTCCCGGCGAGACATATCCGGAAGACGGATCCGACGGGAAGCCATTGCCTTCATTCGGCAGATTGTTGCGATTCGGCTTCGCCGGCTCATGCCACCTGCTATCGCCATCAATGTTTTGCGACCACAAAATCAGTTGTACGCCTGCTCAATATTCCCGAAGGTAAATACAGCAATTCGTTTCAGTCCCGCCTGGGTAAGGGCTGGCTTGAGCCCTTTACCGATATCCGGCTTGCGGAGATGCCGAAAGAAGGTATCAGGAAACTATTGATCCTTTGCCCTGCTTTTGTCAGCGATTGTCTGGAGACCCTGGAGGAGATTGCCATCCGTGGTAAGGAAACTTTTCTGGACGCGGGCGGGGAGGAATATGAAATGATACCTTGTCTGAATTCTGAAGCCGCATGGGTGGAGGCTGTCGCTGGATGGATACACGCTACCGCAGCGGGGGATGAAAGCTTGCTCCTGGATTGAAACGAAAATACAACTTATGTATAGCTACATCAAGGCGCTGCACATTATATTCATAGTGACCTGGTTCAGCGGTCTGTTCTATATGGTGAGGCTTTTCATTTACCACACAGAGGCGGGTGAAAGACCCGAGCCGGCAAAGACTATCTTGCAACAGCAGTTCAGGATCATGATCCGCAGACTTTGGTTGGGCATAACCTGGCCTTCCGCGATCCTGACACTTATCTTTGGTCCATGGATGATGGTCCTGCTCGGCGGTCTGCCGGCCTGGCTTGCCATTAAGCTTGGATTTGTGCTCGGCCTCTATCTCTATCATTTTTCGCTGCATCTGATTTATAGGCAGCAAATGAAAGGTATATTCCGATTTTCTTCGCAACAATTGCGTATCTGGAATGAGGTAGCTACGATCTTTCTCGTTGCCATCGTAATGCTTGCCGTCGTTAAGGAGAATCTCAGTTGGGTCTGGGGCCTTGCGGGACTTTTTGGGTTCGTGGTTGTGCTGATGAGCGCCATCCGCATCTATAAGATCGTGAGGACCAGGCAACGATCGTGATCATTTGGTTCCCCGGGTCGCACGACCGGAATGCAAAAACCCTCCCGGTCTTTAACCGGGAGGGCCTCATCCGGGGTAAAAAGGTAGGTTTTCCGGAAATGAATTTTGCTTAAACGGTTCTTCAGGAATTGAAATCTTGAGTCGTGGTTTTGCTTGTCGAACGGGTTTTTTGCAAGGTAATATCAGAGATTAAAAACGGGATGGCTACGGATCTCCATTGAATAAGGCAATTCAATACACGGAATAAGGGAGGGTGGGGCTTTACGGCGGCCAGGGGATTTTAAAAGGAAGGGGAGTAGGAATACCCCCCTTTTTAACCCCTAAACCCTAAACCGTAGAAAGAGTTGACGATCGTAAAATTCCTTATGGCGCACAGTCCTTAAAGGATTCGATCTTTAAATGTTTTCTATTCTGGATCGGATGGCTGTTCCATCCGTAGCGTTTTTCTGCTGAAATTATAACCAGAAATTGTGCCAAAACCCGATAATGTTAATAATTCCGGGTATGGATCATCCTTTTTAAATCGATTTAGCGACCCTTTTTACAAAGCCTTAACAGATCGGGAAGCTGAATGGTTTATGACAGTGTGGATATTCTTATCAACTGCATAAATCAGGCCACGCGGCACTGGGAGGATATGGGACAACCGGGTGCGGCCAAATGGCCGCCCCGCCGCCAAACCGTCGTGGATCTCCCGGCCAAATTTTGGCCGCAGACGGCAAAGTCGCAAAGCCATTATTTCGTAAATTCGCGTCCCATTCATTTCGCCAATTCAGACCCCGGAACTCAAAAATTTTCACAGGATATTTATTCCCAATCAGTTGGATAATATGACGAAAAAATATAAAGAATACCAGCAGTTGAATTTGCCTGCGATCAGCGAGGACATGCTGGCGAGGTGGGATTCGGAAGAAGCTTTTCAGAAAAGTGTGGAACTTCGGGAAGGCGCCGCCCCATTTGTGTTCTACGAGGGACCGCCCAGCGCAAATGGTCTGCCAGGCATTCACCACGTCATCAGCCGCACGCTTAAAGATCTGGTTTGCCGCTATAAGACCATGAAGGGTTTTCAGGTCAAAAGAAAGGGCGGTTGGGATACGCACGGCCTTCCGGTCGAGTTGGGAGTCGAAAAAATGCTCGGGATCACCAAGGAGGACATCGGGAAGAAGATATCGATCGCTGAATACAACGA
The DNA here is from genome assembly GCA_035545215.1 of Puia sp. GTDB lineage: Bacteria > Bacteroidota > Bacteroidia > Chitinophagales > Chitinophagaceae > Puia. The sequence goes on from DASZYU010000236.1 coordinate 6,803, forward strand.
TACGTGCCGCCGGGAAGTGCTCAAATACAAGGACAAATGGGATGAGCTGACCCGCCGGATGGGCTATTGGGTGGATCTCAAGAATCCGTATATCACCTTCGAAAATAAGTATATAGAGACCTTGTGGTGGTTGCTTGCGGAATTGTATAAGAAAGGGTTGCTTTACGAAAGCGTGAGTATCCAGCCCTATTCGCCTGCGGCCGGGACGGGGTTGAGCTCGCATGAATTAAATCAGCCGGGGTGTTATAAGGATGTGAAGGATACCTCGGTGGTCGCGATGTTCCGGCTGGATGCGGCAGCAACGCGGGGGAACGCAGAGAAGGTATTGCCGCAATCGGCGAATGCGTTGAAGACACTCGAACGCATCGAAAAGACCGTAAGGGCAGCGGATGGAAAAGCAGCAGCGGCAAAGGGCGGCGACGCTGGAAAGACAACGAACGATCCGGCGGCAGCGGTTGACCCGAAAAGGACAGGTGGAAAGGGTGATTCCGTGAAAAAGGCTGATCAATTCGCCGCGGTGGCAGGACTGGAAGTGCCGGCCGGAGCGGCCGCAACAAAGGCTGGCACCGGGGATGTATTTTTCCTGGCGTGGACGACGACTCCCTGGACCTTACCGTCCAATCTCGGTTTGACGGTCGGGCCGCGTATCGATTATGTACTGGTGAAGACCTTTAATCCCTACACGCATTTGCCCGTCCATGTCATCCTTGCCAAGGCGTTGATCCACAAATATTTCAAACCGGAAGGAGAGAACGGGGATTTTGGCGCTTACGGCGCGGAAACGAAAGTGCTTCCCTGGCAGGTGCTGGCGGAATTCAAGGGCACCGAGCTGGGGGAGCTGCGGTATGAGCAACTGTTGCCGTATGAGGCCAATAGCCCGGAAAAATCGGGCGGCGACCCGTTCAGGGTGGTGCTGGGGGATTTCGTGACGACGGAGGATGGTACCGGTATCGTTCATACCGCCCCCGCCTTTGGCGCGGATGACTACCGCGTCGGCAGTAAATATGGTATCGGAATCCTGACGATGGTCGACAAGAGCGGGAAATTCGTGGACGGGCTGGGCGAATTCAGCGGTCGATACGTCAAAAATTATAAAGATAACCCAGGCTATGTGGACGTCAACGTCGATATTTCGGTGAAGCTGAAAAAGGAGAACCGGGCGTTCAAAGTCGAGAAATACGAACACAATTACCCGCATTGCTGGCGGACGGACAAGCCGGTGCTTTATTATCCGCTGGATGCGTGGTTTATCCGGACCACCGCTTTTAAAGACCGGATGGTTCAGTTGAATAAGACCATCAACTGGAAACCGAAAAGCACGGGTGAAGGCCGTTTCGGAAACTGGTTGGAGAACATGGTGGACTGGAACCTGAGCCGGAGCCGCTATTGGGGAACGCCGCTGCCTGTATGGCGGACTTCACTGCCGGAAAACCCTTCGACAGAGGTGCTGGCGGCACGCGAAGAAATCTGTATCGGAAGCATTGCGCAACTGAAGGCGGAGATCCGGCGCTCGATCGCCGCGGGCCTGATGAAACCGGATGGGGATGAAACAGGTTATATAGAACGACTGACGGCAGATCTTCACCGGCCCTATGTCGATGAGATCGTGCTGGCAAGCCGGGACGGGAGGCCGATGTACCGGGTACCCGACCTGATCGACGTTTGGTTCGACAGCGGCGCCATGCCATATGCCCAGTGGCATTTTCCGTTCGAGAACAAGGAGGTGTTTGCGCAGAACTATCCGGCGGATTTTATCGCGGAAGGCGTCGACCAGACGCGGGGGTGGTTCTACACGCTGCATGCCATAGCGGCGCTCGTAAAAGAGTCGGTCCAGGACGAATTGCGCGGGCTCGGTCTGCAGGAGGACCAGTTGGAGCGCAGGTATCCCGGGTTGGCTTACAGGACCGTCGTATCCAATGGGTTGGTGCTGGACAAGAATGGCAATAAGATGAGCAAGCGGTTGGGTAACGTGATCAATCCTTTTGACACCATCGGTCAGTACGGGGCCGACGCTACGCGCTGGTACCTGATAACCAATGCTTCGCCCTGGGAAAGCATGAAATTCGATCTGGACGGTATCCGCGAGGTGCAGCGGAAATTCTTCGGTACCTTATATAATACTTATCAGTTTTTTGTCCTTTACGCGAATGTGGATGGCTTTGTCTTCCGCGAAGCATATCTTTCGCCGGCTGAGCGACCGGAGATCGACCGGTGGATCCTTTCGTCTTTGAATAGCCTGGTGGCAAAGGTGAACGCCGGTTTTGACGATTACGAACCCACTCTGGCGGGAAGGCTGATCGAGGATTTTGTAGATGAGCACCTGAGCAACTGGTTTGTGCGGCTTAGCCGTCGTCGTTTCTGGAAGGGTGAGTATGAGGCAGATAAGATCTCTGCTTATCAGACCCTGTATGAATGCCTCGAAACGATCAGCAGGCTCATGGCGCCAATCTCGCCGTTCTTTGCCGATTGGCTGTTCAGGAATCTGAATGACGTGACGGGGAGGATCAAAATAACGGCGGGGCATAAGGGGGATGAAACCGGAAAACGGGAAGCGGCCCTGGGCGGACGAGAGTCGACCGGAAAATGGAAGGCGACGGCAGGCGGGGAAGAGTCCGCCGGAAAGGGGGAGGCAGCGGCAGGCGGGGAAGAGTCCACCGGAAAGGGGGAGGCGACGGAAGGGCGCGGAGACCGGGGTGTACAGCAGCACGCGGCGGGCGGAAGCAGTAGAGAGCCGGCAGGAAAGGGAGATGCAGCGGAAGATGGCGGAGACCGGGGTGTACAGCAGCACGCGGCGGGCGGAAGCGGTAGAGAGCCGGCAGGAAAGGGAGATGCAGCGGAGGCGAGTGACGCGGGGGCGATGGGGACTGTCGGGGCTGTGTCGGTACACTATGTCGATTTTCCGGTTGCCGATACGGAATTCATTGATGAGGCGCTGGAGGCCCGGATGCAGATGGCGCAGGATGCTTCATCGCTGATCCTTTCGTTGCGGAAGAAGGTGAATATCAAAGTCAGGCAGCCTCTTCAGCGGGTGTTGATCCCCGTGTCGGGCGCGGAAATGCGCGAGCAGCTGGAGCAGGTGGAGGACCTGATCCGGGCAGAGGTCAATGTAAAGGAGATACAGTACCTGTCGGGAGCAGACGGATTCATCAAGAAGAAGATCAAACCCAACTTCATTGCGCTGGGTAAAAAGCTAGGCGCGAGGATGAAGCCGGTCAGCAATGCGCTGGCTAATTTCACGCAGGAAGATATCGCGAAAATCGAAAAAGATGGTCAATATAATTTGTTAATTGACAACGAAAGTATAATATTACAGATTAATGAAGTCGAGATAACAAGCGAGGACATTCCGGGGTGGGTCGTAGCCAACAAAAATGCGCTGACCGTAGCCCTGGACGTCACCGTCACCCCGGCGCTGGCACAGGAAGGCAATGCACGCGAATTCGTCAATCGTATCCAAAAGATCAGGAAAGACAATGGCTACGATCTGACCGACAGAATCCTGGTAAAAGTAGCAGATGTACCCTCTCTTACTGATTCCCTTATGCAATTTAATGACTATATTTGCGCGGAAATTTTGGCAGATAGGATTGAATTGGTTATGGAACCAGCAAATGGCACCGAAATTGAAGTTAATGATATTCCTCTAAAAGTGTTTGTTACAAAAAAAGCCTAACTGTATGGCAACCAAGAAGAAAGCGGCCAAGCCCGCGAAAAGGAGCACTACCGCCAAGAAAATAGTGCCGGCTAAAAAAACGGCTTCAAAGACTGCCCACTCGTCAGGTGGTAACAAGTCTGCGAAGAGGTCGCCGGCGACTAAGAGTATTGCTAAACCGGTAGCTAAAAAGGTTGCCGCTCCATCCGCCACAAAAAAATCCGCACCCGCCCCGGCTAAAAAGACAGCTGTTTCCAATATCTCCAAAACCGCCGCCCGGACTCATGCGCCGGTAAGTGTGTCGAAAACCCATGCTCCTGCCGTCAAGGCTCAACCGGCTCACGCTCCGGCCAAACCGGCTGCCGTCACCGTCGGCAAGGCGGCCATCAGCGCACCGGTAGCGACGCCGCCGGTGGCACCCAAACCCGAAGCCAAGAAACCCGCGCCACCTGCCCGTCCGGTCAAGGTGGTGATCCCGGAAATAAAGACAAAAACGGTTCGCAAGTATGAACCGGAATTTACAAAATCAGTTTTAGACACACCACAAGAAGAACAAACTGGACCCACTATGAGATACAGCGATGCAGAACTTGGAGAATTCAGGGAATTGATCAACCGCAAACTGGATGCAGCTAAGAAAGAGTTGGCGTACCTTCAGGGATTGATCACGCGAAAGGACGAAATGGGGGGCGACAACGATGACGCCCGTTACATGACGATGGAAGACGGAAGCATGAGCATGGAAAGAGAACAGCTGAGCCAGATGGCCAGCCGCCAGATCACCTTTATCGACCATTTGGAGAAGGCCCTGATGAGGATCGAGAACAAGACCTATGGTATCTGCCGGGTCACAGGTAAATTGATCGACAAGGCCCGGCTGAGGGCGGTCCCGCACGCGACACTCAGCATCGAGGCTAAACAAATGATGAATAAGTAAGCGCGGAGGGGATGGGGCCGAAGGGACGAAGCGATGACGGCGGGTGAGCGCGGAGTGGATGGGGGCCGAAGGGACGAAGCAAATCATCAATAAGTTGGGAAGAGTTGGAGGCGGTCGGTGAAATACACCGGCGGGTGAATCTTTCTTGCCAGAATGGGTGGGGCGTCCTACCTTCCGGTTTCAAATGCCCCTGCTTATGCGTCTATCGCTCTCTATCCTGCTGCTGGCGGCAACTGCCAGCGCTGTTGCCCAACCAACTCCCGTCACCAATGCCAATTACCAGGCTGCCGCGCGTTTTTCGCCGCGGAAGCTGGAAAAGATGGTCTTCTCGCTCACCGTCGAGCCGCACTGGCTGAAAAAGTCCAACCGGTTCTGGTACGTATACGAGACCACCGAAGGAAAAAAGTGGTACATCGTCGATCCCGCCAAAGCCGAAAAGAAAGAGTTATTCGACAGGGACCGTCTCGCGTCGCTGATCTCCATGATCGTCAAAGACCCGTTCGATGCGCAGCATCTTGGCCTCGATAGCCTCAAATTCATCCGGGACGAGAACTGGATCCAATTCGAGGTGAAGAGCACCCAGGATATGGATAAGAAGGACTCGGCGGAGGCCGGGCTGGAGCGCCGTGGTGAAAATGTAGGGGTGGGGAACCGTCGCCGCGGCGGGGGCGGCAACGGCACGGCGCAGAATGCAGGCGGCGCCCGTCAAAAAAAGATCTATTATTTTGAGTACAACCTCCTGGACGGAACGCTCACGGAACTCACCGGTTACAAAAAGCCCAAACGCAAACCGATGTGGGCGAATATCTCCCCGGACAGCAATACCATCGTTTTTGGCCGGCATTACAATCTCTTCTGGATGGACCGGGCCAACTACGAAAAAGCGCTGAAGAACGAAGATGACAGCACGATCGTCGAACATGCGCTGACGACCGACGGGGTGGAAAATTACAGCTATCACGGCAGCGGCGCCATAGGCGGTGGCGGCGAAACCAATGTCGATAAGGAAAAGAATAAGGACAAGCGGAAACCCGTCCAGCTCTTCTGGAGCCCGGATTCGAAACATTTCGCCCTGTCGCGTTCGGACCAGCGGAAAGTACACGATCTCTGGGTCATCAACTCGCTGGCGGACCCGCGGCCCACGCTGGAGACTTATAAATACATGATGCCCGGAGAAAAGGAAGCGCCTGTCGAGCAGCTGCAGGTGTTCGATATGACCAACCATACACACCAGGTGATCGGAACCGCGGAGTTCAAGGACCAGGACCTCGCCATCTGGTCGGCGCCGCAAAAGGAATCGCGTCGGGACGACGACTACCGCGTGCAGTACTGGCTGGGTACCAATACGAAGTTGTATTTCACCCGGACGAGCCGCGATCTCAAACGCATCGATGTGTGCGCCGTGACGGTTGGCGACAGCATCGCGCGGCCGTTGATACAGGAAAGGCTGAACACCTATGTCGAATTGCGGAGGCTGGGTCTCGTAAACGAAGGACGCGAGTTGATCGAATGGAGCGAACGCGACGGATGGGCTCATTTCTATCTCTACGATGGCAACGGAAAACTCGAGAACCGGATCACCAGCGGACCGTTCCACTGCGAAGACATCGTCGGGATCGATGACAAAAAGAGGGTTCTCTATTTTACCGCCAACGGCAAAGAGCCGGGCGAGGACCCATACTATCTGCACCTGTACAAGGTGAACCTCGACGGCAGCGGTCTCACATTGCTGGATCCGGGCGATTTCGACCATATCGGCAACATGGATGACAATACCGGGTTCTTCGTCGACAATTACTCGCGGGTCAATACGGTCCCGAAGTCGGCGCTGTATACGAGCAGCGGCAGAAAGATCATGGACCTCGAGACGGCGGACCTGAGCGCACTGATGGCGACGGGTTATAAGTTCCCGCAGATTTTCAAAGTGAAGGCGGATGACGGCATCACCGATCTGTACGGTGTAATGTATAAGCCGTTCAATTTCGACAGTACGAAAAAATATCCGATCATGGAATATGTCTATCCCGGTCCGCAAACTGAAGCGGTAAACAAAGCCTTTGTGCGCGGGATGGACCGGACGGACCGTCTGGCACAGTTGGGCATGATCGTCGTAACGGTCGGCAACCGGGGTGGCAACCCGGCGCGGAGCAAATGGTACCACAACTATGGATATGGCAATCTGCGCGACTATGGGTTGGCCGACAAGAAGGCCTGCGTGGAGCAGTTGGCGGACCGTTATCCGTTCATCGATATCAACCGGGTCGGTATCTATGGGCACAGCGGCGGCGGGTTCATGACATCGGCGGCGTTGCTGGTATATCCCGATTTCTTCAAGGTCGGCGTGTCGTCGTCGGGCAATCATGACAACTCGATCTATAACCGGTGGTGGAGCGAAAAGCACCACGGCGTGAAGGAGATGGTGAGTGACAAGGGGGACACGAGCTTCCTTTATTCAATTGAAAAAAATCCCGAGATCGCGAGCCATCTGAAAGGACATCTGCTGCTTTCGACCGGCGACATCGACAATAATGTGCATCCGGGCAATACGATCCGCTTGGCGAATGCGCTGATCAAGGCCGACAAGCGGTTCGATCTCGTGTTGTTGCCCGGGCAAAGGCATGGATATGGCGAAATGACGGAGTATTTCTGGTGGAGGATGGCGGACTTTTTCTCGCACTGGCTGATCGGGGATATGACGGCAAGACCGATATCGATCGACGAGATGGACAATGAGATACCGCAGGTGGGTGCGAAGGCCGGCAGTAATAAAGAGCCGGATGGTTGGGGCTCCGGGGACGATGGAGATGATGATGACGGGGATTGGTGAGGATGCGGGGGATTGGGGCGTGCGGGGTATGTGGCGCGAGGATGGGTGCGTGGGGAGGACGACGGTTACTTCACTTCCTGCATTTCTACCAGTTTGCGGTAAAAGCCCTGCAGCTGCATCAGCTGGTCGTGGGTGCCGCGTTCGACGATGCGGCCTTTCCGCAGGACGATGATCTCGTCGGCATGGCGGATCGTGCTGAGGCGGTGGGCGATGACGATGCTTGTGCGGTGTTCCATCATCTTGTTGATCGCGTCCTGGACGAGACGTTCGCTTTCGGTGTCGAGCGAGGAGGTGGCTTCATCGAGGATGAGGATAGGCGGATTTTTCAGGAGGGCGCGGGCGATCGTCAGGCGTTGGCGTTCGCCGCCGCTGAGTTTGCTGCCCCGGTCGCCGATGTTGGTTTGGTAGCCTTCTTCTTTTTGCGTGATGAAGTTGTGCGCGTTGGCGATGGTGGCCGCGCGGATGATCTCATCCATGGTCGCGTCGGGTTTGCCGAGCGCGATATTGGCGGCGATGGTATCGTTGAACAGGATGGGTTCCTGCGTGACGATGCTCATTTGTTCGCGCACCGATCTCAACGAATAGTCTTTGATGTTCACGCCATCGATCAGGAGCCGGCCTTCCGATACATCGTGGAAACGCGGGATCAGATCGGCCAGCGTCGATTTGCCCGCGCCGGAGCTGCCGACGAGTGCGACCGTCTTTCCTTTTTCGATCACCAGGTCGATGCCCGCGAGGATCGAGGTGTCGTCATAGGAGAAACCGACGCCCTGGAATTCGATCCTGTCGTTGAAGGCAGCCAGCTTTTTTGCCTCCGGGTCGTCGTGGATAGTGACGGGCGCCTTCAGGAGGTCTTCGACCCGTTCCATCGCGGCGGCACCCCGTTGCACATTGAAAATCGATGTCGACAATGTCTTTGCCGGGTTGATCAACATCGCGAAGACGGCGATATAGGTGATCAGATCGCCACCCGAAAAGCCGTGGCCGTGCGTGCGGAAGATGAGCATCCCGCCATAGTAGAGGATGATGGTCAGGATGACGATGCCCAGCGTTTCGGTCAGCGGAGACGCCAGGTCGCGACGGGCGTTCATCTTGTTGCGGATATGGAACAGGTTGTCGTTGATCTGCAGGAACCTGGCGCGCATCAGGAGTTCGGCGCCGAAACCTTTGATGATCCGGATTCCGCCCAGTGTCTCGTCGAGCACCGAAAGACTTTCGCCCAGCCGGATGGAGGCATCTTTGGACTGGCGTTTCAACGTCCGGCTGATGCGGCCGATGAGGAAGCCCGTGAGGGGCAGCAGGATGAGCAGAAACAGCGAGAGCCGCGGGCTGAGCCAGACCATATACGATAAGTAGCCGATGATCGTGAGCGGGTCTTTGATCAGTCCCTCCAGCGTACTGACGACGGAAGATTCGATCTCGTAAATGTCGTTGGTCATGCGCGAAATGAGATCGCCCTTGCGGCGCTCGGTGAAATAGCCGATGGGCAGCGAGAGGATCTTTTCGTACACGTCGTTGCGCAGGAAGGTGATGGTTGCGCTGCGGATGGGGGAGGAGATGTAGGAGGACCAGTAATAGAACAGGTTTTTCAGCAGCGTGCTGAGGATAATGAGCAGGCAGATGACCAGCAGGACGGTAGACCGGTCGCTGTGCTGGACGACGTGGAGCAGTACGTCTTTCAGGCCGCCGATGGCGTTGGTATTGAGGGCAGGCGTCCCGCCGGCGGCGCCACCCTGGTTGAACAGGATGCTGAGGAATGGGCTTAGCATGCCCAGGGATATCAGCCCGAAGACGATCGAGAGTATGTTGAAGATCATGTATAGCACTATCTTACCTTTGTAGCGCGACAGGTAGTGCAGGATCACGGAGAATTTCTTCATGCTGAAATCCGTAAATTTGGTGGCAAATTTAGATGTAAAATTGAGATAATGCTGAATTTCCGAACCGGGTGCAATCCGGTTAAAGGGTAAAATTCTGTTAAAGGGCGATAAAGGGCGTTCAGGAACGTTAAAGCATATGCAAGAAGGTAAACGACAGAAACAGGTGAGCGCGCTGCTGATGCAGGAGCTGAGCGATATCTTTCAGCGTCTGGGACTGAGCATGATAGACGGAGGGATGGCGTCGCTGACAGCGGTCCGGCTGACGCCCGATCTGCTCGAGGCGAGAGTGTACCTGAGCCTCTTCCAGGTGAAGGATGCGGCGGCCACGATGAAGAAGATCGAGGAAAGGGGCTGGGAGATCAAGCGGGAACTGGCGCATCGGGTGAAACATCAGCTGCGGCGCATCCCGACGCTGCAATATTTTTATGACGATACGCTGGAGCATGCCGACAAGATGGAGGCGTTGTTCCGCAAGATCCAGGGAGACCGGCCCGCTGACGAAGGAACCGGGGAAAAGAGCGGCACCGCAGGGGGCGGGGAGGAGGGGCCCGCGATTGGGAAAAGGCCCGGCAAACAAGGCATGGGCGAACAAAAACCGCGCGGGGAGGAGGGGCCCGCATGAACCTGCTGTTCGCCTGGCGTTATTTCCGCGCAAAGAAATCGACGAACGCAATCAACATCATTGCCTGGGTGAGCATGTCGGCCATCGTAGTAGGCACGGCCGCGCTGATCGTTGTGCTCAGCGTCTTCAACGGGTTCGAGGACCTGGTGAAATCACTTTACAGCAGCTTTTACCCGGATATCCGGGTCGGTCCGGTTTCGGGCAAGACGCTCACGTTGACGGCCAGCCAGCTGGCGCGGCTGAGGGCAGTGCCGGGCGTACATGCGTTGTCGTTGGTCGTGCAGGACAGGGGTATCGTCGAGAACGGGGATGTGCGCGTGCCCGTTTACCTCAAGGGCGTCGACAGCAATTTCCTTCGCGTTTCGGGTGTGGGTGGTACGATCGACAAGGGCACATTCGACGTCGGCGATGCGGATCACCCGAAGGCCGTATTGGGCTCGGGCATCGAATATACGCTGGGTGTCGAATCGGACCGGCAGATCATGCCGCTGGGCGTTTATCTTTTCCGCCGCACCAGCGGGGCTTTCAATGTGATGGATCCGATGGCGTCGTTCAATCATGAAAGCGTCATGTCATCCGGTGATTTCCGCATTCAGGTGGACTTCGACAATAACTATGTCATCACCAGTATGGGATTCGTGAAACGGATGATCGGTCTTGGACCGGATGAATATACCGCCGCGGAGATTTCGATCGACGACCCTTCGGCGGCCCCGGCGATTAAGACCGCGTTAGCGCAGGTGTTGGGCAAGGGCTACCTCGTGCAGACGCGGTATGAACAGAACCAGAGTCTTTACAACACGATGGGGACGGAAAAATGGTTCACCTATATCGTACTGACGCTGATCCTGATCGTTGCCGCCTTCAATATGGTAGGTGCGCTCACGATGCTGGTGTGGGAAAAGCAGAAGGATATCCATGTGTTGAAGGCTTTGGGCGCGGACGGGAGGCTGATCCGGAGGATCTTTCTGAGCGAGGGTTTCCTGCTGGCGCTGATCGGCGGCGGAGGCGGTATCCTCCTCGCCGTGGTGATCTGTACGCTGCAGTTGAAGTACAAGCTGGTACCGCTGGAAGGGGGATCCTTTTTAATCGATTATTATCCCGTCAAGATGGTGGGGATGGATTTCCTGTTGGTGATGGCAACGATCACGGTCGTCGCAGTGCTGGCTTCCTGGATCCCCGCGCGCAAGGCCGCGGCCACGCCGATCGAGCTGAGGACCTGACGGGAAAGGAAAGGGTGGCCTTTGCAGGCCACCGGCGCCATATAAATCAGTGGTTTTTAATAGTCTGCCAATGCGGAAGGCAATTGCGCGAGCGCCTTTGCCAATTGTTCGTCGTTCGGGGCAACTCCGTGCCAGTGGTGATCGTTTTCCATGAAGTCGACTCCCTTACCCATGATCGTATGCATCATGATGGCGATCGGCTTGCCTTGTCCCGTCATGCCGCGGGCCTTGTCGAGGGTAGCGATGACTTCGTCCAGGTCGTTGCCGTTCATTTCGAGCGTTTGCCAGCCGAATGCATTGAATTTAACGTGGAGGTCGCCGGTGTCGAGCACGGCCCTGGTGGTCCCGTCTATCTGCTGGCCGTTCCAGTCGACGGTGGCGATGAGGTTGTCCACTTTTTTGGCCGAAGCGAACATGATCGCTTCCCAGTTTTGTCCCTCATCGAGCTCGCCATCCCCGTGGAGCGAATACACAATATTTTTATCGTTATTGAGTTTCTTACTGAGGGCCGCTCCGATGGCGACGCTCATACCCTGACCCAGCGAACCGCTGGCGACGCGTACTCCGGGCAGGTGTTCATGGGTGGTGGGATGACCCTGGAGGCGCGAGTCGATCCTTCGGAAAGTGGCCAGTTCTTTGACGTCAAAATAGCCGGACCTCGCTAGTGCAGAGTAGAAGACGGGGGAAATATGACCGTTAGACAGGAAAAAAACGTCTTCGTTCTTTCCATCCATATGAAAATTGGGGTCATGTTTCATGACCTTGAAATAGAGTGCGGTAAAATATTCGGTGCAACCCAGGGAGCCGCCCGGATGCCCGCTTTGCGCGCCATGGACCATTCTTACGATATCCCTTCTGATCTGTGTAGCGATTGCTTTTAAGTCTGCCATAAAGGTTGATTTAGTGATAGCTAACGGCAAATCTAACGGTTTTTTCGGGACTGCGCTGACGGCGGCGCTTTTTTGAGACGCGTGGACAACGGTGGATTACAAGACTGAGTTGGAAGCAGACATGTGTGTTTTGGCAGCTTTAAACTTTTGTATTACTTTGCGGTCTGATCTCTCTGATTAGCCGAATCGATATACGAATCGGTACAAAAACATTCCTGAACTGACCTGCAACCTCGCATCCGCATCGGGCCGTTTCGCAACATCGGACCCAATGTTTGGAAGTTAAGAGTATATCCGTACTGGTTGCATATAAAAGAATTCCTATTTTTGTTCAATGAATCAAAATCGTACCGATGTTTGATGTCTTACTTTCGATAGCTATTTCATTTACTGTTACGTTCCTGGCTATTCCAGCCATTATCAATGTGGCTGAAATGAAGAAGCTATTCGATATGCCGGATGCCCGGAAAGTACATTTCACGCCTATTACGCCGCTCGGCGGGCTCGGCATCTTCGCGGGATTCATCTTCGGTGGCCTTCTCACGCTGCACTTTACACAGTATGCTGACCTTCAATATTTTATAGCAGCTTCCTTCGTGATCTTTTTCCTGGGTTTGAAGGACGATATCCTCGTTATCTCACCCGTGAAGAAATTTATCGGCCAGGTGCTTGCCGCCTTTATCATTATCTATTATGGGAACGTGCAGATCCGGAGCATGCATGGATTTTTCGGTCTTTACCAACTACCTGAAATGTTCAGTTTGCTGTTGACCTATTTTGCGGTCATCGTGGTCATCAACTCTTTCAATCTCATCGACGGCGTCGACGGTCTGGCCGGAACGCTCGGTCTTTTATCTTCGGCTATCTTTGGCATTTACTTCCTGTACATCGGGATGTCGCCGTATGCCGTGATGGCGTTTGCGCTTGCCGGTAGCCTGCTGGCCTTCCTGATCTTCAATTTTCAGCCCGCCAAGATCTTCATGGGCGATACGGGTTCGTTGCTGATCGGAACGATCAACGCAATCCTGGTGATCAAATTCATCAATGTGGCGAATACGCCCGATGTCGTCTTCCCGATACCGGCATCGCCGGCCGTGGGCTTCACCATCCTGATGATCCCGCTGCTGGACACGCTACGGGTATTCGGTATCCGCATCCTTCACAGGCGCTCGCCATTCAGCCCCGACCGGAACCATATTCACCATCTGTTGCTGGACCGTGGTTTTTCGCACCGGGCGATCACCATGACGCTGGTTTCGATCAATCTCGTGATGATCGGGCTGGTCTTTGTCGGCCGGTCATTGAATTGCACCTACCTGATCCTTGGTGTGTTCTGCGTTTTCTTCGCCATGATAGCCGGCATCTACTATTTTTTGCCTGCACCGCGTCTGTTCGTCGCCAAGACGGCCGAGGAGGAGAGTGCTCAATTGACGAAGGCTTCCCACCTGATGACGCTGAAAAAGGATTCCATTCTCGAACAAAACAATTGATACCGGCGGCCGCTGGCCGTCCCGGTCCTCGCGAAGGGCAGGATGTTCCGGTCCGACGCGAAAGCCCGCTCGCCCCAGAATTTGATTTTGCGTATTTTTTTGATTTGGCGTAGGTTTGCAGCGAACCGGCCCTTCGGCGGTAGCCGGCCATTTTAACGTGTTTGGCCCCGGGAGGTGACTTCCCATTCGGCCGGACGGGTCCAAACGAAGCTAAGCAATCATTTATGTCAGACGATCTGGAACTGATCCTGGAAGATGCCCGGGAAAGTATGAAGAAGGCGATTAATCATCTTGAAAGTGAGTTGATTAAGATCAGGGCCGGAAAGGCCAACCCGCAGATGCTGGAGGGCCTGACGGTCGACTATTATGGCAGTCCCACGGTCCTCAACCAAGTGGGCAATATTTCCGTGATGGATGCCCGCACTTTGACCATCCAGCCCTGGGAAAAAAATATGCTTCAGCCGATCGAACGCGCGATCATCAACGCCAATCTGGGCGTTACCCCTCAGAACGATGGCAACATCATCCGCCTGTTCATGCCCCCGTTGACAGAAGAAAGAAGGAAAGAGTTCGTCAAGCGAGCCGGCGGCGAGGGCGAGCAGTCGCGTGTCGCCATCCGAAACATCCGCCGGGAAGCCATCGAGCAGATCAAAAAGTTACAGAAGGAAGGTCTCAGCGAAGACGAGGCCAAGGATGCCGAGAAAGAGATCCAGGACATTACCGACAAGCATATCACGCTCGTGGAAAAGCACCTGGCCACCAAGGAGAAGGAGATCATGTCGGTGTAACCCGTAAGTACCCAGGCCATTTCAGCGCCGGGCGTTCCAGTTGGCAGCGCCGGCGCCGGATGGGAAAGAGGATGACCGCCCGGTTGAAGTTCGCGCCGCCTGCGCCAGCGCCGGATGGGAAAGATAATGGTAGCACCATGGGCAATATCAGACTGAAGGACATCGACACGCGCGCGCCGAAGGGAGTGGACAAGAAAGAGGCGAAGGAGAAACTGCCGCGCCTGGTGGAGGAACTGGACGAGTTGCAGAACCTTTTGTACGCGGAGGCAAAACATGCTGTCCTGATCGTGATCCAGGGTATGGATGCCAGTGGCAAGGACGGGGTCATCCGGAATGTTTTCGGAAAGCTCAATCCGCAGGGTGTGGTGGTGCAATCCTTCAAGGCGCCCACCGCTGACGAGCTGGCACGTGATTTTCTATGGCGCATACACGCGCACGCCCCGCGAAAGGGGTTTATCCAACTGTTCAACAGGAGTCACTACGAAGATGTCCTGGTCACCAGGGTGCATAACTGGATCGATGATGAGACCGCGAGACGACGGATGAAGGCCATCAATCATTTCGAGCGGCTGCTGACCGAACATAACGACACGCATATCCTGAAATTCTATCTCCATATTTCTCCGGAAGAACAGCACAAACGGCTGGAGGACCGGATCCACGATCCCGCCAAACAATGGAAACACAATGCCGACGATTTCAAAGAGGCGAGGTTATGGGGACGGTATAGGGACGCTTATGAGGATTGTTTCGAACACTGCAGGGAGATACCGTGGACGATCGTACCCGCGGATCAGAACTGGTACAAGGAATATCTCATCGCACAAACGGTAAGGGATATGCTAAAAGGGCTTGACATGCAGTATCCGGGATTAAAAAAAGAGATTCTTCATAATTAAAACCAACCGTCATGGCTCTTTTTAAGGAATTCAAGGAGTTCGTTATGCGCGGCAACGTCGTCGATCTTGCCGTCGCTGTGGTTGTCGGCGCGGCTTTTACCGCCATCGTCACTTCACTGACCGACAACGTGATCACGCCGCTGTTACTGGCGCCAGCGTTGAAGACGGCGCATTTGCAGGAGATCGACAAGCTGGCCTGGGGTGCGGTCAAGTATGGGCTTTTCCTGTCCGCTATCCTGAAGTTCCTGATCTTCGCCTTTATCCTCTTCCTGTTCATAAAGGGCATCCATTCGATGCACAAGAAGGAGCCGGCGCCCCCGCCAGGGCCTTCGAGCACGGATAAGCTGCTGATGGAGATCCGGGACGAACTGAAGAAAAGATAGAGGCCAGGGTCGATAGGGCCGGGTGGCGCTGCCCGCGGTGGCATTGGACGGGGAAAACTGTGGCGGGCGACGGTGCCGGGCTGGTCGCGCGATAACTGTGGGGCGGGCCGGCGGAGCTCGCGCGCGGGCGGGCCGGCGGGATGAGCCGGAATTGGGCGGGGTTGGGGTTGACGGATGGCGCGCGATGACTGTGGGGCGGGCCGGCGGGCTGGCAGTGTTTTTGAGTGGCCGATAACAAATAAAAAAACTAGCGACTATGAACGATTATTGTGCGCGGAAATGGCTATTGCTTTCCCTCTTTACCATTGGATTCATGACCATGCTGCGGGCCCAGAACGATGTCCAGGGTTTGCAGAAGGCGGTGAGCGGCGCCGCCATCACCAAGGACCCGCACGACACGACGAAGATGACGTGGAAAACGGGTGGACTGCTCAATCTCACTTTTAACCAGGCGGCGGCGAGCAACTGGTCGGCGGGCGGGGACAAGTCGGCCTTGTCCTTCAACGGACTGGTCAACCTGTATGCCTATTATCTCGATGGCCGGCGGTCGTGGGATAACTATATGACGGTAGCCTACGGCATCGCCAACACTACGAGTCTGGGGTCGAGGAAGACGGACGACCGGTTTAACATCACCTCGAAGTATGGTTACGACCTGGGTCATAAATGGTATCTGACGGGTCTTTTCGATTTCCGGACGCAGTTCGCACCGGGGTATAATTACCCCGATGCCACGCACCAGGTGCTGACCTCGGATTTCCTGGCGCCGGCTTATTTGCTGTTGTCGCTGGGCATGGATTACAAGCCGAACAACAATTTTTCCGTCTTCCTGTCTCCGGCGACGGTCCGCGAGCTGATCGTCCACAATGACAGCCTTGCGGCGCAGGGGGCCTTCGGGGTCGATTCGGGACAGAAATCGCGTTTCGAATTCGGTGCCTATGCGTCGGTGAACTATTCGTCCAACCTGAGCAAGACGGCCAGCTACGTGGGACGGCTGGACCTGTTTTCCGACTACCTGGATAATCCGCAGAACATTGCGATGTATATGACCAACGTCCTGAATGTGAAGGTGACGACGCTGATCAGTATGAATTTGTCGGTGACGCTGGTCTACGACGACCGGATCCATTCGGTGAATGCGGACGGCAGTTTTGGCGGTCCGAAGCTGCAGCTGCAGGAGGTGTTGGGAGTAGGGCTCGCCTATAAGTTCGCCAAAAAGAAGCGGCAGGGCCAGCCTGTGGAATAGCACAAGCGCGAGTTTCGGCCAATGGGTAACGGTTGGTTTTGGAGCGTCGGCCGGTGCGTCGGGGCGGCGGGCGGCAGGAGCGGGGCGAGGGGTCTTGGGGCGGCGGGCGGCGAATTTGCGGACGCTGGGACTTGCGGAGTGCGGAATGGAATGGGACCAGATGGTTTGACGACGCGGACGGCGAATTTGCGGACGCTGGGACTTGCGGAGTGCGGAATGGAATGGGACCAGATAGTTTGACGACGCGGGCGGCAAGGAGACTGGACAATTTGGGGAAAACGCGGCGTTGCTTTCCCCAAAATAGCGGTATTTTCGTCGGATATGACGCCTTATCAAATCAAATTACCACAATTCGAGGGTCCGTTCGACCTGCTGCTCTTCTTTATCGAACGCGACGAATTGGATATCTATAACATCCCGATCCACAATATCATCCAGGATTTCCTGGCGTATATCCACTCGCAGGAGAGCCTGAACATCGAGCTGTCGAGCGAGTTCATCCTTTTCATATCCACGCTGATGCGCATCAAGGCCAAGATGCTGTTGCCGCGCAAGGAGCTGGATGCCGAGGGCAACGAGATCGATCCGCGTCAGGAATTGATCGACAAGCTGCTGGAGTACAGGCGTTACAAAGAGGCCGCCGCCAGGCTGGCCGAGATGGAGGCGATCCGGCATCTCATGGTACGCAGGGGCAATCTACAGAAAGAGCTGGCCGGCATCGGCGAAGAGGCCGGGGAGGGAACCGAGATACAGGCGATCACCCTTTTCAAGCTGATGAAGACTTTCGAGAAGGTGATGCAGCGCATCCAGCAGCGGCAGAACCGGCCCGTGCATACCGTCGTGCAATACAACTATACGATGGAGGGCAGCCGGAAACATATCCTCACGACGGTGCGCGAGCAAAGGACGTTATCGTTCGAGCGTCTGTTCGAGGTGTGCCATGACCGTCTGCACGCGATTTTCCTGTTCCTGTCGATGCTCGAGCTGGTACAGCTGAATTACATGTCCATCCTCATCGGCGAGGGCCGCAATAATTTCATCGTGGAATATAATGCGGACAGGCCGGCCGATCCGATGGAGGATGTGGTGCTGACGGGACCTGCCGATCCGCATTTGAATTGAGGAGACACGGGAGGGAATGGCGCGGCGTCTGGCGGCGGCGGGCGCTGGAGGGCGTGAAGGCTGCACGGGACATGAGGGCGCTTTCGGTTTGGGGGCGGCGGCGGGCGCTGGAAGGCGTGCGATTTGCAGACCGGTGATTTTCGCGAAGGCTTTTGAAACACACATTGAGAAAATGCTTATCTCCTTTCTATGACAACCATATACCATCCCGCCGGTGGGCGGGGCCACGTAAATTTCGGATGGCTGGACAGTCATCATTCCTTCAGCTTTGGCAACTGGCATGACAGGGATAAAGTGCAATTCGGCGCGCTGCGCGTGCTGAACGACGATATGGTCAAGGGCGGAAGAGGTTTCGACAGCCATCCGCATGAAAATATGGAGATCGTCTCCATCCCGCTGAAAGGCGCGCTCGCGCACAAGGATAGCACGGGAACCAACGGGATCATCTATACCGGTGATGTACAACTGATGAGTGCGGGCAGCGGTATCACGCACTCGGAATACAACGCTTCGCATTATGATGACGTGAACTTCCTGCAGATTTGGATCTTCCCGCGGCAAAACGGAGGTAAGCCGCGACATGAACAAAAGAGCTTTGACCCGGCGCTGCGGATGGGCAAGTGGCAGGTGATCGTCAGTCCGCGTCCCGAGGATCCCGGGCTCCGGATCAACCAGGATGCACGGATGGCGCTGGCAAGGCTGGGTGTCGGCGCGACGCTCGAATATCGTACGGCTTTTCCCGGCAATGGGGTGTACCTGTTCGTGATCGAAGGCGAGGTCGAGGCCGGGGGACAGGCGCTGGGTCGCCGGGATGGACTGGGCCTGAGCGGTACCGATGTCGTCGCGGTGCATGCGGTATCGCGCGCCGATGTGCTCGCGATCGAGGTGCCGATGTTCGCGTGAGAGACGGGCGGGAGATCGACCGAAAGTTGCGGATCGCCCGGGGGCCGGCTCGGGTACGGGATGGATCGAAATGCCCGGGGCTCGGGTGCGGGATGGATCGAAATGCCCGTGGCTCGGGTGCGGGATGGATCGAAATGCCCGCGGCTCGGGTGCGGGATGGACCGGGAGGATGGTCGGTGGCGCGGGCAGCCAGGGGGGTGGGCGGCTAGTCGAAGATCCACAGGCATACCGGTCTCCGCGACTGGTCGATGAAGGGCTGCAGGTTTTTCAGGAAGGCGGCCGACACCATGGGGCATCCGCGGCTGTTGCAGATGGGGACCGGCCAGGTTTCCTTCTCGGGGACCAGCCAGTAGCTGTGCAATACGATGTTGCGCGCAAAGGCCTGGTCGTTCGTGGTGTCCAATCCATATAACTTATAGGCCATGCCGAACCGGCCCTGGTAGGGATGTCCGATGCGATAGCGGCCGAGCGCGGTGCAGTTGCTGCCGTTCAGATTCGAAAAACGGGGTGTCGCAGCGAAGAGATCGCCGCCGCCGCCGTGGGCTACCATCCCGGACAGCAGGATGGAATCTTTGTGAAGATCGTAAACGAAAAAGCGATTTTTCCCCGACGGGAGATGCATATCCACCAGGAAACAGAAATCCTGGTTGAACCCATGGCTCGAAACGAAGGCTTTTGCGCGGGCTGCTTTTTCGGCGAGCACGCCGGCTTCCGCGTTGCCGGATCCGCGTTCGTTGCGGGCGCGATCGAAAGGCGGGTTTTCGCGAAACCTGGGCGCGTGCCCGCCATGATCGGCAAAAGCGACATAAGCAAGCGTTAGGATACCGACGACCATTCCCATGCGGCGGAGCCATATCATAAAAAAATGTTTGGGTTCACCCTAAGATCAACCCAAACCGATTTTCCACACGGCGGCGGTGGCCTGTCCTGTTAAAGTTTGTTTAAATTGGAAGCCGGCGGGTACGGCGCGACGTGGGCGGTGCGGCGGGTTGGTCTCAGAACCGGTAGCCCGCGTACAGTTGAATCACGTTGTTTTTGAGGTTAACGCTGCCCGAACTGGGGACGAACGATGGCGGTTGACCGTTGCCGCCCTGGCTGAACGAGGACAGGTCGGTCTTATACAGACTATTCAGGCTGATGTTGTACCGCGCGCCGACGACGATGCCCATGAACGGGTGTACCTCGACCCCGGCCCCGAATCCGTAATCCAAACGGTTGTAATAGCTCATGATCGAGTTGGCCTGGGGGCTGCCGTAGTTGACCTGTTTGTTACTATCCACTTTCGCATTCAGCAGATAGCCCGTCTGACCGCCCAAATCGATCTCGAAATATTTCGTGATATGGATCGCCATGTATTGCGCGAGCATGATGTAGTCGAGATTGACGGCGCCCTGCGAGGTATCGGATGCATAGTTGTAACCGCTGCGCGAATAGATAAGCTCGGTCCGGCTCCCGATGACCCCTTTTGTATGAGGTGCGAGGAAGACGGCGAAATGATAGCCGGCGAGACTGCTGCCGTTGACCTGGGATGCATTGGTGACATTGGCGAAGTTGAAGCCCCCGCGAATGCCGATACCGATGCCCTGCGATTTGGGCGGAGGGGTTTGTTGGGCATAGAGGAAAAAAGGGGATAAGAGCAACAGGAACAAGACGCTCGGTTTCATGATCTTTTTTTTCCAAACGTATAAAAAGCGGGAGCGGCGGGCAATAGAACGAAAGTTATGGTCGGAAGCGGGGGTCGTTGCGATAGACCTTGTTGATCGCTTCGGTGCGATTTTGCACGTGCAGCTTTTCATAGATGTGGTGAATATGCTGCCGGACGGTGCTGGTGCTGACGGACAATTGGTCGGCGATCTCTTTGTAGAGCAGCCCGCGGGCGAGGAGGTGGAGGATATCCGTTTCGCGGGAGGAGAGCGCCTGCGTGTCGGGGGCGGGGACACGGGGTGGTTGCTGAAAGTGTTTCACCAGCTTGCGCGCGATATTGGCGCTCATGGGCGAGCCGCCGCGGTGGAGCTCTTTCAGCGCCTCGATGATATGCGGGAGGCCCGTGCTTTTCAGCAGGTAGCCCGAGGCGCCGGCCTGCAGCGCTTCGAATACCTTTTCGTCGTTCTCGTAGACGGTGAACATCATGAACTGGGTGGCGGGCACGCGGGACCTGATCTGGCGGATACAATCGATGCCGTTGGTCCCCGGCAAATTGATATCCATGATCACGACGTCGGGTTTCAGGCTGGCGATGCCGTCGCCGGCCTCATCCGCGGTCTTGAACGCGCCGGCGACCAGGAGATCGGGGTCCAGGGACAGGAAGTTGCCCAGGCCTTCGCGGACTTCGTCGAGGTCCTCGACTATGACAATGGTTATGGGCATGGCAGCATCATGTGACTGGTGAATGTATGACCATTTGCAATTTCGGTAAATAGTACGAAAGTTAGGGCGGAGGATCGGGATGCGCCCGGGGGTGGGCGCGCTAGTCGGGGAGCGGGACATTGAGCCGGATGACCGTGCCGCCGGACCCGCGGATCTGCAGCTGGCCGCCGATGTCGGTGATGCGGTGGCGCATGTTATTCAGGCCGTTCCCCGCGGGGCCGGCCGGGTCGAAGCCCACCCCGTCGTCCTCGATGACGATGGTCAGTTCGCTGGTGACCATCATGCGGATGGTCACGTTTTGGGCTTTGGAATGCTTGACGATATTGTGCAGGGCCTCTTTGATCGTCAGGTATACGTTGCGGCGGAATTCGCCGCTGACGAAACGCGATACCCCATTCTCCGGGGGCGCGTCGAGGGTGCAGGGGATGCCGGATTCGCTGAGGTATTCGGCGGCGTAGGACCGGGTATAGGAAAGCAGGTCGTTGAGCGAGTCGTTCTTCTCGTTGAGCGCCCAGACGATCTCGCCCATCTTGTCGATCATTTCATTGGCATAGCGGCCGATGTTGCCGAGGTCTTCCTCCCTGACGGGCTGGCCCATCTGTTTTTTCAAATGGATGGTCTCGCTGAGGAATTTGATCCGCGAGAGACCGGCGCCGAGGTCGTCGTGCATATCGGTGGCGATACGGGTGCGTTCTTTTTCGACGGCCCGCTTCTTTTCCAGCCGGGTGCGTTCGATCTCGAGTTTGCCGCGGAGATAGTGACGAATGAGGAAGGCGATGATGGCGGTGCAGGCGAGGACGAAAGCGATGCGGAACCACCAGGTCTGCCACCACGGGGGAAGGATGAGGAAGGAGTAGGCGGCGGTCTTGTCGGGGTAGCGCCCGGTCAGGAATTGCGCTTTGACGTGGAGGGTGTATTTGCCCGGCGGCAAATTGACGAAGCCGATGTCGGACCGTGGCGAAGGGGCGCTCCATTTCGGGTCCCGGCTCCCTTCGAGGAGCCAGGAGTAGCGGGTGAGGCCTTCGTTGATGAAGGTGGGGGCGCCGACCAGGAAGCTGAGGGTGTTGCGGTTGTACGGCAGGGTTAGACCAGGGGTGGGGCCGCCAACGGGGACGAGTTCGTCGCCCACCTGCACGCGCGTGAAGAGGAGTCCTGGCGAATAGCCGCTGCCGTCTTCGGCGAGCGGCGAGATCTTCATGACGCCTCCCCGGGCGAGCGCCCAGTGGATGTTCCGCCCGGTGGATACCAGCTTGTAGACGGCGTCGTAGCGGTCGCTGCTGAGTGTGATGTTATCGATCATCGTTCGGCCGTCGCGGATACGTACCCTGTCGAGCCCGGTCGGCGTACAGGCCCAGAGATTGCCGTGGGGATCGCAGGCAAGGTAGCTGATGAAATTTTCGGATAGCCCGTCCTGCATGGTCAACTGTCGCCGGAAGACCAGGCTGTCGCCTTTTTCGGCCATGCAATAGACGCCATGGTCGCGTGTGCCAATCCAGATCTCTCCCGCGCTGTCGATGGCGAGCGACCGCGGGCTCCAGGGCAGGATGGCGCCTTTGCCAAAACGGTGCACGAGTCGCAGCGAAGAAGCGCCGGCGGTGTTGTCGATGCGGAATTCGAATAGCTCGTTGGTGCGGGTGACGCACCAGATGTGGTTGCGCCGATCGACGTCGGCCTGGTCGGCGAGGTCGGGCAGCGGGTACCGGAGCACACCCGATCCCGTGAAGATGGTCAGACAGGTGGTGGGGAGCACCAGGTCGCCATCCCGGTCGAAGAAGACGCGTGCGTCGAGGCGTATGCTGTCGTGCCATACGCGTTCGGTCCGGAAGCGGTCGCTTTCGAAATGCAGCGCATAGATATCCCGTCCCGCAATCAAATAGGCTCTTTTCCCGATCGCGATAAAGCTGTTGGGGGGCAGCGGGCGGGAAGCGCGGAACAGCTTTTGATTCTCGCCTTCCACCAGGAGCAATGACTCGTGCTGTCTGTCGAAGATCCAAACCGAATCGCCGGAACCACCGGCGAACAGGTCGGTCACCACGAAATCCGGTCTGATCGGGGAATACAATTGCACCTGCTGGCCGACGAGCTTGACGACGCCGTTTTGTTCGTTGGCGAACCACATGTTGTTCTCGCGGTCCTGCAGGATGAAATTGACTGCGCCGGCAGGCAAACCGTTGGAGGGGGCGAAGGTCTGCCGGTCGCCATTTTTTCCAAAGCGGACCACGCCATCGGGCGCCGAGAGCCAGAAATTGCCGGCATGATCGAAATACAGGTAACTCCCGATGAGTTTCGCGGCGGCGGCGTAGATATCGGGCGGCGGCAATTGGCGGATGATGCCCCGGCGAAGGGCCAGGGTATCGAGCCGGTGGACACCCCGCGCCGTACCCACCAGGATATCGTGGGTCGGGGATTCGATCACCGAATAGATGGCGGAGGTATCGGCCGAGATCGAGCATTTGCCGGTAGCCAGGTCGTACACGAGCAGCGAGGCAGAGTGAACGATATTCTCGAGGTTGGGGTCGTTGACGATCAGCAGGCGGTGGTGCGACTCGATGACCTGGTTGAGGTATTTTCCCATTTCATTGCCGCGGCTGTCTTTGAGCGGAATGCGCACGAAGCGGTTGTGTTCGAACCGGAAAAGACCGTCGTCCCCGATGGCATAAAAAAAACCGTCGCTGCAGCGGATGAGTTGGTTGGTGATCGGGTAGAAATGATCGGCCGTGGCGACATCCCGGAGGATACCGTGCACCAGGCAATGGATGACCCTCGTATTGGGAATGACCCAGATGGAGTCATCACCCATTTCGACGATGTCGTTGACGAGCCCGGTCGACAACCCGTCGCCGGTGGTGTAGTTGATGAACCGCGCGCCGTCGTAAACGCTGAGTCCCCCGTAGGTGGCGAAGTAGAGACGGCCCCTGCTGTCCTGATAAAGCGCGCGCACCCTGTTATTGACCAGGCCGTTGCGCGGCGTATAACGCGCAAAATAATATTGCTGTGCACGGGAGGGCAGGGCCAGGGATAAAAGGAGGGAATATAGGAGGATTGCCCGCATAAAAAAGATTAGTGCAGGTCCGGATGTGCGATCTTTTCGTGATCAGGAGGTAATGACGCGGACCTTGTCCTGCATCATTGCGCGGACGGCACTCACGATGGCCGGTGCGTCATAACCGCATTCATGCTGTAATTCTTTTGGCGAACCGTGTTCGACGATCCGGTCGGGGATGCCGAGGACGCGAACGGAAGCCGTATAACCCTGCGCAGCCTGAAATTCGAGGATCGCCGAACCGAATCCGCCTACGACGGTGCCGTCTTCGACGGTGAGGATGCGATCGTATCTCCGGAAGACCTCATGGAGAAGCTGTTCATCCAACGGCTTGACAAAACGCAGGTCGTAATGTGCCGGGTCGATACCCGTCGTCCGGAGTTCGCGGATGGCGGTGGTCACGAAATTGCCGGGATGGCCGAGGCTCAGGATCGCGATGTCTTCGCCGTCTTTGATCTTACGGCCCTTGCCAACCGGAATTTCCTGGAAGGGCGTCCTCCATTCGGGCATGACGCCTTCGCCGCGGGGATAACGGATAACGAAGGGATGATGGTTGGTATCGAGCTGCGCGGTATAGAGAAGATTGCGCAATTCGCTCTCGTTCATCGGCGCGCTGACGATCAGGTTGGGGATGCACCGCATGTAGGCGATGTCGTAGGCGCCGTGATGTGTCGGCCCGTCTTCACCGACGAGGCCGGCCCTGTCGAGACAGAAGATCACGGGGAGGTCCTGGATCGCCACGTCATGGATCACCTGGTCATAGGCGCGTTGCATGAAGGATGAGTAGATATTGCAATACACTTTCATGCCCTGGGTGGCCATACCTGCGGAGAGGGTCACGGCATGCTGTTCGCAAATGCCCACGTCGAAAGCGCGGTCCGGCATCTTTTCCATCATGAATTTGAGCGATGAACCGCTGGGCATCGCGGGTGTGATGCCGAAGATGTTCGGGTTTTGTTCGGCGAGCTCGATGAGGCTAAGCCCGAACACGTCCTGGTATTTGGGCGGCTGAGGAGTCGGATGGTGTTTTTTATAGATCTCGCCGGTGATCTTGTCGAAGAGTCCGGGAGCGTGCCACTTCGTCTGGTCTTTTTCCGCCAGCGCGTAGCCTTTCCCTTTTACGGTCATGATATGCAGCAGCCGGGCGCCCGGGAGGCGTTGCATGTCTTCGAGGGTGTCGACGAGCTTGCTCATGTTGTGTCCGTCGATAGGACCGAAATAACGGAGATTGAGGGCTTCGAACAGATTGCTACTGCGCGAGACGAATCCCTTGATGCTGTGCTCGATCTTGCTGGCGATCTCGCGGCTGAAGGTGCTGCCCGGGAGTTTGCCGAGGGCCTTCCAGATGTCGTCCTTCAACCGGTTGTACGTGCGGGAGGTGGTGATGTCTGTCAGGTATTCTTTGAGAGCGCCGACGTTCGGGTCGATGCTCATGCAGTTGTCGTTCAGGATGATGAGCAGGTCGGTGTCGGCGACGCCGGCATGGTTCATCCCTTCGAAGGCGAGACCCGCGGTCATAGCGCCGTCGCCGATGATCGCCACGGTCTTGCGGTCCGTTTCGCCCTTGTATTTGGCGGCCATCGCCATTCCAAGCGCGGCGCTGATGGACGTGGACGAATGTCCTACGCCGAAGGTATCATACGGACTTTCCGAGCGTTTGGGGAAACCGCTGAGCCCGTTGTATTTGCGATTGCTGGCGAAATTGTCGCGGCGGCCGGTGAGGATCTTGTGTCCGTAGGCCTGGTGGCCGACGTCCCAGACGAGCTGGTCATAGGGGGTGTTGAAGACATAGTGCAGGGCCACGGTGAGTTCGACTACTCCCAGGCTGGCGGCGAAATGTCCCCCGTGGACGCTGACGGTGTCGATGATGTATTGACGCAGCTCGTCGGACAGCTGGTGTAACTGTTCACGAGTCAGCTGTTTGAGATCGGCTGGCGAATCGATCGTCCTCAGCAGCGGACCGGCGGTGATTTCCATGTTGTAAAAATACACTTTATCCGGTGAAATTGCCTTATTTTCAGCCTTTCCGGACGGGGCGAATTTGGCGGCCGGGGGCTGGGATCGGAACGCCTGGAATTGGTTGAGGAAGGTACTGGACCGGTGGCAGGGGTAAAATAGCCATTAGTACAAAATAGGGTACGCGAGGCAGCGGAAAACGGTACATTTACTTAACTTAATCAGTGAGCGTAGCAATATGACCAAAAACGGGAGCAAATATTACTGGTGGTGCCAAATTGGCGGTTGGGGGTCTTTGGCCATGGTGTTGGTGTTGAATTCTTCGACGTTCGACCAGAAGATAACAAATCTGCAAATCCAGATCATGGTGATCACGGTGCTGTCGGGCATCTTCGTCACCCATCTGTTCCGGGACGTGATCAAGCGTAACGGCTGGACGCTCATGCCATTGGATAAGGCCGTGCCGCGGTTCATCATCGGAATGCTGGCGACCTGTATCCTGAGCGCGCTGATCCGTATCGGAGTGGCGGACTGGCTGGGGTTGTCATCGCACAAGCGGTCGGACTTCCTGCCTCGTCTGTTCACGCTGGCCGCGGACACGGGGGTGATGATCGTACCCTGGACGCTCATCTATTATCTGTATCACTATGTCCTGATCAGCAGCAAGCAGCAGGTCGACACGCTGAAACTGGAGGCGTTGGTCAAGGAGCTGGAGCTGAAGACGATCAAGGCGCACATCAACCCGCATTTCATTTTCAATGCTTTGAATAGTATCCGGGCGCTGATTGACGAGAACCCTGCGCGTGCGCGTACGGCTATCACCGAGCTGAGCAATATCCTTCGGAGCAGCATGCAGGCGGAGAAACTCGAGACGGTGACGTTCGAAAAAGAGCTGAACATCGTAAAGGATTACCTTGCGCTGGAGCATATCCGTTTCGAGGACCGGTTGCAGGTGGAGTACGATATCAATGAGGACACGCTCGACCAGCCTGTGCCTCCGATGATGCTCCAGACGCTCGTCGAGAATGCGATCAAGCATGGGATCAGCCGCCAGGTAGATGGAGGAAAGGTGAAGATCATCTCCGATTTTACGGATGACTTTTTTCATAAACTGGTTATCCAGAATACCGGTGTATTGAACGGCAACCGTGATTCGGACGGTTTTGGCCTGGCCAGTACGAAGAACAGGTTGCAACTGTTGTTCGGACAGAAAGCGAATTTCGACATCCGGGAAGTGAACGAGAATATGGTGGAAGCAAAGGTGCATATACCCGTGGGGACGATCAAATAAAAAAACGGAGGCCTGAGGGCCTGACTATATGATTAAGGCTATTATCATCGACGACGAGCGTCTTGCAAGAAACGAGCTGAAGAAGCTATTGATGGATTTTCCCGAGATCGAGGTGATCGCCGAGGCGGCGAACGCCGCCGAAGGCGTGGAGAAGATCGATTCGCTGAATCCCGACCTGATCTTTCTCGACATACAAATGCCCGGCAAAACGGGTTTCGACATGCTGGCCGAGCTCGAGCGGACGCCCAATGTGATCTTTACGACGGCCTATGACGAATATGCATTGAAAGCCTTCGAGGTAAATGCGCTGGACTACCTGTTGAAGCCGGTAGAGCCGAAGCGGCTGGCCGATGCGTTACAGAAACTGCAGGTCGAGGAAGACAAAGAGCCGCTGTCCGACCATCCCATCTCCGTCAACCGGAGCATCCTGAACGAGCACGACCAGGTATTCGTAAAGGACGGCGAACGGTGCTGGTTTGTGAAGTTGTCGGATATCCGGCTTTTCGAAAGTGTCGGCAATTATGCCAAGGTGTATTTCGGGCCTAACAAGCCGCTGATCCTAAAATCGCTGAACGCGCTGGAAGAGCGTCTCGACGAGAAGGTGTTTTTCCGCGCCAACCGCAAACATATCGTCAATCTCCGGTTGATCGAAAAGATAGAACCGTATTTCAACGGAGGTCTTCTCCTGGAAATGAAAGGCGGGGAGAAGATAGAGGTCAGCCGCCGCCAAACGGTCAAGTTCAAGGAGATGATGAGCCTATAGAAACATATGAGAAACATTTTCACCGCCATTCTCCTGCTCGTGGCAGCCACGGGGTTGCGGGCACAGCAGATCGATTCGGTCGCTGTAAAAAATACAGAAAGCATATTGGCATCGGATGAAATGCGCGGTCGCGCCACGTTCACGCCCGACATCGAGCGTGCGGCGGACTATATCGAGTCGCGTTTCCGGAAAGCCGGGCTGAAGACGTGGAACGGGTCGGAAAGTTACCGGCAGAAGTTTGTGATGGTGCGGGCGACCCCGGTCTCCGCGACCGCTACGCTGGATGGGGACCTGCTGCCGGCGGGACATGTTTCGGCGGTGACGAGCGCATCGGACCTGACGGTGGATCAGAACAGCGGTTATGAGAAAGCGTTCATCCGGGCCGGGGCGAATTTTTTTCAGGAGGCTTTGCACTTTATCCATGCCAGGAAGAGCTACCTGGTGCTCGTGGATTCATCGTTTTCCGGGTCCTTTGGCAGGATCGGACGGTTTGGCCATCAGGGTTTCAAATCGGATCGCAGTATCGTATTCGTGCTGACGAACAGCGATCCTTCCACCTATTCGATCCATATCCGGCAGGAGGTGAAGGAATCGCCACTGGCCAATGTGGTCGGCGTGCTTCCGGGAAAGAGCAAGAAGGATGAGATCGTCATTTTTTCCGCGCATTATGATCACCTTGGTGTGGGGAAGCCCGATGAAAAGGGGGATTCGATCTTCAATGGGGCCAATGACGATGCGAGCGGCACGACGGCCGTGCTCATGCTTGCCGATTATTTTGCCAGGAAAAAGGACAATGAGCGGACGCTTGTCTTCGCGACCTTTACCGCGGAGGAGATCGGCGAATTCGGATCGCAATATTTTTCGGGCCAGTTTGGTCCCGACAGTGTCGTAGCCATGTTCAATATCGAAATGATCGGCACGGAGAGCAAGTGGGGCAAGAATTCGGCCTATATCACGGGGTACGACAGGAGCGATATGGGTAAGATATTGGAGAAGAACCTCGCGGGCAGCGGCTTCACGTTCTATCCGGACCCTTATCCTTCGCAACAGCTGTTCTACCGTAGCGACAATGCGTCGCTGGCGCGGCTGGGCGTCCCGGCGCATACGATCTCTACTTCGAAAATGGATTCCGAAAAATATTACCACACGCGTGGGGATGAGATCGGCACGCTGGATATGGCGAACATGACACGGATCATCCAGGCCATAGCGATCAGTTCGAGTTCGATCGTGGAAGGGAAGGATACGCCGTCGCGCGTCGATGCGACGCAACTGCGTTGAGGGTCCTGGGGCCGAACGATCACGATTTGGCGGCTGCGAAATGACGGCGGGGGGGATGGGGTCGTGTTGCTATTTTGCTGAGAAATTACACGGGAAAATCAAGGTGTTGAAAACCAAATGATTAATTTTTGCATGTAAAAACGTAGGCGCGCGGGGGGTGGCTGGCGGGCGTTGGCGGGGTTGGCTGCCGGGATTGCCGCCGGGATGGGGGAGACCGGTGGGCGTTGGCGGGGTTGGCTGCCGGCGTGTGGTGCGATGTTGGCGGGTGCGGGGATGCCGATGATCCGGTGCCTACTGGCTGGGATCGCGGACCGGCCGGTGGATGAGCAGGGTGCAATCGCGTAGCGAATGCTAGTGTTGCCAGGTGATGCGGTCGTATTCGAGCGGGATCGAGACGGCATCGTTGTGCGGGATGATGCGGGCCGTATAGTCTGAAACCGGCCGGGTGGCGGGTATCCACGCGCTGTAGGCGATCCATCCCTCGGCGGGATCGGACTCGCCGTTACGCAGCATTTCGGCGACGAACAAATGGCTGTTACCCGCGGGGGCTGCCGCAACCAACTGAACAGTCATCATTGCGGGGTCGAGGCCGCGCGGATATACGCGGATGTTAAACAGGTACCTGTTGCCTTTGGTCTCTACCTGCGACTGTCCAAACCCGAGATGCGGCCAGTGTGCTTCGAGGTTGTGTTTCCATTCAACTATTTTTTTGCCATGGTCGCCGTTTCGCGCGGCGCGGTCCTGGTACGCGGTGGCGGCGGGCAGATAGAATCGTTCGGTGTACTCGCGTACGGTGCGATTGGAGGAGAAGAAGGGCGTGAGGGTCGCCATGCTTTCCCGCACTTTTTTAAGCCATTCGACGGGGACGCCCTTGTCGTTCCGCTGGTAGAAGAGGGGGATCACCTCCTGTTCGAGCAATGCGAAAAGGGCTCGGGCTTCCTGCTGATCGATGGCCGGATCGTTGCCATGTTCGAGGCCGTCTCCCAGCGCCCATCCGACCTCCGGGCGATAGGCTTCGGCCCACCATCCATCCAGTTCCGACAGATTGAGCCCCCCGTTGACAAGCACTTTCATGCCGCTGGTGCCGCTGGCTTCCCATGGCCGTTGCGGGGTATTGAGCCAGACATCGACGCCGCCTACGAGATAACCGGCCATCAACATATCGTAATCCTCGAGGAACACCACGCGGTCGCCGAGTCGGTAATGCCGGATGAACTGGATCCACCGCCGGATGAGGTCGCGGGCGTTGTCGTCATAGGGAGGCGCTTTGCCGGCGATGACGAGTTGGACGGGCCGCTCGCCATTACCCAACAATCGCGCGAGCCTGTCGGGATCCGAAAGGAGGAGATCGGGTCTTTTATAGGCCACGAACCGGCGTGCGAATCCGATGGTCAGCACGTCAGGATCGAAGAGCCGGCCGGCCCTGTCGATCGCTTCCTGCGGCGCGCCATAGGAGATGAAGTGGGCCGTCTGGTGTTTGCGGATGTATTCTATGAGGGCCCTTCGGGCCGCGGCGCGCATGGACCATATCTTTTCGTCGGACAGCGTGCGGATGGTATCGGAGAACGATTCGGTGGTGATCTTCCACCGGTCCTTCCCGATGGCTTCGGTCCAGAGGCTGTCCGCGGCCTGTGAGTCCCACGTAGAAGTATGGATGCCGTTGGTGACGTGATGGATAGGAACCTCTTCGGTCGGCCAGCGCCGGAACAGCGGCTCGAAAAGGTGGCGGCTCACTTCGCCATGCAGCCGGCTGACGCCATTGACGGCGAAACTGCCGCGGACGGCGAGATAGGCCATGTTAAATGGTTCGTTCGGATC
>DASZYU010000237.1:0-15491 GCA_035545215.1 Puia sp.
CACACTGGCGCTAAGCTGCACCACCGACGAGCTCAGCAACGGGTACAGCGCCACCAGGATGGCGGCCTGGACGTCCTCGATCGACTTCTGCCCGAAAAGCGATATCAGGACGGGCTTGTAATGCTTTCCGGCGTTACCACAGACCGGCGTACGTTCGATCCGGGGCATGACCGTCTCGCGGAAGAAATGGGTCTTTCCAACCCCCCAAGGACCGGTCACCATGATGGCGTACTGGGTGTCCATTCCCAAATAAAGGTCGATGCTGTCAATGACACTTTGCATAGATTGAATTAATGGTGCATTATTGTTCTTAGCCCGCTACCGGTGCATCGAACAGTGGTAGTTAAGGGTTGTAGATAGATGCCATCCGGGCGAATCGAATGTTGTCGGGAGGAATGCCCATATCTTCCAACGCCTGGCGATATACCGCAACTTTAGACGGATCATGAAAGCTGAATTTCCACAACGGAAAGTTCCGTCGCGTCGCCGCTACGACACGCCTGAAATAAGGCCAGTCGACGTCTGACAGACTGTGTCCTAATACATGGATCTCGTCCACCCCGCGAAGAGATTCAAAAAAGACTTTGTTGTCGCGCAGGATTTTATCGGTCGGTTTATACGTCTCCGCCAGATAGCCGGCCAGGCTTCGTTCGCCGTGAAGCACCCTCGGGTCGGCAGATTCCATCTCCGCCAACTGAAATTCTGTTGGTGGCGCCTTGGGCGTCGGCGGAATCCCATGGCCCACGATTAGGTTGGAATTGATATTAACCGCCTTATGATGCAGGTAGCAGATCCGATCGGCCGGGATTTGGTAGACGATTTCCAGGGTTGGCGTGTAATTGAACGTAAGGAACTTCGCCTTTCGGATCAAGTTGAGCTTCCGCGCAACTACATCGTTTGTTACGGGTAATTGCAGCACCCATTCGGTAAAAAGTTTTGGCATTTTATCAGTGATGCCATTCAGGACCTCATCGATCGCCCTTTGATAATCGTGGTGATAGGCGTCTGACCAATCCTCCGCGCCGTAGCTTACGAGATAGTCGCTGGCGTTATCGGCGATCATATCGGTATCCAAATAGGCCAGCGTCCCCTCGAAATCTGACCAAAGACTATCGCTGGCAAAATGTTCTTCCATGGTATCGAGCAGATCATTGTCATGCTCCACAATATAATCCCTGAAATTCCAGTAACTCGATGGAATGCCGTGGTGTAGATCAAAGCCGTTGCCGACAATGACGAGGACGTTGCGGGCGATATGTTTTGTCCGGCGACGAATGCCATGAAATCTAGATGCCATCGGTCGGCGGCGATGGAGGTATTTATTTTTTTTCATTAGGAGGGTGCTCGGGGTCTGGTTTATGCAGTTGGTGGAGTATCTCGCATATAATTGATAATGTTTACTTCCAATGAAATAAAAATACTATTTTTTGCTTCGGCATATACATTCGGGTTTTATCATTGAATCCTAACAATACTTTGAGGCTTTAAGTTATTGAAATATAGGGTCAAGTGTACGGAACCGTTATCCACTTCGGTGCATAAGTGAAGTGTGCGCTTAGGCCGTCAATGGCAACTTCGAATCCTTCAATAGATCCGACCCCGTGATTAAAGAGGTCTTTGATACAGGCTGATAAAAGATAAACGGGAAAAGGAACAACTTTTGGATTATTTCCATTGTGTTAGTCACAATGTTAGTCACAAATAAAAAAAGCGCCCGAAAGGCGCTTGATCTTGTGGGAGTTGACGGCCTCGAACCGCCGACCCTCTGCTTGTAAGGCAGATGCTCTGAACCAACTGAGCTAAACTCCCGCTTAACAGATTGGTAATCTGTTGAAAGGAGTGCAAAGATAAGGCAAAAAGGATTACAGAAAATTTTTTTTCTGGTTTTGCCCGATCCCGACGGTTCAAGATTGGCCGGGGCCGGTTCGTTTTTTTACGAGCTCGTTACGGGAGCCTGACAAGCTGTCCAGGCGGATCGCCAACCTGTCCCATCGATGTTCTGCCGCGGTCTTGCGGGTATGCCAGATGCGCAGACTGTCCGGGTTTGCCGAAGGGTCGGTTTCGGTACGATCGTTCCATTTGCCAGCATGCTATCATACCGGGACAAATCCATATAGGGCGCATCCGTCCTGGCTCTTAAGGTATCCACAAGGAGGTCCATTGCCGCAAGCGATGCTGTATTTTTTGAATCTCGGGAGAACTGAGGGGGTTTTGGCCGAACGCGGAGAAAACGACAAGGCAAAGGATCAGTGTCAAGAGCCATTCATGGATTGGGGTTTTTCCAGCTGTTGTTGTTCCGGTCGGCATCCGGAAGCGCGTGATCGGGGTCGAGGGTCGCTGACGCCAGCGGCTGGGTGGCGGGAATATGCAGGATGCGGGTGTTGCCTTGCAGCCAGGTCTCCACGGGCACGGATATGCGCTCGCGCGTTCCGTCTTTCCAGGTGAGTTCGAGCGTGGCGGGCAGGGCCATCCGGTCGAGATTAGCGATCGTGATCTCCGCGGTCTGGCCGGTTAGCCGGACGTTTTGAACGGCAAGATCGAGACTCCAGTTATGGAAGAACCACTCGCGCCAGAACCAGGACAGGTCTTCGCCCGCCTCATTCTCCATCGTCCGGAAGAAGTCATAGGGGCCGGGATGACGGAACGCCCAGGCATGGATATAACGACGGAAGGCATAATCGAACCGGTCTTTGCCGAGCACCTGCTCGCGCAGCAGCACGAGCCCGAGCGCGGGTTTGAAATAGACCATGGGATGCCGGTACTTTTCGGGTACGCCATCTGCGCGGGTCATCGGAACCGGGGCGGCCGGGTCTTTCAGTAGCGGGAGGATCTCGTCGACTGGATTGCCGCCGCCGGGTGCATACTCGTCGTCGCGTTTGGGGGCATATTCGCCCTTGTTGAAGGCATTGGAGGCATAGATGTCGATGAAGGTGTTGAAGCCTTCGTCCATCCATCCATAGCTGCGTTCGTCGGAGCCGACGATCATGGGAAACCAATTGTGTCCGATCTCGTGCGCGGTGACCCAAAATAGAACCTTTCCAGTGTCGGTGATGCCGTCGAAGACGATGCCCGGATACTCCATGCCCCCGGCAATACCAGCCTCGTTAACGGCTACCGGGTAGGGGTAGACATACCATTGTTTGGAAAAATATTCGATCGAGCCTTTCAGGTATTCGGTGGCGCGACCCCAGGCCGCCGGTCCTGCGCTTTCCGCCGGGTAAACCGACATGGCCAGCGAGTGCTTGCCTTCCGGCAGGCGGACCCGCGCTGCGTCCCAGATGTAGGCGCGACTGGCGCCGAATGCGACGTCACGGGTGTTGGCCATCTTGAAATGCCAGGTTAGCGTACCGCTGTGAACCGGGCGGTCGCCAGGGTCACCGATTGAGGAAGCGTCACGGATCATGACGGTCCTGTCGCTGTTGCGCGCGGCGGACAGGCGCTCGAGTTGTCTTGCCGTCAGAACGGCGGCCGGGTTTTGCAACTCCCCTGAGCCCGCAACGATCATATCCCAGGGTACGGTAACGCGATAATCGAAATCGCCGTATTCGTCATAGAATTCGCCCGCGCCCAGGAACGGGAGCGTATTCCAACCCTGCCTGTCGTCATACACGCACATCCGCGGGTACCACTGTGCGATCTCATAGATCTTACCGTTACGCGTTGATACATAGTCGGTGCGGTTACCGAAATCGCCCGGGATCGTGTAGCGATACCGGATGGTCAGGGTGATGCGGCCGCCTTTCGCGGCAAGCACCCGTTTGAGGCGGATTTGCATCCGTGTATCGGTGATCACATAGTCTGCAGCGGACACGACCCCATCCTGCGCGATCTGCACCGACGACAGCCGATAACCTTCTGTATGACCGCCTGCCGCGAAAGAAGTGAGGAAATTCGAACGGGCGTCGGCGCGGTAGGTCTGTTGATCGAGGTATAGCCAGAGGGCATGCAAGCTGTCCGGGCTGTTGTTCGTATAGTGGATGACGGCGTTGCCGTCGAGCTCGTTCTTTACCGTATCGAGGCGGACCGACAGGACGTAATCGGCCCGGTTCTGCCAATAGGAGGATGAAGGCGCGCCGTTGGGTGAACGGGTGGCCAAATGGTCGTCGGCATAAAAGCCGGGTGCGAAAAGCGCATGCGGGTTGAAGACGGGCAGGTCCGGCGCGCCGGCCTTTTCGGGAAGAGAGGAGCCGGTTTGGGCCCGGACGGAAAGGGAAAACAGCAAACCGGTCAGGAAAACAACGGGTGATCTGGACATGTGGATACAGCTGATTTAGCGTAGGCAAATCTATAGTATATTTACCCAGCATCAATTCGCGTATGGAAAAACTTTCCGGTTACTGCAAAGTCGTCGCAACAATGGATAAGGGCAACGTCCATGTACATTATCACGATCACGAATACGGGTTCCCGATCGAAGATGACAACCACCTCTTTGCACGGCTGGTCCTGGAGATCAACCAGGCGGGTCTTTCCTGGAACACAATCCTGAACAAGAAGGACAACTTCTTCCGCGCTTTCGACGACTTCGACATCGAAAAGGTCGCGCGCTACGGCGCCCGGCAACGCGAACGGCTGCTGGCCGACGCCGGCATCATCCGCAACCGGTTGAAGATCGATGCGACGATCGGGAATGCAAAAAAGATCCGCGAGCTTCAAAAAGAGTTCGGGTCGTTCAAGAACTGGCTCGACCGGCATCATCCGCTGAGCAAGGAGGAGTGGGTCAAACTGTTCCGAAAGACGTTCCGGTTCACGGGCGGCGAGATCGTCGGCGAATTCCTGATGAGCACGGGGTATCTGCCCGGTGCGCATGTGGAAGGTTGTCCCATTTACACAAAAGTGCTGAAATACGGCCCGGCCTGGGCAAAGAAATGATCGGAGCCGCCCTTACGCATCGGTTTGTTACGGAGGATTCAGTTCAGCTGTACGACCGGCAGGCGGTAGTGCAGTCCGTCGACCATGAAGAGCTCGTCGATCTCGAAGGTCCAGTATTTGAAGAGCGGGGATTTGGAGAGATATTTTTCAACGGCCGATCTGTTTTCCGCCGAAAAAGTGATCCAGACGCGTTGGGTTTCCATGGTCACGACGTAATGGTCGATGACCCCCTGTTCGATGAGGCGGTTAATGTAGGTGCGGTGTGGAGGGACCAGCGCCGCAAATTCGTCGTTCATTTCGAATTGTATGGTCACCTGGAATTTTCGCATAAAACCTGGACAGCTTAAGGGTTGACAAAACTTCCGCACCATTCTTCACCATCGCGAGTCTGCAATACCCGTGCCGTGGTCAACGTCCTTCAATAGTAATACGGCAAAAGGTGAAAAAGAGTTGCCTAGAGCGCCCAGTCGATGATCCGGTTGGCCCATTCTTCCCTGTACGGTGTGGTGACTTTGATGTAGTTATCCGTATAACCTTCCATCATCGGCGTTCGGACATGTCCTTCCAGCAGCACCTTCCTGGTTTGGCCCCGATGCCGGCGGATGAACTCCTGTGTCATTCGATAGGACAGGCCTCGCAGTAATTTATTGCGCTCGTTGCGGACCGGGACAGGGACCACCGGACGGATATCGAGCGCCCGCGTATGATCGCGCTCCGAGTAAGTAAAGACGTGTAAGTAAGAAATGTCCAATGCCAGCAGGAAATCGACCGTTTCGCGGAAGTGTTCCTCCGTCTCACCCGGGAAGCCTACGATGACATCGGCTCCGATGGCGCAATGGGGCATGACTGTCCTGATGAGGCGCACCCGTTCTTCATACAGCTCGCTCCTGTATCGGCGGCGCATCAGTCCCAGCAACGTGTTGCTGCCGCTTTGCAAAGGAATGTGAAAATGCGGCATGAACCGCCGGCTTGCGGCGACCCATTCGATCATTTCGGGAGTGAGGAGATTGGGCTCTATCGAAGAGATCCGGTACCGGTCGATCCCTTCGATCTCGTCGAGTGCGCGCATCAGATCGAAAAATGATTCTCGGCGGGCAAGGGAATGACCGGCGGCTACCGCATGGGCGGTTCTGCCAAAATCCCCGAGGTTTACACCGGTGAGAACGATCTCGCGTACGTCGCCGCGGGCCGCCAGTTCGCGGACGGTGTGTACGGTTGCATCGACCGTGTCGCTGCGGCTGCGGCCGCGCGCCATGGGTATGGTGCAAAACGAACAACTGTAATCGCATCCGTCCTGCACTTTCAGAAAGGTGCGCGTCCGGTCACCGAGTGAAAAGGACGGGTTGAATTCGGTTACCTCTTCGATATCACAACTGCAGATCCGGGCGGCATCGCCTTTGGACCATTCTTTCAGGTGTTGCGCGATGTTGAATTTCTCCGCGGCGCCCAGCACGAGGTCGACGCCCGGTATGGCGGCAATCTCTTCGGGTTTGAGCTGCGCATAACAGCCCGTAATGACGACCATGCTCTCCGGCGCTTGCCTCCGCACCTTTCGAACCAGGTAGCGGCATTCTTTATCGGCATTGTCGGTAACGCTGCAGGTGTTGATGACATAAATATCCGCGACCTCGTCAAAAGCCGCTTTCCCGAACCCTTCGTCCGAAAGCAGGCGCGACAGACTGGAAGTCTCCGAGTAGTTGAGCTTGCAACCCAGGGTGTGGAACGCTACCGTTTTCGCCATCAGCCGGCAAAGATACCGCGAAAGCTCGGAAATACAAGACCGGAGCGTATCTTCGGCCATTGTTATGCTGAAATCGCTGCTCCAACCGTTCCGT
Organism: Puia sp.; assembly: GCA_035545215.1. GTDB lineage: Bacteria > Bacteroidota > Bacteroidia > Chitinophagales > Chitinophagaceae > Puia. The sequence continues at coordinate 6,708 of DASZYU010000237.1, forward strand.
TGGCTGTATTGTCTGTATGCGCTGGTGCTTTTTATCGCGGGGATGGTGCTGGTAGTGCCGTTCGTCGCCTTCTTTGCTTTACAGGGGGAAAAAAAAGGCGGGGACCGCATTTATCGCATCTGCCGATGGTGGGACGTCTCCTGGCTGACCCTCATCGCTATCCGTCGGGTACTGATCTACGAGTCGGTACCCGATCCCGCACGGTCGTACATCTTCGTCTCCAATCATATCTCTTATCTCGATATTCCGATGATCCTTCGGGCAGTCACACGCGATTCACTGCGCGTTTTGGGTAAGGCCGAGATGGCCAAATACCCCGTTTTCGGCTATATTTACAGCCGGGCCGTCGTGATGGTCGATCGCAGCAGCATGCAGGACCGGTCGAGAAGCGTGCGCGATCTCAAGACAGCGCTATCCAACGGTCTTTCCATTTTTATCTTTCCCGAGGGCACTTTCAACGAGACCGGGGCGCCTTTGAAAGAGTTCTACGACGGCGCTTTCCGCATCGCGATCGAAACGCAAACGCCGTTGCAACCGATCGTTTTTCTCGACACGTACAACAGGATGCACTATTCCAGTCTTTTTTCATTGACGCCCGGCCGGTCGCGGGCCGTATTCCTGCCCGCGGTGGAAGTTGGCGGACTCAAACCGGGGGACGTGCCCGAGCTGAAACAAAGGGTTTACCGGTTGATGGAACAAGCAATCATCCGTTATCGCGCTAGCTGGGCTTTTGCCTGAATCATCCGGTCCCGGGAAGGCCGGTCATCGACCGCCCTGATCCTGATCACGATATGTTGGACCCAACCCCGGAAAAAGACTTATTTTTGGTGTTTATTTTTCCGCATGTTCGCCGAAGTCATCATACCGCTGGCCCTGCCAAAGAACTACACCTGGTCGGTACCCGAACAGTGGCGTGCGCAGATACGCGAAGGCTGCCGCGTGGAGGTCGGACTGCGAAACAAGAAATATGCCGGCATCGTCAAGCGGCTGCACGACGAAAAGCCCGCTGCTTTCGATCCGAAGGCGATCGGCAATCTGCTGGATAGCGAGCCCATCGTCCATCCCGGCCAGTTGCGTCTGTGGGAATGGATCGCCGCTTATTACCTCTGCAGCGAGGGCGAGGTGATGGCCGCCGCGTTGCCCGCGCATTTCAAGCTGAGCAGTGAGACGATCCTGGTCTTCAACGAAGAGGCAGGCGATGATTTCAGTTTCCTGGATAACGACGAGTTCGTGGTGGCGGAGGCGTTGCTGATCAAAAAGGAGCTGCGGCTGAGCGATGTACAGGAACTACTCGATTCGACGCATGTCTACCCGGTGATCAAGCGGCTGATCGAGAAAAAGGTATGCTTTGTCTGGGAAGCGCTGAAAGATACCTACACCGCCAAAAAGGAAAATTTCGTCACGCTGAACCCCGAATACAGCAACGAGGAAAAACTGGCCGATCTGCTGAACAACTGGGGACGCGCGCCCAGGCAGTTGGAGCTCCTGCTGGCCTGGCTGCATTTGTCGCGTACGGAAGGCGATGTCACGCGGCCCGGCTTGCTGAAGAAGGCCGGCGCTTCTGACGCGCAGCTAAAAGGACTGGTCGACAAACAGATCCTGCGGATCGAGCAACGTGCTGTCGATCGCATCCGCCGGCCCGCGCGCGACATACAGATCGGGTTCGAACTGACACCGGCGCAGCAGACGGCTTTCGGGGAGGTCAACGCCGCGTTCGCGGACCGATCGGTTTGTTTGCTACATGGCGTGACGGCCAGCGGCAAAACACAGATTTATATCCGGCAGATCGAGCAGGTGATCCGGCAGGGCAGACAGGTGTTATACCTCCTGCCCGAGATCGCCCTGACGTCGCAGATCATCCGCCGCCTGCAGCAGCATTTCGGAGGCTATATCGGCATCTATCATTCCAAGTTCAGCCAGAACGAGCGGCTGGAGATCTGGAACAAGATCCGGACCGGCGAGATAAAGGCCGTACTGGGAGCGCGCTCTGCCCTGTTCCTGCCTTTCGACGAACTGGGACTCATCATCGTGGACGAGGAGCACGATGCCTCGTATAAACAGCAGGAACCGGCGCCCAGGTATCACGCGCGGGATGCGGCGATCTACTATGCATCTTTGTTCGGCGCGAAAGTATTGCTGGGCAGCGCGACGCCCTCGGTGGAGACCTTTTACAACGCATCCACGGGCAAATATGGACTCGTGGGGTTGTACGAACGATATGGCCAGGTGAGACTGCCCGAGATAGTGATCATCGATACCAAGGCACTTCGTGCAGCCGCGCGCCTGGAAAGCAGGCGGAAAATGGGCGATGGCAACGGCGGCGCCGCCGCAGCGGTGGACAGGGGCGGACAGATTCAGGAGCGCGTCGAGGACCGCGGTGGGGGCATTCAGCTGCAGGAGCGCATGGTGAATCGCGATGGAGGCGTTCACCCGACGGAGCGCGTGGTGGAACCGGGCGGCGCGCGCGACCATGGGAAGCCTATCCTGAGTCCCGCGCTGCATGACGCCATCGTTCATACGCTGGCAAGGGGCAAACAGGTGATCCTTTTTCAGAACCGCCGGGGCTATTCGCCTTACCAGGTCTGCGAGGTCTGCGGTTGGATCCCGCAGTGCCGGAATTGCGACGTATCGCTGAATTTCCACAAGCTGACCAACAAGCTGCATTGCCATTATTGCGGCACCGTATATCCGCCGCTGCAGACCTGCGCGGCGTGCGGCAACCATCGTTTCGTGCAACGGAACTTCGGGACGGAACGCATCGAAGAATACCTCGGCGAAGTCTTCCCCGAGGCCCGCGTCGCGCGGATGGATATCGACAGCGTCCGCGGCAAAACGGCGCATGACACGCTCATCCAGGAGTTCGAGAACCGCCGGATCGACATCCTCGTGGGAACGCAGATGGTGGTAAAAGGTCTCGATTTCGGGCATGTCGGACTGGTCGGTATCCTCGATGCGGACAGCATTCTGTCTTTTGCCGATTACCGGGTGAATGAACGGGCATTTCAACTGATGGAGCAGGTCAGCGGACGCGCTGGGCGAAAGGACGGGGAAGGGCGTGTCCTCATCCAGGTAGCCAACACCGCGCATCCCGTTCTGGGTTACGTGCAGGCGCACGATTACCAGCTTTTCTATCAGCGGGAGCTGGAGATGCGCAGGCAATTCCATTACCCGCCCTATAGCCGGGTCATCCGGGTCACTTTCCGGCACAGGGACAGGGAGATCGTCCGCGAGGCCGCACAATTCTTTGCCAACAATCTTAAAAAGGATTTCGGAGCTTGGCTGGTAGGTCCTGCCGAACCGATGGTCGCGCGGGTGCGTAACCAGTACCTGATGGAGCTGCTGCTTAAACTCCCGAAAGACGGGCAGACCATTTCCTTTGCAAAGTTGGTGATCCAGCAGCAAACGGCCATTGTGCAGAACAGCCGGCATTGGAAGAGCGTGGTGATCCTGCCGGATGTGGACGCGTTGTAGACGCGAGCCGGACCCCCGCTATTTCTTTTCGAGGACCAGCGTCACCTTGCTGAAGTCCGCGGCGGCATTGATCACTTTCTGGAAATCTTCATACTGCGACAGGGGATAGAAGGTCTTCCGGTATTGTTCCAATATATGGATGGTAAGCGTATTGCCGTCCAGTTTGTATTCCGAGGCAAAACCCATCGTCACGTCGTTGCCTTCCTTGTATTCGTGCCGAATAACCAGGTCGCCCGGGTTTCCGATCGAGTACCCATCGGGTATCGTGAACCTGATGAACCTTTCTTCGACCTGCGGGTAGGCCACCTGTACCGGGAACTGTCGCGCCTTTTCCTGGTACATCTCGACTTGTTTACCGATGACCTCGCCGATCTTGACGAGCAGCTTGTTGCCCGCGTTCTCGAGCAGACCCTCGGATTTGACGGTCGTTTGCACGACCAGCGGTTTGTTGTCGCTGTACGTGTCAAAATTGGCGTTCTCGATGTCCGAAGAAACGATCCTTTCGGAATTCGTGGAAGACCTGACCATTTCTTTCAGCAGTTCGTGCTGCTGGTCGGGCGTGCCGAGCGTGAACGCTGCCCGGTAGCCGGAAGCGTCGTATCCGCCAAAACTTTGCTTCAGATCGACGAGCAGGGTGTCCATCCCCTTGTCAAATCGCAGCGAAGCGTCGATTTTCGAGTAGGTCTGGGCATAGTCTTCCAGCGGCACCGGTTTGACGATGGCCAGCGCGGTGGTATAGTTGCCGATCGTGGTGGTCTGGCAATACAGCCCGTCCGTTGCGCCCCAATAGGGATCTATCCAGGGATAACGCATCTGAAGCAGGGTAGGGGCGAGGAACTTTTTCGTCGTGGGAAAATAGAGGACGATATCGCTGGCATTGTTCCAGTTCTCGAACGACTTGTCGATGATTCGTTCGCTGCGGTCGCAGGTGAGCACGATCTCGTGTTCCACACCCAGCCGTTGGAAGATGGCGGTATACAGGCGGATAACCCCACGGTGCGTGGCGATCCGGTTCCGGATGATCCACTCGAGATTTCCCGCGTTTTGCATGTCGATGTCTTCCCGTGTCGTAATGTTCTTTTTCAGGAAGTTCTCGACGGCGACGATCTTTTCTTTGTCGTCCGTCAGTTTGTCCCATCCGTTGGACCTGATCAGATCACCGACCCGGTTGAGATCCTTTTCGGTGAAGGTCTCGTAACCGTCGTGTATCCGTTGCGCGAGGAGATTCCAGGTATTGAGACGGACATGTTCGTTGCCGCCCGCGGTATTGTACGATAGACGGTATTCAATCCGCTGAAGATTGACATTGTAGGCAGCATATTTCTCTTCGTCGGCGCCGGGTATGTCGGCGAGCCGGGTAGAGAAGATGTGTTCGTTATTGCTGTCCGTGTCCCGGACCGCGATCGTACAATTGTAACCCTTCATCTGGAAGACCAGCCGTTCGGGACAGAGGATCTCGACCTGCGCGTCGGTAATGGGAAATTTCCCCTGTAAGGTTTCGCGGCCGAAAAAATCGGGGTCGTGCCTGAGGGTGTATAAATATTCCACCTCGGCGCCTTTTTCCAGGCCTTCCATCGCGAAGATCTTGTATTTGCTGCCGTCCTCTTCCTTCACATCCTTCATGTCGGCCCTCCTGATCTCCCTGACCGTCCCATCGGGCAGGATCGTCCTGGCGCGCATGTCGACGATGTCGGCGCTATCGTCGAACCCCAGGTATATCTTGTTGAAGGACTCGATACCATTGTCGTCCATCACCTTGACGATGCGGTGGATGGTCCGGTATTCGCCGATCTGGTCCTTGGGCAGGTCGACGAATTCGATCCTTCTTTTATCGAGCAGGATGATGGCCGATTCCTTACTGTACCGGGCATCCGGCTGATGGACGACCGGTTTGGCGGCCCAATCCTCGCGGACGATGTTCTGCGATCTTACGGACAAGAACAACAAGAGCGCGAGGGGCAATTGCAGTTTTTTCATGGTATCTTTTGTAAACTGATGGTTTCCCGGTAGAGCGGAAAAAGGTTCTCCAGCACTTTGTTCCATTCCGAAAATTGGGAAGGCTGCAGCATCAGGTGGTCGTTGTCGAATTCTTGCGTGAAAACGAGCTGTTTGCCTTTCTTCTCATAGGTCATCCGGAAACCCCACACGGCGTTTTGGTACGTCTTTCCGGAAGGCAGATAGCTGACCTGGTAGCCATCCGGGATGTTGAGCACGACGACATATTTGCGCCGGTTGAGAAAATGGAACTCGATAGGCATCTTCCGCTTCGGATAGTCGATCTCCTCGTGTTGATAGAATTTAAAGAGGTTCAGGTTAATGAACCATTCGTCACCGAGATGCTTGGCGTAGTCCTGGAGGGTAAAGGACGCCGTCAGCCGCGTGTGCGCCTTGTCGACGGCGTCGCCGATCCGGAAGGAATCGAGACGGAACTTATCCGAACCCCTGTTAAAACGCGACCGCATCTGGTCCTCCACGTCTTTCGGTTCCGAATAGGCGAGCATATCCCTCAGCTGGTTGGAAAAATAGCCCGCATAATCAATCGATATCGTTCCTTTGAGTTCGTCGCCTGCCAGGCTGAGGATGGTGGTGTCCGTCAGCAGATTGGCTTCCTTCGGAGGGATTGGAACGGTGATGATCTTGTAGGTGCTGTCATCGAGGGCCAGCAGGGCCTGTTTGTCCTGGATGGCCTCGGTAGGCATTCCGAATATGCAATTGGGGTCGGTGCCGTCCAGAAAAATATACTTGTCGTTGAGCCTGATCGTGCAGATCATGTGGTCGTCTACGATCGGCAACGGTGTTTCCGTATACGTGTAAGGCAGATCGCGGGTGCCGATCCAGGTGTACCAGGCAGGAATGCCGGCTGTCCGGAGCATCAGCGTCAGGATGCTGCTCATATCCTTGCAATCCCCAAACCGTCTGCTGCAAACCAGGTTGCCGTCCCTGGGGATGTAACCTTCCATGCCCTGTTCGAACGCGATATATTTTATGTTTTGCTGTACCCAGCCGTAGATCCGCCGGGCCTTTTCTTCCGGCGACCGGGTATCCCGGCAGAGCGAGTCGACAAGACGCCGCAGCTCGGGACCGGCTTCCTTATTGATATTTTGGATATAGCCGTGGTAAAGATGGTAGAGATCCCCGGGATTGGTCAGGTAGTCGACCGTCCTGCCCTGCCCGTCCGCGTATTTTTCGATGTAGAAGACCACATGCGTGGCATACCAGTTGTTGTCCGGGGCGTCGGCATAAGGTTTTTCTGCAGGCAGATCCCTGGCCTCGAAGGTATAGACCGTCTCCCCATGACGCGTTTCGCGTGTAAAAGCGATCCTGCCGGTATCGTTGCCTTTCAGGACATACCGTATCGTCATCTCCTTCGGGAAAGTGATCTTCAGTTCGGTATGCACGACGGGGATCGAACGGGTGAAAAAGAACGGCGACAGCATGTGCGGGTCCTTATGCAGCATCGAGGTTTCCAGCGTGCCGACCGAACCCTGGGTTACGCCGGGGAAATCAAAGCTGGTCTCTTTGACATCGTCGAAGAAAACACCGTTCGATTTACTGTCGGTCGTCTTGAAATCCGTCACCTTTATCTTTTTCGAATCCGCCGTCAGGGTATAGGCGGAAAATTGCTGCACCTGGTGAAAACCACTGTGGTAAAAAGCATATTTGCTGAAATAGGCGCCGGATTCAGCGGACAGATAGAGTATCTTCTGGCTTTCTTCGCTGGCCACTACGGGCAGGCCGTCTTTCAGCGTTATCCGGTAATGCAGGGTGTGATCGAGCACCACTTCCTGTTCGCCGGGATAACGCGACTGGATCCCGGCAAGCGATTGCGCGTCCACGGGCGACCTGAGAGCGGCGGCCGACAACAACAGCAGTATCGTGCGGAGGGGCGATCTCATTTTTTCACAGATAATAGCGTTCCGTAATAATAATAATCGGTTTCCAGCACGCGGCCCATGTCATCGTAAAGAGTGGTCGTTCCGTGCAGCATGTCGCAATAGTAATTCGATTGCTGTCTGAGCACGCCTTTATCGTTGTACACCTTGTACAGGCCATGCAGATTCCCATGCAGGTATACGCCGGAAGACTGGAGTTTGCCGTTGGGCCAATAGATATTGTCGGGGCCTTCCAGCACTCCGCCTTCCCAATGCATCCTTTCCTTCAGCTGACCGTTGGTATAATACACCACTTTGTCTCCTTCATAGACGCCATCGCGATATTCGAATTCGGCCGAGACCTTCCCATTGGGAAATTGCGTCCGTATCTTGCCGGCCTGACGGACGATCGGTATTTCCGGGATGAGACTGTCTTTGGCATCCAGATAGGAATAACCGACGGGCAGGTCATTTTTGTACCTCACCTGGTAAAGCAGTGTACCGTCGGGATCGAAATATTTTCCCTCGCCTTCTTTCCTGCCATAGCGGTACGTCACTTCATAGGCGCGCTTTCCGGTCGCATCGAATCTCGTCTCGAGGCCATTTTCCTGGCCATGTACATATTCCTCGCGGGTGTACGAGCCGTCGCGGTAATAGGTTTTCCAGACGCCGGTCTTTTCGCCGTTGGAATAGTGTCCATCGATACTCACATTGCCCGAGCGGTACCATCGCTTGTAAGTGCTGTCCTGGAGACCTTTGTTATACCAGGCCTGTTCCATCGGTTCCCCCGTAACGTACCAGCCCTTCGACTCGCCCTCCTTTTGTGAACGCCGGAAATCCACGCTGAGATAGGGTTGGCCATTGGGGTAGACGAACCTGACCTGCCCGGTCCCCTCGGGCAAATAAAAATGCCGCAATTCCTTGCCAGAGGTATCGTATTGCATGTACTCTACCAGCCAGCCGCCGTGAAATTTACGTTCGAACTCTTTTTTTCCATTTGGGGTGAATTCGGACCGATAGCCTTCCAGGACGCCGCCCGAGTAATACACGCTGTCTGTCAGGGCGCCTAACTCGTTGTAGTCGAGCCAGTAGCCCTGAAAATCGCCGTCTTTGTACCATCCTTCTTCCTGCAGCTGGCCATGGCGGTACCAGGACCGGTAATAACCGTCCTGCTTTCCGTCCACGTACGGGGTCTCAAAGTGTTTATTGCCGTTCGAGTAATAGGCGATACTCGGACCCTGTTCGACCCCATTTTGATAGACGTCGGTCTCGGCAACTTTTCCGGAAGGATAATAAAAAGTCTCCGTGCCATTGATATTGCCCTTTTCATCAGCCGTGTACTGGACACGTTTCGATCCGTCGGGAAGGAAATCTGTGACTTCGATCCCGGAGCCCCCCCCTTCGATCTTAGCGATCTGGGCTCCTGTCTTATCGAAATAGA
>DASZYU010000238.1:0-14665 GCA_035545215.1 Puia sp.
ACCTGTTGAAGGCGGGGCTGCTGCTGGAGGAAAAGGATATGAATGTCGAATATCTGGCGTTGCGGGCAACCAAGGGGGAGGCCGCAGCGGCCGCGGATTGACTGCTAACCGTTGGGATTCTTTATCACCCGACTCCCGCCGGTTTCTTTCAGCGCCCTGTTGATTGTGTTGACAACTTCCCGGATGCCGTTATAGCGAAGCAGCGCCGATTTTGTCTCGAAGATCCTGCCGGTCTTGCCGATCAGGAAAAGAGACGGATAGCCGATCACTGCATACTTGTCCACGACAGGATGCCCTGCACCCTGACCCGCGGTCATTACATTGATGACGTTCGGGTTCATCGAAGTGTAAATACCCGCCTTGACGCTTTTGAGCCACTGGTCCCTGGAAGGATCGACACAAATGGATACAAACGCTACCGAGGGGTTATCCTTAAACTTTTCCTCGACAGTGTGCAGGATGTCCTGGTAATAGTGCATGCAATTTTCGCACCCGGTGAACCAGAAATCGACCAATACGACCTTGCCTTTCAGATCGCTCAACCGGACGGTCTTTCCATTCCTGTCCGGCAAAGCAAAATCATAGGCGGTCTTCCCCCTGGCGTTCGTGGTTTTAAGGTCTGCCAACATTTGCCGGTAAAAAGGTGTGACAATTGTATGGAGGGCGTCGTCGGTGAGGCTATCCGGCAGAAACTGGCGCAGTTGCAGGATGTAGAGCGTCAGCAGGCGGTCCCTCAACTCTCCTTTGAAGTCCGCTTTCAGGTGTGGGTAAGCGCCAGGGGTTAGGGCTTGTCTCTGAGTCGGCCAGGTCAATTTGTAGTGGTCGATAATGAATCCCGGATAATATCTCGAAAACAGCATCGCCTGATCCGGGAAAGTATCGATTGGTGCCTCGAGAAGTTCGCTTCTTATTTTCGGCGTCGCTCCAGGCAAATGGAGCCAACGCAGTCTTTGTTGTCCGATCTCGCCGGCGAGATCTGCCTGTAAGATCTTCAGCGCGCCCCGGGGGATCGTTGCCCTGAAAGAGTCGATCAAATGCATGCCGGCTGCCAGCTTTTTACTGGGTTGAATTCCGGTGCTGTCCCACAGCGGCGAGTCGAACATCGAGTTATTCAACTTATCGAGGTCTGCGCGCAATTGGTATTTCGCCGAGCCATGTCCGGAGAAGACGTATTGGTATTGCAGGATATATTTATACCGGTCTTTGAAGACGATGTATGGCGATATCCCGTGGCCTTCCCAGTTCACGGTATGCTCTCCGGCGTGATAGGACGAGTCCCAGGAAACGGTCAAACCAATGTCGTCGCCAGGAGAGGCGAGGTATTCCCAAAGGATCGGGATATATTTAAAGAATAGCGTTTCGCTGGACGATTCCTTTACGATCGTCACGTAAAAATAGCGACGATTCGCGGTATCGGTCAGATTGAATTCGGCTGTGCCGTTACCGGTGATGACCGCCATTGCCGTCGGTTTTGCGCTGGACGGCATTTCTGGGGTAAGGAGCCGGCCCAGCACGTAGGCTCTCAGCGTGTCGCCTTTGTGCGCTCCGGGCATACTGACTCTTATTCGTATACCCGTTTCCGGGCGGCTCCGGCGGCTTGTTTGACTGAATCCGGTTCCGTGGCATGCCACGATAACGAAAAGCACAAGCGAACTGCGCCAATGTGCTGATTGACGAGGGTTCATATTTATGGCTTTAAAGAATTAGCGGGGGTTTTGTTTTAGTCCGTAAAGTTGGATTTCCTGGTCGGGGATGGGATAGACATATCGTTTGTCGTTTGGCGACAGCGTATAGGTTGTTCCATTGTAAACATGGGTGACGGTGACGGCAAACTGGCTGTCGCGGCCGAGCCTGCGGAGATCCTCCCACCGTGCGAGACCGCTCAATGGCAGCTCTTTTCTGCGCTCGCGCAATATCTGGGTCAATGCATCGTCGCTGGTTGTTGCTGTATAGGGCACGAACGTCCCAGTTTTAAATCGTTTGGCCAACAACGCATTCAGATCGGTCATCGCAGCAGCGGCATTTCCGGACCTGGCATAGCATTCCGACCGTATCAGGTATATTTCGTCGTTGGCGATGCCGCCAAAATTGTAGCCCTGACCGGAATACGTCCCTTTGGCTTTGATGAGGCCGCTGGGTTGCACGATGAAGAACAAGGTCTTTCGAAGATCATTATTATCATAGCTGCCGTACAATACGGAGTCGATGTTGCCGGTGCCGGACGAAGCGGGGGACAGCGTTCGGTAACCCAGCGAGGTGGCATAAAAGATGATCTCGGGATTGCCCGCGGAAAACGAGGGAAAACGGTAGGCGCTGCCGGGATTCACCAGGCTGCTGTTATAATCGAGCAGGGTGTTGTTCAACGAAAGCGCCTTATTGGCATAGGCGCCGGCATTGGTATAGTCGCCGATGACGAGATAGACCTTGGCGAGCAGAGCGAAGGCCGAAACCTGCGATGGCCGGGTCGTAAATTGGGGTGTTACCGGCAACAATGTTGCAGCGGTCTGAAGATCCGTTATGATTTGTTGATAGGTCTTTTGCACTGTCGAACGGGTAGAAGGAACATTGATATCGGAAGTTAGCCGGAGGACGATGCCGGGGTCGGAAGCAGCGGTCGACGAATCATAGGGTTTACTATATACGTCGGCCAGCAGATAGAAGGCCATTGCCCGATAAAACAGCGCCGACCCTTTCACATTGTCAAAGATCGCCTGGTTGCCCACATTCGCCTGGATCTTAGCCAGGCCATCTAGCACGATATTCGAATATTCGATTGTCTCGTATTGCTGGGACCAATCGGCATCGAAGGACCCTTCGTAAATATCAGATGCCCACAAATAGGAGTTTCGTTCGTAGGGATTGGCACCGCTGAGCGTCGTACTCGTCAGGTAAACATTGTCCGTGCCGAGCAGCGCGAGGTCTGCGTGACCGAAGTTCACGACATTGGTACCATCCAGTACCGCTTGAAAATCCTGCAGGGTGCTGGGGGTCACATCGCCGTTGCGCCTTTTCGCATTCAGCCAATCGTCCTGTTTCTTGCAGGCAGGCAGCCAGGCCAGGGCTATTAAGAAAAGATATCCGAAGATCGGTGACGTACGTAATTTGAATTTGTTCATGGTCAGTTGCTTTTTAGAAATTGGCTTTCAGGCCAAACGCCAGGGTGAAGGGGATCGGAAGAGCGTGGCCGCCGAAAATGGGAGGCACCGCATCGGGATCTATTCCGTATTTATTTGCGCGCCATAGGATAGGGAGGTTGCTGGCGTAGGAATACAGTTGAAGCATGCTGAAGGGCATCTTATGCCAAAGGTTCTTCCCGACGTCGTAGCTGAGCCGGATATCGTGCAGTCGGATGTTGTCGCCCCGCGTGACGAGCGCCGCCGAATAACGATAGAAGGTATTGCGGCTGAAATTGGAGGGGTAAACGATCGCGGGCACGTCCGTTTGATCGCCGGGTTTCTGCCAGGATCTACTGAAATCGTTGTTCGGGTACTCCAGGATGTCTGAATAATTGAGACTGACGGATGGACGTCTGAACCAGAAGCCGAATTCGTAGCCGATGTTAATTGAAAGCGTAAACTGCTTGTAGGAAAAGTCGTTTCGGAGGAAGCCGTAGGTGGTGGGTGTCGCCGAACCATTGTACTGAAGGCTGTCGCGTTGGAAATTGTTGATGATGCCGGTGTAATCCTTACTGATCTTTCCGTTGAGATACCCTTGAGGATCGCCGTTCGTCTGGTCGATACCGGCCCATCTGTAACTAAAGATGCTTTCAATGGACCGGCCGACCGCCGGGAGGTAGACGTTATACTGAATATCGGTGGCCGCGGGGTGTACATCGTAGCGGGTCACCACGTCATGCAGATGGGTAAAGAGAAGGGTAGTCGACCACTTGAATGCCCGGTTGACATTCTCGCTGGTCAGGGTGACGTCGATCCCGTCCGTGCGGGTACTGGCGGCGTTGCCGTTGTAGCTCTGGAAGCCCGTGGAAGATCCGAGAGCGACCGGTTCGATCAGGTCCGAACCCGCTTTTTGGAATGGCTCGATCGTACCATGGACCACATTACCCTTTGCTGCAAAATCGATCCCGAAATTGATGTTCCTGACCTTTTCCCAGCGCAGGTCCGGGTTGGGCGGCGTGAGTCCCAGGATGTATTGGGCGCCTGTCATCGAGTTGGTAAAGTAAAGCCCGGTCGAATAGGCGGACCCGTTGTACACGTTGCCGTTGAATCCATAGCTGGCGCGCAGCCGCAGATAGGGCATCCAGGCAACGCTATAAAATTTTTCCCTGCTGAGATTCCACCCAAGGCCCGCCGACCACAGCGGCGTCACTTTGTCGTTCGTTTTTGCCCCGAAGATGTTGGCTCCGTCTTTTCTGCCGCTGACGGTCAGCGTATACAGGTCGTTGTAGGTGTAGGCGGCGTTGGCAAAATAAGAGATATAACGGTAGGTCTCCACGGCAACATTGCCATTCGGCGGGGGGATCATCATGTACCCGCCGTTGTCCGTGGAGTACGGGTCCCGAAAATCCATGGAGGTAACCGAAGTGCCGTATTGGTCGTTGTATCCATAGTACAAGGGGGTAATGCCGGTACTGACCGATTCGTTCGCTTCCGCGCCTGCGAGCGCGGTGACGGCGTGTTTGCCCCCGAAGGTTTCGTTGTAGTTCAGCTGCGCCCTTAAATTCCTGCTGTTGAGCACATAGTCCTGCAGGGTCAGGATACCCCCAAGCGGTACGGGGTAGGTGAAGGATTTGGCGGCACTGTTGTACTGGGTAAATTGGTTGATCAGATTGCTCGCGTAATAGGTTTGCTCGCTTTGGTAGTTGCTGGTGGTGGTCAGCTGCCTGTCATTCTGAAAGGTCAGCTGCGCATTGAAATGGCCGGCAAACCGGTAGCTCGCCGAAGTTTTGAGAAGCAGGTCGGTGATCTGCCCGGTATAATCGGCATTGGCTATATCGTTCAGAGGGCTGTAATGCTGATCGAGAAAACCGATCTGTTGCAGACTGTCGATAAACGAACCGCGGTAGTCTTTTACGATTGCCAGCGGGTGCCCGCCGGCGTCCGCCAGACGGGAATAGGGGATCAATCCGTATTTTCCGCCGGAGACGATCGCTCCATACGGCAGCTGGTTATTCATTCCAACATTGGTCCGGCTGTAATTGACGCAAGCGGTCAGCTGGAAATTCTTGAATGGCGTATACGTGTTGTTGGAGTTGATGGTGAGCCGCTGCTGGCCGTTTCTGACCAGGTTATTCCGGTTGTCGTCATAACCAACTGAGAGGGTGTACGCTAGTTGCCGTCCTCCGCCCCTGATGCCGAGCGAATACTGTTGGTCGATCGCTTTCTGATAGATGTACTTGCTGATGTCCTGCCTGACGTCGAGGTTCCGCAAAGCATTGATCTGGGCGGTCGCCGAGGCAGCCGATAAGCCGGACCGCTCTGCAGCGAGCAGTTCCACCACCGGCGAGACGACCGGCCAGCTGGATTGGTCGGTTAGATCCGCATCGAAATAGCCCTTGTTGAACAGATAGGTTTCCGCATCAATGAATGCCGAAGAATTCAGGAAATCCTTATCGTAATTGACATTCGGCTTATTGGCAACTGTCAAACTGGAATTGAATTCCACCGTCATTGGGACATTCAGCCGGCCCTTTTTTGTTGTGATGACGATGACGCCGTTTCCTGCGCGAGCGCCCCAAATGGAAGCAGCCGCAGCATCCTTGAGAATGGTTATCGACTCTACGTCGTTGGGGTTGATGTTGCGCATATCGCCTTCGTATGGGAAATTATCCACCACGATGAGCGGGTCGCCGCCGACCAGTGAAGGGCTGAGTGTGCTCATCCCGCGAATGGTTATCCCGAGCTTGTTGTTGCTGATACCCGTGACGATCCCGGTTTGCGCGGCTGCTGTGTTGAACTGTACGCCATTGGCGATGCCATCTAAACGGTCGAGGATATTCGTCGTCACGCTGCGGTTGACCAGTTCATGGTTGACCTGGTCGAAAGAACCGGTGGCGCGTTCTTTGGGAATGGTCTGGTACCCGGTCGAAAGCGGTACTTCCACGCCTGCCAGGCTGCTGGCATTGGGAGTAAGCCGGATAGTGATGTCTGTTTTGTCGGCTACCCTCATCTCAAGGGTCAGGTATCCAACGTAGCTGACGACCAGGACGTCCTCGTTATTGACGGCTGACAATTGAAATTCGCCGTGCTCGTTGGTGACGGTGCCTCTTTGGCTGCCTTTTACAGATACGGATACACTGGCCAGGGGGACGCCTTTCTCGTCGAGGACCCTGCCTTTGACGTCATGAGGGGGCGGGATTTCCTGGACATCGGCCCTCGTGGCGGGAGGCGGTTTTTCGGAAAGGATGATGAGCCGCTGCTGGTCATTGATGGCGTAGGTGATCCGCTGATTGGAGAACAATTTGTCCAGGACGGCTTTTAACTGTTGACCGCTGACGGATAGACTGACCGGTTTGGCTTCTTTGACAAGCACATTCGTGTATACGAAATGAAAGCCCGACTGCGCCGTGATGATCGACATGGCCTTTTCGAGCGGTTCGTTCTTCAGGTCCAGGCTGATGGTCTGAGAGAGTCCTCGTGCGGAGAGGTGCAGACCTGTCACCAGCATCAAATAAGCTGTTAGGCGCATTATTTTCCAAATTTCAGTTATTCGGAGGCAGTGATGCCGCCACTTTGCCCCGGGAGCAGAAAATCCCATAAATTCGCATTGTTTTGGGTTTAAGAAATGAGTTACCGACACGTAAATTGTTCCTAAGCCCTCACATCGGCGGGGAGTGTTGCAATCACTTCCCGTTTTTTGTTAGGACCGGTCTGACAAGGATAGGTCAATGGTGATCCGCGGTCTGGCCGGGCTCTGCAGATACCTGTATATGATCTTTGTAAATCCGGAAGCGCACGCGACCCGTCTGTTCGAGGATCTGCAGCAGGTTGGACACGCTCCTGGCCCGCGAGATATATGCGTAGAATTTATCCGAAGGGACAGGCCCGTCATATGCGACGGACACGTTGTACCACCGGCCAACCTGCCGCATGATATCCGGAAGACTGGCCCCCTTGAAGATGAATAGTTCGTCACGCCATGCGAGTACTTCTTCGATGTCCGCCTTTTCCGATACACTGATCGTTACGGCCGCATGACCGTTGATAACGTCGCTCTTCAACCTGGCCTGCTGGCCGGTGTGGAGGATCACCTTCCGCTGTCCTGGCACGATCAGGCGGGCGCTGCCGGAAGCCAGCGTGATGCTGACTGCCCTTTCATCCGAATAGGCGTTAATGTCGAAGGATGTCCCGATGTCTTCCAGCGTCCGGTCGCCGATGTCGACCCGGAACGGTTGCGAGCTATTGTGCACGACTTCGAAGTAGACTTCACCGCTAACGGCGACTTCGCGGTATGGTCCCTGAAAGGCGGTCGGATAGCGAATCGAGCTGCCGGCATTCAGCCAGCACTTCGTTCCATCCGCCAGGACGACCCTGAAATCGCCGCCTGGGGGAGTGCTCAGCATATTCCAGCCTGCATGGTTGGCGCTGCCGGAAGGTGCGGGGCGATAGGAAAGGATACCGTTGGATTGGCGGATCGACGATGCTCCCTGAACGGCCACCAGTTCATCTTTCGCGCTGTCCAGCCGGACTTGTTGACCGTCTTCAAGGGTCAATACGGCATGACGGCCACCGGGGGCGATATCGGGCAGGGATGCGTGGGCTACCGAAGGGTTCTTTTGTTGGTTGTGGCTGTACCGGTCGATTACCGTTTTACCGACGAAGAAGAGCAGCACAGCCGCTACGGCAGCGGATGCCAGGATTAGTCTGCGGCGGACAGGGCTACGCCTTCCGTGCATCGCGCTTTGCAAACGGCGATAGACGGTCGCTTTCTTATCGGCGACGTCGCGGGCGGTCTGCATGCCTTCTATAAAGCGGGTCGGGTCATTCAACTCAGTAAACGCATCGCGTGCTTCGGGGTGTTCATCCATCCATGTTTCGAGCCGTTGACGGACTTCGGGAACGGGCTCCAATCCGGCAAGTTTTTCCTGGATCAGCCGGGCCATGAGCCGGCCCGCGTCTTCTTCGTTGTTGATCGGGTCCATTTGGTATTGATGACTTTAGAAAACAATTGCCCGGTCGTTCCGTGGTATGGAAGAATCGTATTTTTTTTGGAACGCAGCCGGGATTAAAAGTCGATCGGATGGTTACCGGATGGACGCGATGTGATGAAGATGGCCGGTCATGGACTCGGCCTGGGCCATTCCCGAAAGAAGAATACCGATGATGAGGGGTAGTTCTCCCTGGAAGGCTTTGCGAAGAAGCTTTACGGCATTTTTTTGGTAGTGGCGGACAGTGGCATCTCCGATGCCCATGATGGAGCCGATCTGTACCGATGTATAACCCGCGAGCGAGAGTTCTACGGCCTGGCGGTATTTGGGTGGCAGCGTCGAGATGGCACTGTGGAGCGTGTCAAATGCGGCGGCCAGTGTCAGCGCTTTCTTTTCGGCAGATAGCGTCCATTCTTCGGACGCGTCGCTTGCGATATGAAGAGTAGCGAATTCTTTAAGCCGTAATTTCTCGCGCTGCGATTTTTGCAGGAAGTTGAGACCCGCGTTACGAGTGCTGGTACGTAAATAGGTCCAGACCGCGGCCTCATTAATAAAGCGGACGTCATCGCGCTTTTCCCAAAGGCTCGAGAATGCTTCAACGACGATATCTTCCGCGGCCTGGATCTCAGGCACCATCTGGCGCACCATGAGGCATAGGATGGGATAGAATCTCTCGAATAATACGGCCATCGTAGCGTTGGTGATTGTTATCGGTCCGGCTATTTTGTTATTCGATGGCATGTTGTTGCAGAAAGATCAATATTAAGGGTTTCTGTGTACATGGCAAAGGGCGGGGAAGGAATGGCCACTGGTAGAGGAGATTGGGCAAACTGGTTTTTCAATCTGGCTTTGGGAGAAATCGCCGCGCGTTCATGCGGCGCACGATTGCCACGTAAAGGACCCTGGGGTCTTAGGCGCGCTCGCAGGCTCGCGAAGTGCGCATCGGTCATTCATGACCGGTATATTGCAGGGAAGTGTTTTGGAATGCAAAGAAATGTTTTCCCTATCTTTATCCGCAAACGTTGCTGTATGGATCTAATTGGACTTGCCGAAGAAACCAGGCTTTTCTCGCAGATCGCCGGCGGCGATGAGACCGCTTTCCGGATCATCTTCGACCGGTATCGAACGGGTATTTTCCGCTTCATCTTTCGCATGGTCAAATCCGAGCTGGTTGCCCAGGAACTCACGCAGGAAGTGTTTGTGAAACTATGGGCTCACCGGGAGGCACTTGCGGGCATCACCAACCCCGGCGGCTATATCTTCATTATCGCGCGGAACAAGGCCATCAATGAATTGGATAAGATTGCAAACGATGCGAGGCTGCGGAAACATCTCTGGCACCAGCTGGACGAGGCGCAAAACAGCACCGAGGATCAGCTGGACGAGCGCGAAAGCGCCGGCGTCATCGAGTCTGCGCTGCAGGAACTGAGCACGCAGAAGCAACGCATCTTTCGCCTGAGCCGGCACCAGGGGCTGAGCCATGAAGAGATCGCCCGTCAACTCGGATTGAGTCGCAGTACTGTCAAAAATAACCTCGTCGAGACGCTGAAGTGGCTCCGCATGCGTCTGAAAGAACATGGCGGATTGGTAGCCGTTTTGCTAATGCTCGAAGAATTTTACCGGTAGCCGGATTTTTTTTTGTTTTTGCCGGTCCCTTTCCCTTTTTCGCCTGTCAATATAGTTGTGAGTCATCCCGATCAACCGCCGGGGTACTATTTTGAAACCTTCCTAAAGAACCATCATTCAATTGTTGTTATGACAGCGGACGTCCCGGGATTAATCGAACTGTTGCGCCTCTGGGCCGAGAGCGAGTGCACCGAAGCGCAGATGGAGGAATTGTTTGCGTCCATCCGGGAGGCAGGCGATCCTTCATTGGTCGAAGATGCGCTGGCACAAGAATGGGCGAATCAGGACGCTGGCGAACCGATGCCGTGGATCGGATGGGACGAGATGTTTGCCCGCGTGCTGGCGGTTCGTCCGCGCAGGACAATATCGTTGCGACGGAAGGTTTTGGCATTTTCCTGGACGCGGGTGGCGGCGGTGGTTGTAGCCCTGGCGGTGCTCGGTGGGGCAGGCTGGCTGATGATCCGGCCGTCGTCCGTGCGGCCGGCGATCGTAGAGGCTGGAGGTTCGGGGCAGGATGTGCTTCCCGGCGGGAACAAGGCTGTGTTGACGCTCGGGAATGGCCAACGCATAGTGCTCGACAGCCTGGCGCCGGGACAGATCGCTGTCGGGAGCGGCATAACGGCGACGAAAACGGACAAAGGACAGTTGGCATACGCGGCCTCGCGGGGAGCAGCCGGTGGCATGGTGTACAATACGCTTGCGACGCCAAGGGGTGGTCAATACCAGTTGGTATTGCCCGACGGTTCGAAGGTCTGGCTGAATGCGGCCTCCTCGATTACTTACCCGACGGCGTTCGCAGGAGCAGAGCGAAAGGTGACGGTTAGCGGTGAAGCCTATTTCGAAGTGGCGCGCCGGCCGGGGCAGCCTTTCCGGGTCAAAACGGCGGGGGAGGAAGTGGAGGTCCTTGGGACAGCTTTTGATCTTAATGCCTACTCCGATGAGCCTCGTTTGGAAACGACGCTGCTGGAGGGAGCTGTCCGCGTGGTCCGGGATAAACAAAAGGTACTGCTTCGTCCCGGCGAGCAGGCTCAAGCCGTACAGGGGATGCCGATTGCGATCAAAAAGGCGGTGAATACCGAGCAGGTGCTCGCCTGGAAGAACGGGCTTTTCAATTTTGACGGCGCGGATCTGAAGACGGTGCTCCGGCAGTTGAGCCGGTGGTACGACGTGAACATCGCCCTTGAGGGCGAGCCGGTGAAACGGAAATTCTTCGGCGAGATGTCGAGGGACCTGACCCTGTCGCAGGTGTTGCAGGGTTTCGGCGAGATGCAGCTACGGTTCCGGATCGAGGGGAAGAAACTGATCCTGTCGAAATAAGGGTTTTCGGGCCTGAACGGCCTTCGGTATACCTATACACGGTGCCTGTAACAAAAACCGGAAATGCTTGCAACATTTCCGGCGGACGTTTGGGTAGCCGAACAAAAAAAAGTCCTGACAAGACTGCTTATTCATTTACCCAAACAATGCGAAAGTATGCAAAAAAAGGCTCTTTGCATGCGGCCGGCCTGGGGGAGGCACCGCTGCGTCACCAAAACGCTGTTAGTGATGAAACTAACCATTTTCTTTCTTACCGTGGGTTTTCTTCATGTCGCCGCCCGCGGCGTTTCACAGACGATCACGTTTTCAGGAAGCAACACTCCCTTGAAAGAAATCTTCCGCGTCATCAAAGATCAGACGGGTTTTGTCGTCTTCTCGGACGAAAGTTACATTGCCGCCGCCAGCCCGGTAACGGTGCATGCGGTAAACACGCCGCTGGACCGGTTTCTCTCCGAAGTTTTGCAGGGACAGGGGCTTAGCTTTTCGATCAAGAATAAAACGGTCTTCATCTCGCGGCGTTCGGGAGGGGGTAATGTTTCGCAGCCGTTGGGCGCGGATACCGCTGACCCCAAACCCCAGGCGATTTCCGGAACAGTCACAGATAGTCTCGGCCGCCCGCTGGCGGGGGCATCCGTGCAGCTGAAAGGTACGCGGCAGGGGACCGTAACGGGCCCCGATGGCCGGTTCGAGTTGAAGGACGGCGGGGAAAGACGGGTGTTGGTCATCTCTTTTACCGGTTATGTCCCGCGGGAGATCCGCGTCAACGGCGAAAAGCCGATCGTCGTATCACTGGTTCCGGCGAGGAGTGAGCTGGACCAGGTGCAGATAATCGGGTACGGCACCACGACGAGGCGACTGAATACGGGAGCGGTCACGACGGTGACTGCGGAGACGTTGGCTCAGCAGCCGGTGTCCAACCCGCTGGCCGCGCTGGAAGGCCGGGTGCCGGGCATGGTGGTGAGCCAGACGTCGGGACTGCCTGGCGGCGCCTTCAACGTGCAGGTGAGAGGCAGGACCTCGCTCGACCAGACGATCACAAGCGATCAACCGCTGTTTATTATCGACGGGGTGCCTTTTGCCGCGCCGAACAATTTCATCAACCAGATGCAGTCCGCGCTGGGCACGCCAGGCATCGACCCCAATTTGAACCATCCCGGTGGTGCAAGTCCGTTCAACAGTATCAATCCGCAGGACATCGAGAGCATCGAGGTGCTCAAGGATGCGGACGCAACGGCCATCTACGGGTCGCGGGGCGCCAATGGGGTAGTGCTCATCACCACTAAGAAGGGAAATATCGGAAAGACAAAACTGAACCTGAATGTCTATACCGGCATGAGCCGGGTGACGAGGCTGCCGAAGATGATGAATACGCGGCAATACGTGGCGATGCGCCGCGAGGCTTTTGCCAATGACGGCGTCACGCCCGACAACGACAACGCCTTCGACCTGCTGGTATACGATACCACGCGTTACACGGACTTTGCGAAATTGCTGATCGGGAATATGGCGCAAACGACGGATGCCCAGGCATCCGTCTCGGGCGGATCGGTCAATACGCAGTTTGTGCTCGGTGGCAGTTTTCATCACGAATCGACGGTCTTCCCGGGTAATTTGGGTGACAACCGCGGGACCATGCACGCGAACCTGTCGCATGCATCGGAAGACCGGAGGCTGAAGATCAATTTTTCGGCGCTTTATTCGAGCGATAAAAATAACCTGATCGGAACGGACCTGACGAGCAATCTGGCGCTGCCACCCGATCTGAAACTATACAATGCCGACGGAACGCTGGCCTGGAACGAGGGTGGGGTGGTCTATTACGATAACCCCCTGGAATACCTCAACCAGAAATACACCGCGCAGACGGACAACCTGCTTTCGAACCTGCAGATCGGTTACACGGTTTTTAAGAAGTTGACGCTGCGGGTAAG
Source organism: Puia sp. (assembly GCA_035545215.1). Taxonomy (GTDB): domain Bacteria; phylum Bacteroidota; class Bacteroidia; order Chitinophagales; family Chitinophagaceae; genus Puia. The sequence continues at coordinate 12,979 of DASZYU010000238.1, forward strand.
CGGCGGTTACAACACGATCGCGCTCGATGAGAACTCGGCCTATCCTTCGACGGCGCAGAATCCCGCTTATTCGCCTTACCTGTATGCCGAATTCGCGACGAATCGTTTCAAGAGCTATCTCGTCGAACCGCAAGCGGAATTTAATACGGCGATCGGAAAAGGAAAGCTGGATATCCTTGTTGGGGGGACGTGGCAGGACCAGCAGACGACGGGTTCGGATATCGAGGGCAACGGTTATTCGAGCGATGCGTTGTTGGGAGGGCTTTCGGGCGCGAGCAATATCGTGGCGACGCGGACGTATTCGGACTACCGGTACAATGCCGGCTTTGGTCGGATCAACTACAACTGGAACAATCAATTGCTGATCAACCTGTCTGGTCGGAGGGATGGGTCGAGCCGTTTTGGTCCCGCAAACCGGTTAGCCAATTTCGGGGCTGTCGGGGTCGCCTGGATCTTTTCGAATACCGGCCTATTCCGCGAGCAGTGGCGATGGCTGAGTTTTGGCAAGTTGCGGGCGAGCTATGGGACGACAGGCAATGACAAGATCCCCGATTACCAGTATCTCGATACGTGGACGACGACGACGGCGACCTACGAAGATTCCAGCACGTATACACCCGGCAAGCTTTTCAACCCGAATTTCCGGTGGGAGCGAACGCGAAAGCTGGAAGTCGGCATGGAGCTTGGCTTCCTGAACGACAGGATCATGCTCACCGCGGATTACTACCGAAACCGGAGCAGTAATCAGCTGATCCAATACACGCTACCATATGCAACGGGTTTTACGAGCGTGATCGAGAATTTCCCCGCGCTGGTGCAAAACGAAGGGCTCGAGTTTACGCTTGGCTTTTCGGCGGTGAAAAGACGCCAACTTTCGTGGAATACGGTTGTGACGCTGACTATGCCGCGAAACGAACTGGTGTCCTTTCCCGGGCTGAGCACTTCGTCGTATAAATATTCCTTTATCGTCGGGAAACCGTTGAATGCGATTTATCGGTACCAGTACCTAGGGATTGACCCGGCGAGCGGACATTACCAGTTGAACGACGTCAATCATGATGGGAAAATGACGGCGGCGGGAGACTATGTCTACAACGGCAGTCTCGACCCGGCGTATTATGGCGGTTTGCTCAACTCGGTGCATTTCCACGGCTTCCAGCTGGATGTCTTTTTTGAGTTCCGCAAACAGATCGCGTATAATTATCTGAACAGCCTGAGCACGCAACCCGGGACGCTGGGCAACCTGCCAGCGGCGATGCTGGACAACTGGAAGATGCCGGGGGATAAGAAAGACAACCCCGTGTTCAGCCAGGCATTTGCCGCACTTCCTTTTAATCAGCTGGGCAACCTGGTTACCAGCAGCAACAGCGGCGTCTATGGGGATGCCTCGTTTGTCCGGATGAAAAACGTCGCGCTCTCGTGCCACCTGCCGGCGGCCTGGTTGGCAAAATGCCGGATGTCGTCGGGCAGGATCTATGTGCAGGGGCAAAACCTGCTGACCCTGACCAGCTACCAGGGATCGGATCCGGAGACACATGATTTTCTGAGATTGCCGCCGCTGCGGACATTCATAATGGGAGTTCAATTCAACTTTTAAGACATGCGTAACATATTTATAATTATTCCCGTGGTTTTGCTGTTTTTTTTGGTATCCTGCAAGAAATACCTGGAGGTGGCGCCGCCGATC
>DASZYU010000239.1:0-4201 GCA_035545215.1 Puia sp.
ATACCCGCGGCCCGGGCGCCTTGTTCATAGGGGTATTGTTCGACGGACGCCATGGGCGGGTTTTCCAGGTAGTTGGTCAGCGGCAGATTGGCATAGCTGACGAAACAAATGTCCTTGTTGATCCGGAGTTTTTGCCGTCGCGCAAACTGCATGGCATCGAGCGCGATGTAGTCATTGATGGCCAGGATCGCGGTTGGACGCGGCCGTTGGCCGAGCAGTTGCTGCATGGCTTTGAACGTCTCCTCCCTGGAAAGATCTGTATACGTGACGAGCCCCAGGTCGATCTTCAATCTTTTTTTGATCAGCACCTGCTTGTAGGTCTCCGTCCGTTCTTTGGACGAACGCATTTTTTCGGGACCGTTAAGGACACCGATACGGCGGTGTCCTCTTTCTATGAGGAATTCGATCGCCTCGCGGGTGCCGCTGTTCATATTGGAATATACCTTATTGAATCCGGGTACGGCGGGGACCCTGTCGAAGAAGACCAGCGGGATGCCATATTTCTCCAGCGCCGTGAAATGTTCATAAGAGGTCGTGTTGGCGCCCAGCGAGGCAATGATGCCGTCGACGCGATTGTTCTTCATCGTGTTGACGATGCGGCGTTCGCGTTCGATATCGTCTTTGGATTGGCTGATGAGAACGCTGTAGTTGTGCCGGGTGGCAATATCCTCGATACCGTTGATCGCTTCGGAAAAGAATTCTTCCTTGAGATTGGGCAGAACGACGCCAATGGTGAAGGTCTTGCGTTGTTTGAAGAAGATCGCCGTCTGGTTCGGCTGGTAGTCGAGTTCGCGGGCCAACTGTTTGACGCGCATCTTCGTTCGCATGCCGATTCCGGGATGATCGTGCAGCGCCCGGCTGACGGTAGAAACGGAGACGTCCAGCTGTTTTGCGATCTCCTTGATGGTGGGCAGCCTTGCCTCTTTCATGCGTCAAAAATACGTAAATTGATGCTCGTATGTGGGCTAGCCGCACCAGGGAGGCCTGCGACCGCGGAAACGGAGCGTTGATCCTGCTATACAACCCATCCGAAGGGACGGTCATCCTGAAACACGAACAGGAGGAGAATCATGTTGTTACAGTGCCTGCGATTGAGGGGGCTGATGTAGCGAATAATGGGTATATTTAGCGAAAGCAACTCGCATGAGAATAATTTCTACTGCTTTATTACTCCTCACGGTGACCGTTGGGTCGGCGCAGCCCCCAAACCCGGCGCAGCCGCTGAATTCGACCCAGATCGACACACTGGCCGAACGGACGTTGCGGGCCTTCGATGTTCCCGGTGTGGCCGTTTGTGTCATCAAGGACGGCAAGGTGGTGCACTCGCGCGGCTACGGCGTGCGATCGCTGGCGACCGGACAGCCGGTCGACGAGAATACGCTCTTCGGCATCGCCTCGAACAGCAAAGCATTCACGACCGCGGCCCTCGGTATACTGGTGGACGAAGGCAAGCTCTAATGGGACGACAAGGTCAGGCAATACATTCCCGAGTTCAACTTGCACGATCACTGGGTCACCGGGGAATTCACGATCCGCGATCTGCTGTGTCACCGCAGCGGCCTGGGGCTGGGCGCGGGTGATCTGATGTTCTTTCCGGACGGCGGCGATTTCACGATCGAAGATATCCTTCACAATTTGCAATACCTGCAACCCGCGACCAGCTTCCGCTCGCAATATGCGTACGACAACAACCTGTACATCATTGCCGGCGAGGTGGTTCGCCGGGTCAGCGGCATGTCCTGGGAGGACTTTGTCGAGCAACGGATCATGCGGCCGTTGGGCATGACGCACAGCGCGGGTCGGTTTGCCCGGCTGCGGGACAGTTCGGACGTAATCGATGGTCATGCACGCGTAGACGGAAAGGTCGTGGTGGTGCCGCGTCACAAATCCACCGTCGACTATGCGGCGGGCGGCATTTACTCCAGCATCGCTGACCTGAGCAAATGGGTGGAGATGCACCTCGATGGAGGCAAGTATGGCCCCGATCGCAAACAGCTGCTCTCCCCGGCGGTGATGCGCGAACGCTGGACGCCGCAAACGATTTTGCCGTTGGGCGGACCGGGGCCGTATGGGACGCACTTTGCAGATTATGGTCTTGGTTTCGTCATCAACGACGTGAAAGGATACCGGCAGGTGAGCCATACCGGCGGTCTCGAAGGAATGGTCACGCAGATCACCATGATACCCGAACTGCGGCTGGGGATTATCGTACTGACCAACCAGGAAGAAGGATTCGCTTTTTCGGCGATCACCAACCAGATCAAGGACGGGTACCTCGGCATCACGGGGACAGACCGGGTCTCGGAATATGCCGCCATACGAAAACGCCAGCTCGATGCCGATAAAAAATTGACGGATTCGATCGAAAAAGAGATCGAAGGCCTGCGCACGGCGAAGAACGAGAAGAAGGATTATCGGGCTTACCTCGGGAATTACCGCGATCCCTGGTTGGGAGAGGTAACGATATCGGAGAACAACGGGCGGCTGTGGTTTCAGAGCAAACGATCTCCAAAGCTTGGAGGCGAACTGTTGGCTTATAAGGGAAACTCCTTCATTGTCCGATGGGCCACGAGGAGCATGAATGCCGATGCCTATGCCATATTCAGTCTCGACGAACAGGGCAGGGCGTCGGGGATAAGGATGAAGCCGGTATCGCCGCTGACCGATTTCAGCTATGATTTCCAGGACCTCGATTTTCACAGAGAATAAAATAGTATGGAAAGTTACAGGATGTCACTAATCGCCGCGCTGGCGATGGCTGCGCTGGCGATGAATACCCAGGCGAACGCACAGGCTTACGTTACTTTACATGAAAGGGCCGTCGTCGTCGATACACACAATGACGTACTCAGTTCGGCAACCCTCAAAGGGCTCGATATCGGAACGGACCTGACAGGGAAGGCGATGTCCGACCTGGCGAGATGGAAAAAAGGCGGCGTCGACGTGCAGGTCTTCTCCATTTTTTGCGACGACCACTATGGCGTTGGCAGCGCTTTCCGGCAGGCCAACCGCGAGATCGATAGTCTTTATTCGATTGCGGCGCGCTATCCGCACCGGATGCAGATCGTTACCGACGTTGCGGGAATCGCGCAGGCTGTGAAACATCACCGCCTGGCGGCGATGATGGGCGTTGAAGGCGGGCATATGATCGAAGATAACATGGATTATCTCGACAGCCTGTACCGACGGGGCGTTCGCTACATGACGCTCACCTGGAACAACAGCACGTCCTGGGCTACGTCGGCTTTTGATGAAACGTCGAAGGCTTTTACCGTGACGCCGTATGGGTTGACGGAAAAAGGAAAAGCGATCGTCCGCCGCATGAACGAACTGGGTATGCTGGTCGATCTTTCGCACGTCGGCGAACGGACGTTCTGGGATGCGATCCATACGACGACCAAACCGGTCATCTGCAGTCACAGCAGCGTGTACGCGTTGTGTCCCGTGCCCCGCAACCTTAAAGACGATCAGATAAAGGCTGTCGGCGCCAACGGAGGGGTCATCCAGGTGAATTTTTATTCGGGTTTCCTGGACAGCAACTACCAACCCAGGGTGACGCGGTTCCTGCAACGGCACCGGCGCGAGGTCGACAGCATGAACGCGGCAAAGGCGCCCCAATATGCGATCAATGAATACCTGTCGAAGAAATACCCGGGCGAGACCGACTCGCTGCGCGCTCCGTTATCGCTGGTGCTGGATCACATCGACTATATCGTCCGGCTGATCGGCCCCGACCATGTCGGTCTCGGCTCGGATTTCGACGGCATCGAATCTCCGCCGCAGCAATTGGACGATGTATCGACCTATCCGCTGATCACGCGCGAGCTCCTCAAACGCGGATATAAAAAGGAGGATATTGTCAAGATCCTCGGGGGAAATTTCATCCGTGTGCTAAAGGCCAACGAGGTCGGCGCGCCGCCCGCCGCCAAATAGCCCGCTAACCGGCACGCATTCCTCCCGCGCCCTCACTCGCCATGGCTTCTTCCGCACCCTCACTCGTGCACGCATTCCCCCCGCGCCTCACTCGCCATGGCTTCTTCCGCACCCCTCACTCGTGCACGCAGCATTCCTCCCGCGCCCTCACGTGGCATCCCTTTCCAGACACGTTTTTACATGCAAAACTCAACCTCTTGGTTGTCAAGCACTTGATTTTCGCTTGTAATTTCTCTTAAAAAAAGACATACAGTCCCCCCCCCCTGTC
>DASZYU010000240.1:0-17216 GCA_035545215.1 Puia sp.
AAGCAAACGCGGCCATGACGCCCATGATGGCGCCAGAGGCGCCTATCATCGAATAATTGTCGGTGAATTCTTTAATTGCCCCGTTCACATCCACCATATCCGGCGTCACACCGGGATTATTGGCGAGGTAATGATTCACGGCCTGTCTGGCCTCAAAAGGGATCATGGCCATCTGGGCCAGCGCAGCACCGATGCCGCAGATCAGGTAGAAGTTGATGAAACGCTTTGCTCCCCAATAATTTTCCAGGATACTGCCGAACATCCAGAGGGTGAGCATATTGAATATAATGTGCGACCAGCCACCATGCATGAACATATGGGTGATGATCTGGTGCGGTTTGAACAGCGGCGATTTCCAGTAGTGCAGGCCACCCCATCCGGTCAATTCAGGCATTTGCATCTGAGCAAAAAACACGATAGCATTCATGATGAGCAGGGTCCTGATCACCGGTGGAAAGGAAGGAAGGCCCGGTCGGTAGCTTGGCATACTGGTCTTTTTCGAATTTTTTTATTAGCGCACAATTTACGATTAACGCCTCAATTTCAATTGCACGATATTTTCAATATGATGGGTATGTGGAAACATATCTACCGGCTGGACGGCGGTCACGCCATATTTTGCGTCCAGCAGGTGGAGGTCACGGGCTTGGGTGGCCGGATTACAACTCACGTAGACGACTGTAGGCGCCGCCATCTCCAGGATCTTGTTGACCAGGCCTTCGTGCATACCGGCGCGGGGGGGATCGGTGATGATAACTTCCGGGCGCCCCTCGCGTTCGAAAAAGCCATCCCGGCAAATGTCGACCACGTCCCCCGCAAAGAACCGCGCATGGGCGATGCCATTGAGCGCTGCATTTTCCCGCGCATCGTCGACGGCGGCCTCGATGACCTCCACCCCGACGACTTTCGCCGCCAGGCGGCTGACGAATATGCCAATGCTCCCGGTGCCGCAATACAGGTCATACACGGTCTCCTTCCCCGTCAGCTCCGCATAATCGCGGGTAACATTGTACAGCTGTTCCCCCTGACGCGTATTGGTCTGGAAAAAGGATTGAGGGCCGATCTTGAAGCGGAAATCGCCGAGCCGCTCGGTCACGTACCCTTTTCCGTGGACGACCCGCGGGTCCAGGCCTGTGATGCTATCGTTCCATTTCGGATTGATCGTTACCAAAAGAGTCGTTAACTCGGGAAATTGTTGCAGCAGGAGTCCGGAGAGTCGCCGCGTTTGTTCTTCATCGGCATGTCCGAGTATGAGATTGGCCATGACCTCGCCGGTGGTACAGATCCGGACCTGCAGGTTCCGGAGCCAGCCGCGATGTTCTTTGATATCGTAGAAAGACAGCCCGTTTTGAAGACCGTAATCCCTGATGAAACGGCGCAGACGGTTGGTGGGCTCTTCCTGCAAATGGCAGGTTTCGATATCGACTACTTTGTCGAAAAGACCCCGGGCGTGAAAGCCGGCCACATTCTGCTGTTGGGAAACGGACGGGTCGCGGAGCTCCCCGGGCAACAGGAATCGCCGGTTGGAGAAGGTGTACTCGAGTTTGTTCCGGTAGCGGGTGGTCGCGGCAGCACCCAGGATCGGATTGATCGGGGGCAGCTGAACCTTGCCGATGCGACGCAGGACGTCTTCCACCTGCTGATGTTTGTATTTCAATTGCAGGGGATAAGGCAGCATCTGCCAACGGCAGCCGCCGCATACGCCGAAATGAGCGCAAAATGGCTCGATCCGGTCGGGAGAATATCGTTGAAAGGTAGTAACATGCGCTTCGGCCCAATCCTTCTTATTCTTCGAAAGACGGATGTCCACGACATCTCCGGGGACGGCGTTCTCGATGAAGATGACCTTGCCGTCGGCCCTGGCGATGGACTTACCTTCGGCGGCATAATCTTCCACGAGTATATTGGATAGCGTGATCGGCTTTTTTCTGTCTCTTTTTCTCACCGTGCAAAAATAGCCTGAAACGGCGATTATGACGATTTATGGTTAATTTTACCCGTCTATGCGTAAGTTTCCGTTGATCTTCCTCCTCTCGTTCTGTTTGTTAGAATTGGCCTTCGCTGGATTTTCGGACCCCCGATCCAGCCCGGCCGTAACCACCGCCGGACTCCGTGATCCCCAAAGCGGATATTCGATCCGCCTTCATCTCAAACCGTACACCGGCGGAAAGGTCTATCTAGGCTATTATTATGGAAAGATCAAGGCGCTCGCGGACTCTGCGATCCTCGACGCAAACAGCAACGGTCTATTCGCCGGAAAGGAAAAGCTACCCGGGGGAGTGTATTTTATCGTTTCTCCCAATCGCGCCATCCTGTTCGAACTATTGATCGACAGCATTCAGCATTTCAGCGTTTCGGCTGACACGACGGCGCTTCCGGCAAGCGTGGTATTTACGGGATGCCCGGACAATACCGTGTTCCAGGCCTATACCCGGTTTACCGCCGCAAAAGGCCAGGAGATCGTCGCCGCCCGGAAGGAACTGGCCTCAAAACATTCGAAAGCCGATTCGGCCGTCGTAAGGGAACAACTCCGTTCGCTGAATGCCGAGCTGCAACACTACCGCGATAATCTTGCGGTCAGGTACCCGCATTCGCTGCTGACATCCCTGTTCAGACTGCTGAAAGAACCGGAGGTTCCGCCCGCCGCCCGGCAGCCGGGCGGCAAATACGACAGCGGATTCGCCTATCGCTATTTCAAGACGCATTACTGGGACGGGGTTGATTTTACGGATGCCCGGTTGACGCGGACCCCCGTCTTCGAGCCCAGGCTGGATAAGTATTTCCGGGACCTGGTGCCTCCCGAAGCCGACTCGATCGAACGGGAAGCGGATTGGATGCTGCTGCAAGCCCGCGTCAGCGCGCCCATGTTCCAGTACCTCATGGTCTACTTCGTTCAAAAATACGTCAACCCCGAATACATGGGCCAGGACGCGGTATTCGTGCACCTGTTCGAGAAATATATCAATGCGGGGCAAACTGAATTTTTTACTGAGAAGTACCGCAAATTCCTAAACGATCGCGCTTATAGCCTGATGGCCAACTTGATAGGAGAACCCGCAGCCAACATGGAAATGGTCGATACGGCCGGGGCCCTGCGGCCGCTGTACGGCGTCGACGCTCCGTTCATTGTCATCTGTTTTTGGGACCCTACCTGCAGTCATTGCAAAGAGATCGTTCCGAAAGTGGATTCCATCTTCCAGGCGAAATGGAAACGGGAAGGGGTTAAGATCTATGGCGTAATGGTGGACGGAGGCAGACAGGCCTGGCTCCAATTCATTAAGGATCACAATTTAACCGATTGGATCCACGTTTATGAGACCAAGGCGCACGCCGACTCGACCGAGAAAGCGGGACAACCTTCCTTCCGGCAGCTGTACGACGTGTACCAAACCCCCATTCTCTATTTGCTGGATAAAGACAAGCGGATCATCGCCAAAAAACTTTCGTATCAGCAGCTGGACCAGGTGATCGATCTGAAGCTGCGTCAAAAAAAATCCAATTGATATGAGCCTACGGGTCAATGAATTGTTCTTCGTTCCTCTCCTACTGATCCTTAGCCTTACCGGCGTTCAAGCCCAGACCCTGTTCACCATCGACAATGTCCCCGTCAGCAGGGACGAATTCCTGCGGGCCTATAATAAGAACAATGTCGCTCAAAATCCCACGGAGAAATCTTATCGGGACTACCTCGAGCTGTACATCCGTTATAAATTGAAGGTCAGGGCGGCCTACGATGCCCGTCTGGACACCTTACCGTCTCAACGGTCCGAGCTGCAAAGTTTCCGTTCGCAAGTCGCGGAGTCTTATCTGAAGGATGACACAAGTCTCGCCAGGCTGGTAAAAGAAGCGTTCGACCGCAGTCAAAAGGACATCCGGTTGTCGCATATCCTGATCTTGCTGCCGAAGAATCCCACGCCGGCAGATACGCTGAAGGCTTACGAAAAGGCGCGGGCGGCCTATGAGGCGTTGAAAAAGGGCAGGAAGTTCAGGGACGTAGCCATGGAATATTCCGAAGACCCATCCGTCAGGACAAACGGCGGAGACATCGGCTATATCACCGTGTTTACGCTTCCGTACCAACTGGAAGATCTCGCCTATTCGACGCCCCCGGGACATTTCTCGAAACCCTGGCATACACACGGGGGATACCATATTTTCCGAAACGATGGCGAACGGAAGGCGCTGGGCAGGATCAGGGTAGCGCAGATTTTACTGGCCTTCCCGCCTTCGGCCACCGCCGTGATGCAGGAATCGATCAGGCATAAAGCGGATAGCATCTACTCGCTATTGAAGAGAGGCGCCGATTTTGCGTCGCTGGCGCGGACCTTCAGCGGGGATAACCTCTCCTATCAGGCGGGCGGGGAGCTTCCCGAGTTCGGGATCGGCCGGTACGATTCTGCCTTCGAAGCAACGGCGTTTGGACTCGACAGGGACGGCGCCATCAGCAGACCGCTGAAAACAGCCTTCGGTTATCATATCATCAAGCGGATAGCGCGCAGGCCGGCTCCGCGTGAATTGGATTCGCTGGTTGCTGCCGGGCTGAGACAACAGGTGATGAACGACCCGAGGATAGAGGTCTCGAGGAAAGCATTGCTCAACAGGATCCTGCAACAGGTGGATTATCATCGGGCGGACATCGACGACCGGGATCTCTGGGCGTTTACTGACAGCGCCATGTTGAATACCGGGCTTCCGTCCTTCCGCGGTTTGACAAGAACGACCGTCCTTTTTTCGTTCAGCCGTCAATCGTACGCGGTCGCGGAATGGCTATCCTATTTCCGGTCGGTCAGGGGACAGCGGCCTGGCGGTATCCAGGTCGATAAAGACCTGTTCGACCGGTGGATCGAACGGGTGGCGCAGGACTATTACCGCAACCATCTGGAAGAATACAACCCCGATTTCGCATTCCAGCTGACGGAGTTCAGGGAAGGCAATCTGCTGTTCGAGATCATGCAGCGAAAGATATGGGATAAGGCCTCCACCGACAGCGCTGGTTTGAGAAAATACTATGAAGGCCATAAGGACAGGTACCGGTGGAATCCGAGCGCCGATGCGCTGTTATTCACCTGCAGGGACGTCGCTACGGCGGAAGCCCTCAAGGCAAGATTGCAGAAGTACCCCGTTTCCATGTGGCGGCAGATGGTGGACAGCGCGGCTACGGCTATACAGGCGGACTCGGGACGATATGAGTTGGCACAGATCCCTGGTTCCGGCGGATCGGCCGTCGCTCCGCAAACGTATACTGCCTTCTCTACCAACCCGGCGGATAACTCTGTCAGCTTCGCCTACATCCTCAATTTCCACGCGGACCGGTCGCCGCGTAATTTTAGGGATGCGCGCGGTTTCGTCATCAACGATTATCAAAACTGGATGGAGGACCAATGGATTGCCGAGCTGAAAAAGAAATACCCGGTAAAGGTCGATGAGAAAATGGTGGCCGGGTTGCCGCATTGATCGGCCGCTCAAAACGGTGCGCCTCTATAAGCGGGGCGTCAACAACCCTTCGGGCTCAGAGGGTCGCCCGGACTACCGCTTCGATGACCCTGGGCTTTCCCAGCGTATAATAATGCAGGACCGGTACGCCGGCTTTTTTAAGCTCCCTGCTCTGTTGGATCAGCCATTCGGTGCCTACTTTTTCGACGTCTGCATCCGTCTTGCACTGAAGTATCTCGTTTGACAGTTCGGTGGGCAGGTCCACGTGGAATACCTTCGGCAGCATGCTCATCTGTTTCTTACTGGTGATCGGCTTCAGGCCCGGGACGACCGGCACATGGATACCCTTCTCGCGACAGATCCTGACGAATTCGAAATATTTCTGATTGTCGAAGAACATTTGCGTTGTAATGTATTCGGCACCGGCGGCGACCTTCGCCTTCAGGTACATCAGATCGGTCTCGAGGTTGGGCGCTTCAAAATGCTTTTCCGGATATCCGGCCACACCGATGCAAAAATTCGTCTTACCGCCGTTTTTGATATCTTCTTCGAGATAGACGCCCTGGTTCAAACATACCACCTGTTTCAGCAGATCGATCGCGAACCGATGGCCGTCGGGTTCGGGTTCGAAGGAACTCTCGTTCTTTGCAGCGTCTCCGCGAAGGACCAGCACGTTATCGATGCCGAGAAAATGCAGATCGATGAGCGCGTCTTCGGTTTCGCGTTTTGCGAAACCGCCGCAGATGAGATGCGGTACCGCGTCGACCCTGTAATGGTTCATGATGGCAGCGCAGATGCCGACGGTGCCGGGGCGTTTACGGACCTCTACCTTCTCGAAGGTGCCGTCGGTCTTCTTTTTGAACATCGTTTCGCTCCGGTGGTACGTCACATTGATAAAGGCCGGCTTGAATTCCATCAACGGATCGAGGTGTTCATAGATCGAATTGATGGTCCTGCCTTTCAGCGGAGGTAAGATCTCGAAAGAAACCAGGGTATCTTTGGCGTTGGTAATGTGGTCGATAACTTTCATTTCAGCCCGAATAATTCCGCAAACTTAGGCGATATGTCTTAAAACACCTATAAATTTAGAGTGCGGACTTCGCCACGTGGCATTCGGGTCTTATTTTTGCAGGCTAAACAGAAAAAATTGAGCATTACCATTCATTCCCAGGACCTTGTAAAGACCTATCACAACAGGACGGTGGTGAATCACGTCTCGGTGAAACTGGAGCAGGGCGAGATCGTGGGATTGCTTGGACCCAACGGAGCCGGCAAGACGACCACCTTTTACATGGTGGTGGGGTTGATCAAACCGGACGCGGGGGATGTTTTTCTCAATGATATCAATATCACCCGTCTGCCGATGTACAAGCGGGCGCAGATGGGTATCGGCTATCTGCCGCAGGAGGCTTCCGTCTTCCGCAAATTGAGCGTGGAGGACAATATCAAGGCGGTGTTGGAAATGACCGACCTGCCGCGTGCGAAACAAAAGGAAAAGCTCGAGGCGCTGTTGGACGAATTCCATCTGCATCATGTGCGCAGGAATAATGGGGATTCTCTGTCGGGCGGGGAACGTCGGCGGACGGAGATCGCGCGCGCGCTGGCCGTAGATCCGAAATTCATCCTGCTCGACGAACCGTTCGCCGGCGTCGATCCTATTGCAGTAGAAGACATACAGTCCGTCGTAGCCCGGCTTAAATTCCGGAATATCGGTATCCTGATCACCGATCACAACGTCAACGAAACGCTATCTATTTGTGACAGGGCCTATCTGCTGATCGATGGAAAGATCTTTAAACATGGGTCGGCGGAAGAGCTGGCGGAGGACGAACAGGTCAGACGTCTTTACCTGGGTCGCAATTTCCAGCTGAAAAGAAAGGACTATCTGCATGAGGAAGCAAGACAGGCGGAGGAGAAGAATACCTTTTAAAAAGTCCCGCCGATTAGTTATTTTGCCTTTCGGCGTAGCCCGCTCCGGGCAGACCGGAGCCGGGCGAAGAGGCCGCCGATCATACTATGAAATTCTTAAGCCCGGCCATATCGAGACTCGCCAGACTGCGGCTTGGCCGCATAGAGCAGTGGATGCAACATCCCGTCGACGTACAACGGGAAGTGCTGCAGCATCTCGTCACGTCGGCTCAGTACACGGAATTCGGACGCAAATACAACTTTTCCAGGATCTATTCCATTCGCGAATACAAACAGGCCGTACCCATCCATGAATACGACGATCTCAAGCCGTATATCCAGCGGATCATGAACGGGGAACAGAATATCCTCTGGAATACTCCGATCAACTGGTTCGCCAAAAGCAGCGGTACGACCAGCGACAAAAGCAAATTCATCCCGGTCAGCGACGAGAGTCTTCAGGATTGCCACTACAAGGGCGCGAAGGACGTACTGACGATGTATTACGACTTCAATCCCGATAGCGACCTGCTGACGGGCAAAGGGCTTGTCATCGGCGGCAGCCATACGATCAGCCAGATGAATGAGGATGTTCACTACGGCGATCTGAGCGCTGTGCTCCTTCAAAATGCGCCGTTCTGGGGAAACTGGATCCGGACGCCCGAGCTGAGCATCGCGCTGCTGGACGAATGGGAAGACAAGATCGAACGGCTCGCGAAGAACACCATACAGGAAAATGTGACCTCCATATCGGGCGTGCCCACCTGGACGCTGGTGCTGATCCGGCGCATCCTCGAGATCACCGGGAAGAGCACATTGGCGGAGGTGTGGCCATCGCTGGAGCTGTACATCCATGGCGGCGTGGCTTTTACGCCTTACCAGGAGCAGTTCAGCAGTCTGATCGGCAAAGACATCCACTATCTCGATATGTACAATGCCAGCGAAGGGTTCTTTGCCGCGCAGGGTAATCCGAATGACGATGGCATGGTGCTGTTCCTCGATCATGGGATATTCATGGAATTCATGCCGGTGGAAGAATACGGCAAACCCCATCCCGAGACCATCGGGCTGGACGACGTGCAACTGGGGCATCACTATGCGATGGTGATCAATACCAATGGCGGACTATGGCGCTATCTGCTTGGAGACACGATCCAATTCACGTCACGAAGCCCGTTCCGCATCAAGGTCAGCGGCAGACTCAAACATTTTATCAACGCTTTCGGTGAGGAGGTGATCGTCGACAATTCGGACAAAGCTATCGCCATCGCTTCGGCGAAGACGGGCGCGATCGTCAATGACTACACTGCGGCACCGGTCTATTTCAGGGCGGGCGGCAACGGGGCGCACGAGTGGCTGGTGGAGTTCGAAAAAAAACCGGCCGATCTCCAGGTTTTTGTGAGCGAGCTGGATAAGGCGCTGCAAAGCATCAACAGCGACTACGAAGCCAAGCGTCATAAGGACATTGCGCTCGGCATGCCGGTGCTGCATGTTCTTGAAAAAGGCGTGTTCACGTCCTGGCTCAAGCGAAAGGGGAAGCTGGGCGGACAGCACAAAGTTCCGCGGCTGTCCAATGACCGCAAGTACATCGATGAGATACATGCCATGTTGGCGCAGGAAGCCGGCGGGCGGAAATGAATCGGGGGCGCCGTCCGGACTGCGGACGGATCAGGAACTCACCGGGACTGGCGTCCGCAACGCCAGGGTCACTGCGATCAGGCTGACGAGCGTCGAGGTGTAGAACAGGTAGAGATAGGGCACGTCGATAAAACTGTAGAAAATCACCAGAGTTATTTTCAGCGTGGCCAGCGGAAGATTGCAGACCGACTGCCGCCCACGCCGTACAACGACGAACAGCACCGGGACGAGGAAGCTCAGCGTCAGTAAAAGCCGATGTAGGACGACGATATGCCGTGGGCCGAAGAACCAGGCAAAACCCGGCGCGGCCGAAAAGGTATCCGGGCTGTCCTTCCAGACCCGCGCTGCGAAAGCGACGTAATGGCCCGGCAGGCTCGCCAGTTTCAAAAAAGTATCCCATCCGACGGGAAGAAGGAACAACAACAGAAAACATAATATGCCGGTCAGTGTCACGATGCCGACGTATTTCCATTTCTTACCGAGAATAAGGATGAGCAAATAGGCGGGTATCCAGCCGGCCAGCGCATACCGGCTCAGCATGCAAAGCGAAATGGCGATCCCCGTCAGCCACGGTTTGCCGGAAACGAGGGCCAGCACCAGCAGGACATAGTAGCCGATGACCGTCCCCTCTTCCGCTACGCTCACGATGCCCGGCGTATTGTCAGCCACCACCCACCAGAAGAGCAGGAAGGCCAGCGCGCCCAGATAAATGGAAAGATAGTTGCGGGAGCGGGTTGAATTTGCGGAGGGCGGATCATACAGGAAAAGAAATACCGTGAATGCAAAGAGCAAACCCGCCACGGCGATCCAGCGCATATCGATCCCAAGTGCGATGGCCGGTACGTAAGGCAGCCACATGGCGGGAAGATAGATCGGTTGCGTGCCATGCCATATCCACGGAATGATATCATAGACCTGGCCATGCCTGCCCGCGATGAATCTTTCGCCCATCACCCGGATGATCGGCAGCATATCGGCATTTGTGATATCGATCGGCATCTCGTCGAACCAATACTGGCACCAGGACCAGGTTGCGAGGATGAGCAACCCGGCAACGACCAACCGAAAATGAATGGCGGGGCTTTTCCATAACGCGCTTTCCGGGCCCTCATGCTTTCCCGCATCCATCAAAACCGGAGCCGTCAGTTTGAATGCGGGAAGGCGGGTCAGTAGCCGGCCGATGACAAGACCCGAAGCGCAGTAAAGCACGGAAAGGATGGGCGCGGCGCCGGGTATCTTCAAGGCCCAGGTGACGCTCAATGTCTCTACCGCAAAAGCGAACACCAGCGCCGGCAGCAAATTTTTCGGGCGGTTCATAGAGTCTAAAGATATATATTTGGCCCATGAAATTATTGGAAAACAAAGTAGCGATCGTCACCGGCGCCAGCCGCGGCATTGGGGAAGCCATCGCGTTAAAACTTGCGGAGCATGGCGCCCATGTAGCCTTCAGCTATCTGAGCAGTGAGGAAAAGGCGAAAGTGTTGGAAGAGAAACTGAAGGCGTCGGGAGTAAAGGCAAAGGCTTATAAGAGCAATGCCGGCCTTTATTCGGAATGCGAAGCCATGGTCAATGAGGTAGTCAGGGAGTTCGGGACCGTCGATATCTGCGTGAACAATGCGGGCATCTCGAAAGACAACCTCCTGCTTCGGCTCACGCCCGAACAGTGGCAGGACGTGATCAACATCAATCTGACCAGTGTCTTCAACATGACCAAACAGGTGATCCGGCCGATGATGAAAGCGAAACAAGGTTCGATCATCAATATGAGCTCGGTCGTCGGGGTAAGCGGGAATGCCGGACAAAGCAGCTATGCCGCGTCCAAAGCTGGTATCCTCGGCTTCACGAAGTCGGTAGCCAAAGAGCTGGGCAGCCGCAATATCCGGTGCAATGCGATCGCCCCGGGTTTTGTGGAAACGGATATGACCCATTACCTGAAAGAGGGCGACGGCGCAAAGAAGTTCCTGGAAAGTATTCCGTTGGGCCGCTTTGGACGTGCGGAAGAGATCGCCAACACCACTTTATTCCTCGCCAGCGACCTCAGCTCGTATATTACAGGGCAGGTGGTCAGCGCGTGCGGCGGATTGAACATTTAAATGCAGGCCATGTCACCGGTAGAAAAATTATTAAAGGACAACAAGGGTTGGGCCGAAGGGATCAAAGCGGATGATCCGGAGTATTTCCAACGCCTCGCGCGTCTGCAGACGCCCAATTTTCTCTGGATCGGCTGTAGTGACAGCCGCGTTCCCGCCGACAGGATCACCGGGACACAGCCCGGCGAGATCTTCGTTCATCGCAATATCGCCAACCTGGTGATCCATACGGATGTCAATCTGCTGAGCGTGCTCGATTTCGCAGTAAACCACCTCAAGGTGGGACATGTCATCGTGTGCGGCCACTATGGCTGCGGCGGCATTCGCGCGGCAATGACGAACCACGACTACAAATACGTGCTGAATATGTGGCTCCGCAATATTAAGGATGTATACCGGTTGTACAGCAAAGAACTCGACCGCATCGGCGATGAGGAAAAAAGAGCCGACCGGCTGACCGAGCTGAACGTGAAGGAGCAGGTGATGCACCTGGCGAAGACATCCATCATCCAGCGGGCCTGGAAACAGGAACAGCGGCCGCAGTTGCACGGCTGGGTATACGGGTTGAAGGACGGGCTGATCAAACCGGTGTTCGACATGGATGCGCATTCGGCGATCGATCCGATCTATCAATACGACGATCTGTAGGGTCGGCGATCCTTGCGTGGGCGGCCGGCTATTTTTTTGGGCGAAGCGCGCTGATTGCCTGCCGCGAGAACGGACTGAGGACGAGCCTTCCGCTCATCTCCGCTCTTTCCGGCAACAACTGGTCCCAGTGTTCGGTGCCTTTCCAGAGATGTTGTTTCAGCAACGCCATCGCTTCGGGGTTCGAGTGTGCAAGGTTGCCCGCCAGCCGTTGGATGGATTCGTCCATTTCGGTCGCATTGCCATGGAGTTCGGAATAGAGGCCTTTTCTTTTTGCCCATTCCGAATCGCGCCACCGGGTGGCATCGATCGCCAGGCTGCCGAAATTCGCGACCCCGATCTTTCGTTCCACGGCGGGTCCGACGACAAACGGGCCAATGCCGATAGCCAGCTCGCTCAACTTGACATCGGCGCCCGCCGTTGCTATGGCATAATCTGCCGCCGCCGCGATGCCCACGCCGCCGCCGACGCATTTTCCCTGTATGCGGACGATGATGAATTTCGGGCATTTGCGCATGGCGTTGATGAGGTGGGCGAACCCGCTGAAAAAATGCAGGCCCTGTTCGGGCGTACCGATAGCCAGCAGCTCGTCAAACGAGGCGCCGGCGCAAAATGCGCGTTCCCCGCCAGACCGGAGAACGATGACACGCGTGTCGCGGTCATTGCCGGCGCCGTGGACCTCATGGGTCATGGCTTCGAGCAGGAGGCCCGGCAGCGAATTGCTTTGGGGATGATGGAATTCAATGGTGGTTACTCCATTGTGGCATTCGGTCTTTACGTAACCATCCCCGATTTCGCGATACATAACGTTAGTTGTTTAGGTTCCGGCGCTGGACCATCGTCAGGATCGTGGCTACGGCTACGCTCTCGCCGGTTTGATCATAGACATCCACGTACCATTTTACGATGCCCCGGGGGGTATCGTTTTCTTCTTTTTTCTCCTGTGGGATCTTTTCCTTGCAGGTGAGGCGAACGCCGATCGTCGTACCAGCGTAAACGGGTTTCAGGAAGCGGCATTCTTCGAGGCCGTAATTGAGCATAACCGGTCCCTTCCCCGCGTCGACAAAAAGACCGGCAGCCGCGCTCAGGACAAAATAACCGTGGGCCACGGGTCTTTCGAAAATCGTACCCTCGAGCGAAGTGTGATCGGTATGCGCATAGAAATGGTCCCAGCTGAGGTTGGCAAAATTCGAGATGTCCGCTTCGGTAACGGTCCGTTTATGGGTGACCACCGTATCGCCTATCTGAAGTTCTTCGAAGTATTTGCGGAAAGGATGTTTTTCAGCCGTGGTCATCCGGGCATTCGGTTGCCAGGTGTCCGTGAGCGCGGTGATCATCGTCGGCGAGCCCTGTACCGCTACCCGCTGCATATAGTGTTTGACGCCTCGTATGCCTCCCATTTCTTCGCCTCCGCCCGCACGGCCGGGGCCGCCATGCACCAGGGAAGGAAGCGGGCTTCCATGGCCGGTGCTCTCCTTTGCGCATTCGTTGTTGAGGATGAGGATGCGGCCATGATGGGTGGCAGCGCCGAGCACGTAACGGCGTGCAAGACGGGCATCGGCCGTAACAATCGAGCTGCACAGCGATCCCTTCCCTTTTTTCGACAGGGCGATCACGGCATCGGTGTCCGAATACGGCATCAGGGTACTGACGGGTCCGAAGGCCTCGATGGTGTGCGGTTCTTCGCTGTCGAAAGGGCGCTCATTCAATAGCAGCAACGGACTGAGGAATGCGCCTTTTCCCGCATCGCCCTCGATGAGCGCGACGCTGTCCAGCGAGCCATAGATCAATTGGGAAGAAGCCAGTAACCTGGACACCTGGGCCCGCACCTCGTCGCGCTGAGATTGTCCCGCCAACGGCCCCATCCGCACTTTTTCATTTTCCGGGTTGCCGATGGGCGTCTGCGAGAGGGCGTGTATCAGCGCTTTCCGGGCCTCCTCCAGTCTGTTCTGCGGCACGAAGATGCGGCGGACCGCGGTGCATTTCTGCCCCGCCTTTACCGTCATTTCCTTGCGCAGTTCTTTGACGAAGAGATCCCACTCGGCCATCCCCGGGACCACGTCTTCGCCGAGGACCAAACAATTGAGCGAGTCGGCTTCCATGTTGAAAGGCGTGTTTTCGGCCAGGATACGCGGATTCGATTTCAGCTTCATCCCCGTCGAAGCCGAACCCGTGAAAGTAATGACGTCCTGCGAATTGACGTGATCGAGGAGATCGCCGGCGCTGCCGCAGATGAGTTGCAGCGCGCCCTCCGGAAGAATGCCGGATTCGGCGATCCGCCTGACGACGGCCTCGGTGAGAAAGGAGGTGACGGTAGCAGGTTTCACAACGGCGGGCACGCCTGCCAGCAGATTGACAGCTATTTTTTCGAGCATACCCCAGACGGGGAAGTTGAACGCATTGATATGAATGGCGGTTCCCTCTTTCGGCACCAGGATATGCTGGCCCATAAAGGTGCCGTTTTTGCCGAGAGCTTGCCCCTCGCCATCGAGACAAAACGTTTCGTCGGGAAATTTACGCCGAAGCGAGGCATACGAAAAAAGATTGCCGATCCCTCCTTCGATGTCGATCCAGCTATCGGAGCGGGTGGCGCCCGTGAGAAAGCTGATGCGGTAAAATTCATCGAGATGCTGACGGAGGTAAAGGGCGAGCGCTCGCAACATGCGGCCGCGTTCGGGAAAGGTCATTCGCCGTAGCGCGGGGTTGCCCGTCGTGCGGGCGTAGTCGAGGATGGCGGCGAAATCGAGCCCTTTCGTGCTGGCGTAGGTCAGGGTTTCGCCGTTGTATGCATTGAATAGCGGTTGTCCTTGTCCATCACCGGTGATCCAGCGGCCCGTGATATAGTTTCCAAGCTTCGGCATCATTGTACAATCGTTTTAATGCGCCTGCCTCCCATGGCTTCGGCGGGGCGAAGTTAGCGAATTTTTTGGGCGTGATGCGGGCCGTCGCTCGCTGACCCCGTGTCAGACTGGCAGGTAAAAATTCTGGTCGGCATTTTGCCACGCGGGAGGAATGGAAACGAATTATTCATGGATCGACTATGCGCCGCCTGCCGACGCCCAGCTGCTGGACAGCTATTCCCGGACGATCACCGGTGTGGTAGGCCAGGTGGCGGAGGCCGTCGTTCACATCCAGGTACAGAAGCCCATGGAAGCCGGTGCGCCCGGAACAGGAGGTCGCCGACGGTCGGCCCGCGAAGGGCGCCAGCCTCCCGACCGGGAGCGCATGCAGTTCACACGGGCATCCGGCTCGGGTTTTGTCATCTCGACGGACGGGTTCGTCGTGACGAACAACCATGTGATCGAAAATGCGAAGGATATCCGTGTTTCGCTGGCGGACGGGCGGACGGTGAGCGCCGAACTGAAAGGAGCGGATCCTTCCACCGACATCGCGGTGGTCAAGATCGACCTGACGGGATTGAAGGTCCTTTCCTTTGCCGACTCGGAAGCCTTGCAACCCGGGCAGATCGCCATCGCGATCGGTAACCCCCTGGGACTTCAGCATACCGTGACGGCGGGTGTTGTCAGCGCATTAGGGCGCACGCTCCGGGCGAGCAACGGCAGGCTCATCGATGACATCATCCAGACCGACGCTTCGTTGAACCCCGGGAACTCCGGCGGGCCGTTGGTCAACTCGCTGGGGCAGGTGATCGGGGTCAATACCGCGACGATCGCATCGGCCCAGGGACTGTGTTTCGCCGTGTCTTCGAACCTGGCCGCCTTTGTGGCAGGCAAACTGATCATGGAAGGGCGGGTAAAGCGCGCCTACCTTGGGATCGCCGGTCAACTGGTCAATCTGACGGGCCGGATGATCGCCGCAAACCGGCTGGAAAAAAGCACGGGGGTTTACGTTTACGAGATCGTACCGGACCAGCCGGCACCCGGGACATACAATAAGGAGATCCGAACGGGGGATATCATCGTTTCTTTCAACGGGCATCCGATCGGCTCGGTGGACGAATTGCATCAGCGGCTGAGTGCAAATGTGATCGGCCGCTCAATTGAGATGGAGGTATTGCGCGAAGGCCGGAAAACAGCATTGCGGGTCGTTCCGGGCGAAATGTAAGCAGACTCCGTAAAGCGGGCGACCGTCGATTGCGGATCAACGGGATGGGCGTCAGGCGCGGTCGCGGAGATCGATCTCTTTGCTCAGTGCCTGGAAGATCTCATCCACATCGCCTTCCCCCGGAATCTCGACTACCTTGTCGTATTTTCTGTAGTAGTCGGCCACGGCGGCGGTCTTTTTTTGGTATTCGCCGTAGCGGGTACGGATCTTCGGTTCGTCGGTATCGTCGGACCTGCCGGAAGTAAGACCGCGTTTGAGGAGGCGCTTGACCAGCTCTTCTTCGCTAACCTGCAGCGCGAGAACAACGGAGATCTCCGTACCCTTTTGAGCTAGCAATTTGTCGAGCGCTTCGGCCTGCGCAGTTGTTCTCGGGAAGCCGTCGAACAGGAAACCGTGCGCGTGAGGATTATTATCCAGCGCGGAGCTGATCATTTCAATCACGACTTCGTCGGGAACGAGATGCCCTTTGTCCATATAGCTTCGGGCAGCCAGGCCCAGCGGGGTCTGGCCCGCGATCTCGCTGCGGAGCAGATCTCCCGTGCTGAGGTGCTTCAGACCGTACCTGCTGATCAATCGTTCAGACTGCGTACCTTTACCACTGCCGGGAGGGCCGAATAAAATTAAATTGAACATAATACGTACTACTTACCCTTCTGAGTGGACAAATATAATATACAGGCTTTAAAAATCCGTTAACATTTTAGGCCTGGAATTAAAAATGCGTCAAATTATAGCTTATCTGTCCATTTCGGCGCTGACCGCGCTATTTCCGGCCTGCAGCCAGCGGGCCTCGGCGGGCGCATCGGACAATCAACAAAAATCAATGGTCATGGATACAAAAAAATCTGGAGATCGCGGGAACAACCCGGTGTATTCGCATACCGACAATTCGGAGGTCAGGCTGACCGACGAGCAGTGGAGAAAGATCCTGCCGCGGGATGTTTATGAAGTCGCGCGGATGAAGGGTACGGAGCGGCCTTGGAGCAGCCCCCTGGAGGATTCCAGGGACATCGGAACCTACTATTGCGCGGTCTGTGGCAATCCCTTGTTCCGAAGCGACACCAAATTCGAAAGCGGCTGTGGTTGGCCGAGCTTTTATGAACCGATCAGCAAAGGGAGCATTATTTATGCCGCCGACCATTCGCACGGGATGGACAGGACAGAAGTGATATGTGGCCGTTGCAAATCGCATTTGGGTCATATTTTCAATGACGGGCCGCCGCCGACGGGCCTGCGGTATTGTATCAATGGCGTCGTACTGGATTTCGAGCCGCGGGTGCAGGAGCCGGGTAAAAAATAACCCGCGCGCAGGACCTGGCTGACCGGCCTGCAACGGCAAGGGCAGGACAAAAGAGACGAGTAAAAATACGGTGCAGTGAGGAATGAGATTTTTGCTATCTTCGCACCCCGATAGCCGGGCGGCCCTGCGGGCCGCCC
>DASZYU010000241.1:0-31343 GCA_035545215.1 Puia sp.
AAAAAGTAATGGCTGAACTGAAAACGGCCATGCTGGCTAAAGACGAAGCGGCATTGCGGGGTCTCCGCGCCATCAAGGCGGCCATCATCCTGGCGAAGACATCGGAAGGCGCCGGCGGAGAATTAAAGGAAGCGGACGAAACCAGGCTGCTGCAGAAGCTGGTCAAGCAACGCAGGGATTCACTGGCGATCTACCAGCAGCAGAATCGTGCCGATCTGGCTAAAAAGGAGGAGGAAGAGATCGCAATCATCGGGAAATTCCTACCGCAGCAAATGGATGAACCGGCATTGAGAGCAGCCGTATCCGGGATAATTGCCGAAACAGGCGCCACTTCTCCGGCGGACATTGGAAAGGTCATGGCCGTTGCCACCAAACAGCTGGCGGGCCGGGCGGATGGGAAAGCCATTAATGCGGTAGCGAGGGAGTTGTTATCCAGGTAATACTGACCGACGAATTTGGTAAATTTGTGCTGCCGGCAAACCATCGGAACGTTTATCGGGTATAGCTGATCTTATTTTTTGGGGTAAAACGTGTATTTTGCAGTTAATTACCGGGATAGAACTTATTAGCTGATGCAATACGAAATCAAACAAGAAGAAAAGTTCAGATTCATTGAGGAAGGAGTAGGCGAACCGTTGGTGTTGCTGCACGGATTGTTTGGCGCGCTGAGTAATTTCGCCGGTCAGATCGAAACGTTCCGCCATACGCACAAGGTGGTGGTCCCCTTATTGCCCCTGCTCGATC
Source organism: Puia sp. (assembly GCA_035545215.1). Taxonomy (GTDB): domain Bacteria; phylum Bacteroidota; class Bacteroidia; order Chitinophagales; family Chitinophagaceae; genus Puia. The sequence continues at coordinate 745 of DASZYU010000241.1, forward strand.
TCGATCTGTTGCATACGACGGTCGGAGGGCTCGAGAAATTTCTTCATCGGTTCATCGAAGCCCGGGATTACAAGGAAATCAACTTATTGGGAAACTCGCTTGGCGGCCATGTCGGATTGATGTACGTGCTGCGCCATCCGGAGCGGATCCGTTCGCTGATCCTGACCGGCAGCTCGGGTCTTTTTGAGAACGGAATGGGGGACACTTATCCCAAAAGGGGAGACTATGATTATATCCGGAAAAAAACGGAATTGACCTTTTATGATCCCAATATGGCCACCAAAGAGCTGGTGGACGAACTTTACGAGACCGTCAATATCCGGATCAAGGCAGTCAAGATCATCGCCCTCGCCAAAAGCGCTATCCGCAACAACCTGGGCGAGGAGGTCAGCCAGATCAAACAGCCGACCCTGCTCATCTGGGGAAGGAACGATGCCATCACGCCGCCGTTTGTCGGCGAGGAGTTCCACAAGCTGATCCCGAACAGCGAACTTCACTTCATTGACTGCTGCGGTCATGCACCCATGATGGAAAGACCCGAAGAGTTCAACACCATTTTGCAGAAATTTTTGCGAAAATTGAACGAGCCGGCAGCGGTAGCCTGATTTTTTTCGTCTTATCTTTATATCGTACGTAATTATCGTCTTCCCTTTGCTAAACAGAGAGATCATATCTGCGGCCATTCCTTCCTTGCACCTGAACGATCCCGTTTCCCAGGCGTTGGATCTCATGGCGGATTTCCATGTCACCCATCTCCCAGTCGTAGTGGAGGAAAAACTGGCCGGTCTGGTCAGCGAGGACGATCTGCTGAATGTAGAGAACGACGATACCTTGCTGGCGCAACTGCAACCGGGTTTCTCATCCATCGCTGCGCATGCCGAGGCGTTTTTTTATGAGGCGGTACAACTGGTCAATGAGAACGGGCTTACGCTCATCCCGGTGATCACCAAGGAATCCGAATACGCCGGTTCGATCATCGCCACCGATCTGCTGAAACATCTCGGTCGCGTCAGCGGCGTCAACGATCCGGGCGGCATCATCGTCCTCGAAATGGAGAAGGTGAGTTTTTCGTTTGCGGAGATCACCAAGCTGGTGGAGACCAACGATGCGCAGATCATCCAACTGAACACCTACAAGGACGCCGCTTCGGGAAACTTTTTCATCACGCTAAGGATCAATAAAGCCGAGATCTCGGACATCGTATCCACTTTTCAACGCTATGAATACCAGGTAAAATACTATTTCGGTGAGGAATTGTATGAGAACGAATTGCGTAACAATTACGACCACCTGATGAATTACCTGAACATCTGATGTCTGCGCCGGGTAAATACGCAGCGCTCTCCATCTTCCTGATACTTTCCTTCCACTCGCCGGCCAGCCCGCTCGCAACCCGTGATTCTGTCCCCTGTGTCATCGGGCACATTTATATCCGTGGCAACCGGGTGACGCGAAGCTATGTGATCCGTCGCGAGCTTTCGTTCAGGACCGGCGATACGGTCGACCTGGATGCGCTGGTCGCCGCTTTCCGGGAAGCGCATGACCGCCTCGTCAATACCCGGCTGTTCAACGAAGTGGTCGTCTATATCAGGGAATTCCGGGGACCAATAGCCGATATCGGCATCGACGTAAAGGAGCGCTGGTATATCTTCCCGCTCCCCTATGTGAAACCGGTGGACCGAAACTTTACGGAATGGGCGCAAAAACACTACAGCTTCAGCCGGCTCAACTACGGGCTCCGGTTCACCGATTATAATTTTACCGGTCGCGACGATCAGCTGACCGCCTGGCTGATCACGGGGTATGCCCGGCAGTTCGAGCTGTTCTACAACCTGCCGTTTGTCGACAGGCGCCTCAAACATGGGTTCGGCCTGGGTTTCAATGATGTTGAACAAAACGAGCTCGACGTGCTGACGACGGGCGACCGGCAGCAATTCATCAACTCCGACACGATCGGCTATGCCGGCAAATACCTAAGCCGGGCGCTGACCTTTTCCGCCCGTTATTTTTACCGCCCGGCGCTGAAAGTCCGGCATACCCTCAACTTCAATGTCGTTTCAGTCCGCATCGACAGCGCGGTTACGCTGTGGAACCCGGATTATTTCATCCATGGCGCCCGGCGGGTGACCTATCCCGAATGGATATATACCTTCAATTATACGGATGTCGACTACGTGGCTTACCCGCTGGAAGGCATCATCTTTCAGACCTCGCTGATGCGTCGTGGCATCGACCGGGAAATGGACATGTGGCAGCTGTCCGCCAGGCTGACCAGGAGCTGGCCGCTCGGCTACAAATGGTGGTTCGGCATTCAGAGCGTCAATGTGCTGAAATGGCCCCTTAGCCAGCCCTTCTATAACCAGGCGCTCATCGGTTATGGCGATATGTACGTTCGGGGACTGGACCGGTATGTTGTCGACGGGACGGCTGGCGGCATCCTGCGCAATACGCTTTTCCGCGAACTGTGCCATTTCAACCTACCGTTCACCCGTATCCCCTCCCACGACCGGATCCCCTTTCGGATCTATGCGACCGCCTTCTCCGACCTCGGCTATGCTTACAACCGCGACTTCCTGTATAATTCGCTGGTCAACCGCATGTTATATACCGCAGGTTTGGGTCTCGACGTCGTTACTTTTTACGACGTGAATTTCCGGTTCGACTATAGCTGGAATCAATTAGGGCAAAACGGTTTATTTTTACACATCCGAAACGATTTCTAACCCAGCGGAATAAATAATGCGAGTAGCCATCTATAGCCGGATCATCGAATATGAGCAGCAGAACGAGGTCCAACACCTGTTCGACGAATTGATCCGTCAGCATTTGCAACCGGTGATACACCAGCCATTCCTGGAAAAGATAGGTTCGGCTTTCGTCCTGCCATCGGACATCGCGAGCTTTCGGGAATCGGACGATCTCGATGATTCGATCGAATTCCTGATCAGCCTTGGCGGCGACGGCACTTTGCTGGATACCGTTTCGCTCGTCCGTGACAAGAATATCCCGGTGCTGGGTATCAATTTCGGGCGGTTGGGATTCCTCGCCAGCATCGGCAGGGGAGAACTGACATCGGCGGTCACGGCATTGGCTAACCGCACCTTCGTCGTTGACAAGCGATCGTTGATCCACCTGGACGCCAACCGGCCTTTGTTCGGAGACGTTCCGTACGGGCTGAACGAGTTCGCGATCCATAAGACGGATACCTCGCCGATGATCAAGATCCACACGTATCTGAACGGGGAGTTCCTGAATACGTACTGGGCGGATGGTCTCATCGTGGCGACCCCGACGGGGTCCACGGGATATTCGCTCAGTTGCGGCGGCCCGGTCGTCTTTCCCGACTCGGCCAGTTTTGTCATAACACCGGTCGCCCCGCACAACCTCAATGTCCGGCCGATTGTCGTACCGGATAACAATATCATCTCTTTTGAAGTGGAAGGCAGGGCGGAAAATTTCATCTGCGTCCTGGACAGCCGCAAAGAGATCGTCGACAAACAGGTGCAGCTCGCCGTGCGCAACGAAGCCTTCACGCTGAGTCTCATCCGGCTGAATGAGAACAACTTCTTACAGACCCTTCGGGGCAAACTTTCCTGGGGACTGGATACCCGCAATTAATTGGCACGGGAATGGAGTGGGTGCCGGAGGCCCAAACGACCCGGGCGGAAGGCGTAAAGAACTTTAACATAAGAATTAGGAATGGTGCAAACGAAAAAACGGTTGGATTCGTTTCGTATGGAGTTATTTTCGAATATCAACATGAAACAGCTTTTATTCGGCATCCTGGTGGTTCTTCTGACGGGCGCGAAGGCAATGGCGCAGGACCAGGCGGTCACCCAGGAGGGAGAGATTGGCTTTTCGGCGGGAGCGGCTCAATATTTCGGCGACCTCAATCCTAACCCGAGGTTCAATACGCCGAATATGGCCCTGAGCGGTTTTTTCAGGAAGAACTTTAATAATTATGTGGCGCTGCGGGTGGCGGCCAGCTACGCTTATCTCGCTTATTCGGACAGGCATAACGGCTATAATGAATTCATGTACCGCCGCAACCTCAGTTTCAATTCGAACATCTGGGAACTGGCCGTGCTGGGAGATTTCAATTTCCTTCAATTCATCCCGGGCAGCAATTTCCACCGGTATACCCCCTATATCACCCTGGGCGTTGGGGTATTCAATTATGATCCCTTTACCTATTACCAGGGACAAAAGATCTATCTGCGGCAGCTCGGAACGGAAGGTCAGGGCTCGGCTGCATACCCGGACCGGAAACCCTATGGTAGTATGGCCGTTTGTTTTCCGTTCGGAGTCGGGTTCAAGTACTCGCTCAATCAGCATGTAAATGTGGGATTCGAGGTTCTGTACCGTTTCACCACCACCGACTATATCGACGATGTCAGCAAGACCTATGCTCCGAACGCTCAGCTGCAATACCTGCCCGACGGGCAGCCTACCCTCTGGTACGCGTTGCAGGACCGGTCTTACGAGACCGGAGAGCCTATCGGCATCCAGGGCCGGCAGCGCGGGTATTCCAACCAAAAAGACAGTTATCTGACGGCGCAGCTGTTCGTTTCCTTTAACCTCACGGGGTATAAATGTCCCACCGCTAAATAGGGGGTAACTGAAATAACCTATCTTTGTGCCCCGAAAACGGGGCGAGACCCCAAGCAGCTATGGATGTGCAGAAGGAAAATATCGATCTGACGAGGCTTCCGCGTCACATTGCCATTATTATGGACGGGAACGGGAGGTGGGCCCAGGAGAAAGGCCAGGACCGGCTGTTCGGCCATTTCCATGGCGTCGAAAGCGTGCGTGACATCGTGGAAGGATGTGCCGAACTGGGCATCGGCTACCTGACGCTTTATGCCTTTTCGACTGAAAATTGGGACCGGCCCGCGTACGAGGTGACCGGGTTGATGGAGTTGCTGGTGGAAACGATCCGCAAGGAGGTGGGAACGCTGAACAGGAACAACATCCGTTTGCATGTCATCGGCGATATGTCCATGCTCCCCGAATATGCCCGCAACGAATTGAAAGAGGCGCTCGAGCTTACGGCGGCCAATACGGGCCTCAACCTCGTCATGGCGTTGAGCTATAGCAGCCGCTGGGAACTGACCGAAGCGGTCCGGAACCTGGCCCGTGAAGTCAGGAAGGGACAGCTGGATCCCGAGGACATTACCCAGGATACGCTGCAGCAGTATCTTTCGACCCGGGATTTCCCGGACCCCGAGCTGATGATACGGACCAGCGGAGAATATCGAATTAGTAATTTCCTGCTATATCAACTAGCTTATGCCGAATTGTATTTCACCAGTGTTCGTTGGCCCGATTTCCGCAAAAAGGACCTCTATGAAGCGATCCTCGATTTTCAGGGACGGGAGCGCCGGTTCGGCAAGACAAGCGCTCAGATCCAACAGGATTCGGCGGACCCGGGCGGCGCCAATGACGCCGGAACCGTCGTGTCCGAAGGACGATCATTGGACACGTTTGGCAAAACGCGCTAAGTTATTCGGGCAGCGCGTTTTCGAAGGTTTTAACAAAGACTTTGTATAATTCCCATTAATTTGCCGACCTAAACCGCCCGAAGACCGCAGGTTACGACCGGGACCTTGCCGGTGGCGGGGGCGAAGTTCACGCCCGATGGGCAGAAATTAGCGCTTTTGCCGGAAATGCGCTACTTTTTTGGAAAGCGCGATTCCGGCACATTTAAAAAACCGACTGGATGCTACGAAGACCGCTGATTTGCGTTTTTTTATTAACCATTTACTGCTGCTTACTCCACTCGATCGCTGTCCAGGCCCAGGTGACGGATTCTCTAAAAAAAGCGCCTATCAATGATTCTTTAAAAGTAAAAGCCGATACCACCCGCCCCCTCAAAGACTCTTCCAGGACCGATACGACCCGTCCTACCTCCGTGGACCCCGAGCTGTTCGCACTCGCCAGCGGCAAAACACCCCCCAGAGAATACACGATCGCCGGCATAAAGATCACAGGAACAAAATACCTGGATGAATCGTTGCTGACATCCATCTCCGGTCTGACGGTCGGGGATAAGGTGACGATACCGGGCGGTGACAATTTCAGTAAAGCCATACAGAATCTCTGGAAACAAAGGCTCTTCGCCAACATCGCCATTTACTTTACGCGCCTGGTCGGGAGCAGTGTGTATATCGAGATCAACGTGACCGAACGTCCGAGGCTTTCCAACTTCTACTTCAAAGGGTCGGGCGTGAAAAAGGGCGAATCGGATGACCTGGCGACGAAGACGGGTCTCATCAAGGGCCGGGTCGTGACCGAGGACATGAAACGCACCGCCATTCAGGCTATCCAGAAATACTATGCCGACAAGGGGTACCAGGATGCGCGCGTTCGGACGACCGAGACGCGGGACCCGGCCGTGCAGAACTCGGAGGTCCTCACTTTCCTGATCGATAAAGGGCCAAAGGTCCGCATCTACCAGATCAACTTTTTTGGCAACCAGGCCGTACGCGAGGCGAAGCTCAAAAAGCAGTTGAAGGACACCAAAGAGCTGAGCCGCATGACGCTTTTCCCGCCCAGCAATATGACGCCTTACGGCCCGCACGACTCGGTGACACTCCGGCAGTACCTTACGCATTGGGGTTTCCTGTCGTTCACGGGCACCAAGGAATTCCTGGACCCGTATTTCCGTTTCAAAATGTTCAGTTCTGCGAAGTTCAATGCCACGAAATTCGAGGACGACAAGCAAAAGGTCATCACCTACTATAATTCCCAGGGTTACCGGGATGCACAGATCGTGGCCGATACCGAATACGTGGATACGAGCAGGCAGGGCAAGGGGCACATGAACATAGCCGTTAAAGTCGATGAAGGGCAGAAATATTATTTCGGTAATATCTCGTGGCGGGGAAATACCAAGTACTCCGATTCCGTGCTTAGCCTGATCCTGGGTATCCATAAGGGCGACGTCTATAACGTCGACATCCTCAACAAGAAGCTTGGCAAGCAAATGTCTCCCGAAGGGGGCGACATCAGCGGCCTCTACATGGATGACGGCTACCTGTTCTTCCACGTAGACCCTGTCGAAACCGCGGTCTACAACGATACGATCGATTTCGAGATACGCATGGTAGAAGGTCCCCAGGCAACGATCAAGAACGTGACCATCTCGGGCAACGATAAGACCAATGAATATGTCGTTCGGCGCGAATTGTTCACCATTCCCGGCGATAAGTTCAGCCGGACGGACCTTATCCGCTCGCAGCGGCAGATTGCCAATCTCGGTTTCTTCAACCAGGAAAAGATCAATCCCGGCGTAGTCCCCAACCAGGAAGACGGGACCGTGGATATCAACTGGGGCGTTGAAGAAAAGTCCGGCAACCAGCTGGAATTGTCCGCCGGCTGGGGCGGCGGTATCGGACTGACCGGCACGGTGGGGATCACGTTTGCGAATTTCTCGATCAAGAACATCTTTCATAAAGATGCCTGGCAGCCGCTGCCCGAAGGCGACGGGCAGAAGCTGAGCCTTCGCATCCAATCCAACGGCAAGGCTTACCAGTCGTACAATTTCTCGTTCACTGAACCATGGCTCGGGGGGAAGAAGCGCAACTCGCTGACCCTCAGCTTGTATAGAAGTGTGTTCCGGACAGGGGGCTACAACTTCCGCACCAACACCTATTCGTTCAGCGACACCAACTCGCTAAAGAATTTCGGGGTTACGGTCGCCCTCGGCAAACAGCTGAAGTGGCCGGATGATTATTTCACGCTCACGTATTCGATCAATTATACTCGGTATCTGCTGAACAATTACCCGCTGTTCACGCCGGCATTCCGGAATGGTTCCTCGACGAACTTCAGCTTCAAAGTGGCGTTGAGCCGGTACGACCTGGACCAGCCGATCTATCCCCGCAGGGGCGCGAGCCAGATGCTGAGCCTGCAGTTCACGCCGCCTTATTCGCTGATCGACAAAGGCATAACGCAGGACTTTAGTTACAAGCTGCCGGAATATTATAAGTGGCGTTTCACGTCCGACTGGTACCTGCCCATCGGCGAAGCCATGGGCGCGGAGAAATCGCGCCAGTTCGTGATGAAGATCTCGGCGAAATATGGCTTTATCGGCCGGTATAACCCGATGCTCGGTTTCGCTCCGTTCGAACGGTTCCAGCTGGGCGATGCGGGTCTGACGAACAACTTCGGTCTGCTCGGCTATGATATCATATCACAGCGCGGATACCCGGTTTACCAGAATTCGAATCCCAAGGTCAACCCGGACCAGCAACAGGCGACCGAGTTCTTCACCCTGTTCAACAAATACACGGTCGAACTCCGTTATCCTTTCACCACCAATCCCAGCAGCACGATCTTTGGCCTGGCCTTTTTCGAGGCTGCGAACGGGTGGTACGACTATAAGACCTACAATCCTTTCGAGTTGAGACGCAGTGTCGGTTTGGGGATGCGGTTCTTCCTGCCGATGTTCGGTCTGCTGGGCTTCGATTATGGTATCGGCCTGGATAGGATCAACAACGGGTCGCTCCGCGACGCCACCCGGTTTACCTTTATGTTGGGTTATGAACCGGACTAAGGGCCGGGCATCCGGAGATGACAGGTATCCGGGGAATTAAGTACTTTCATGTTCTAAATTGTGTTGACTATGAAACCGAACCTTGGCAAAACGTTGGTTTTTCGCGATGAGCCGCGAGGATCAACCCGCCCTTTGAAAGATCACTGCCTGCAGGCGAAACCGGCCCTGAAGAAATCCCCGGCAAAGATCTTTTTCCTCTCCGTTTGTCTGCTGACCCTCGCGCTGACCGGGCGCACCCAGGAGCGGTATGCCGTGGTGGACACCAAATACATTCTCGAGAAAATGCCCGAGTACAAGGACGCGCAAAAGAAGCTCGACCAGACCAGCATGCAGTGGCAGAAGGAGATCGATGCCAAACAGGCCACGCTCGACAAGATGTACAAAGACTATGACGCCGAACAGATCATGCTGAGCGACACGCTGAAAAAGAAACGGCAGGACCAGTTGTTCAACATGGAAAAGGAGGTCCGGGATCTCCAGCGGAAACGGTTCGGTTATGAAGGCGACCTTTTCAAACTGCGGCAGGAACTCGTAAAACCCATACAGGACAAGGTTTATAACGCTATCCAACAACTGGCTGTTAACAGAATGTATGAGTTGATTTTAGATAAAAGTGAAGGAATTACTGTTATATTTGCCGACCCTAAACTCGACAAGAGCGATGATGTCTTAAAAGCTTTAGGCATTAAATAAATCTTTAATATATCAACCAAAAAATGAAAAAGCAATTCCTTATTGTAGCGGCGGTTATGGGCCTGGTCATGGCAGGCAATTCTCTAAAGGCTCAGATGAAGATCGGGTACGTCAGTTTGCAGGAGCTGATCCCGGCGATGCCCGAATACAAAAAGGCGGATACCGCCCTCAACGAATACCAAACCGCGCTGGGACAGAATTACAGCGATATGCAGCGTGAATTTTACGAGAAGGATAGCTTGCTGAACTCGAAAGATACCCTGAAATTCACCAAGGCCCAAATGGAGATCAAACGGCGCGAGATAAGCGAGTTGTATACGAAATTACAAGGCTGGAACCAGCAGGCGCAGAGCTTGTATCAGCAAAAGCAACAGGACCTGATCACGCCCATTCAGAAGAAGGCTGTCGAAGCGATCCAGGCGGTTGCCAAGGAGCACGGGTACACCTACATATTGAACAAGGAAACCCTGCTCGTATCCCCGCCCGCGGAAGATATCCTTCCCCTGGTCAAGCAGAAGCTCGGGATCAAATAGGATGAGGCCTCTTTATCGTAAATATATTCGACGCCGGGCCCTTGTCCCGGCGTTTTTAATTTGATGGACACGCAACCTATTGGCGTCTTCGATTCTGGCTACGGCGGTCTCACCGTTCTGAAAGAAATGGCGACCAGGCTGCCGCGGTACGATTATCTCTATCTTGGAGACAATGGGCGTGCGCCCTATGGCAACCGCTCGTTCGAGACCGTCTATCAGTACACGCTTCAGTGCGTGCAATGGCTATTCGGGCAGGGCTGCCCGTTGGTCATCCTGGCGTGCAATACGGCTTCGGCCAAGGCGCTGCGGACCATCCAGCAGCTGGATCTCCCCAGGATAGCGCCGCACAATCGGGTTTTGGGCGTGATCCGGCCGACCACGGAGGTCATCGGCCGCTTTACCCGCACCGGGAAAGTAGGGATACTGGCTACGACGGGAACGGTGTTGTCGCAATCCTATCCGATCGAGATCGGGAAATTCTATCCGGACATCCAGGTATTTCAACAGGCCTGTCCGCTGTGGGTCCCGTTGATCGAGAACAACGAGCACGACAAGCCCGGCGCCGATTATTTCGTTCGGAGTTATACCCGCCAACTGATGGACCAGTCCCCGGAGATCGACACCGTGCTGCTGGGCTGTACGCATTATCCCCTGCTGAAAGACAGGATTGCGGCCTGTCTCCCCGCCGGGAGCCGCATCATATCCCAGGGGGAGATCGTAGCGGATAGTTTGGCGGACTATTTGCAACGACATCCCGAAATAGAAGCCCGTTGCAGCAGAAATGGAGGAATTCTGCGTTTTTATACGACCGACTCGGCGGAAGATTTCGATAATCATGCAAGCATCTTTTATGGGTCCGGGTTGCATTCAGCGCATATTGCATTAATATAATTATTAATATGAAGAAGGCGGTCCTATATGTGGTTGTACTGATCGGTGTCTGGTGCGTTTCCTGCCGGAAAGAGTACAGCATAGAGAACGGGACCCCGCGGACGGCCAACTTCGAAGCGCAGATTGACGGCGTCCACTGGCAATCCGCCATTGCCACCGAGCAAGCCACCATGATCCAGGGACTGATCAATATTACGGGCATCAGCTCGGACAACCAGGAGATCAGCATGACGCTCTCCGGTACCGGAATAGGCACCTACACGCTGAACCAACGTTCCGCTTCGCTCGCGACTTTTGCCAATATCGACTCTTCGTATATTTATGCCTACACCACAAACGAGGCTCCCGACCCCGCCCAGGCCGGCGGCACGGTGACGATCACCGAGATCGACCAGACCAATCAGACGATCAGCGGCACCTTCACTTTCAATGCCTACCGGACCGTCGACGGCCAGCAGAAAACGATCACGCAGGGGGTGTTCACCAAGTTGCCCTATACCACCAATTCGACCACGTCGGTGAACGGAGACACCCTGACGGCGTCCATCGACGCCAAGCCATGGGTCGGAAAGAGCATCCAGGCGGCTGTGAATGCGGGCGAACTCACCATTGTCGGGTCTTCCGCCGACGGGACGCAGTCCATCGGCTTACTGATGCCCGCCAACACGGTCCCCGGGACTTATCCGCTCGACGGCACGAATCCTTCTTATATCGGGGTGTATACCTTGCTGGTCAATTCCACCACATCCGGGCTCGTCTCCGTCGCCGGCTATTTGACCGTTACCGGGAACAACACGACGACAAGCCGTATTCGCGGCAGTTTTACGTTCACGGCCTCCAATCCTGCCGATCCCACGCAGGCGCATTATGTCACTAACGGGACATTTTCAGTGTATTACGGGCCATAGACCCCCGCTTTTCGGTCGGCGCCCGCCGCGGAGCCCCGGTCAGGCGTCTTTTTGAGATTTTTACCCGCCATGTGGCCGGTAACCATTATTTCCGTAGCTTTGCAGTCCGAAAAATCGGATACTATTTCAGTCCCGTAAAATTGATTATTCATGAAGCGTACATTTCAACCACACAGACGTCGCCGCAAGACGGTGCATGGTTTCCGCAAGAGGATGCAGACCGCCAATGGCCGCAAGGTGCTGTCCAGCCGCCGGGCAAAGGGTCGTCACAAGCTGACCGTCTCCGATGAGTCCAAATTGAAATAGACCGTTCGGTACTATATAGGTAAACTTCTTTGAATAGCTTCGGGTATCCCGGAGCTATTTTTCGTCAGGGAGTCGAATGCGCCATCGATACACGTTGAAAAAGACAGAGCGGCTGAAAAGCCGGCAGCGGATAGAAACGCTATTCCGCGAGGGAAAGCGTTTTTCACTGTTCCCCCTCAAGGTGTTCTATCTGCCGGGGCCCCCCGCTCCCGTTCCCTTGCAGGCAGGCGTCGGTGTTTCCTCGCGTTTGTTTCGCAAGGCGGTTGATCGCAACCGGATCAAGCGCCTCATGCGCGAAGCCTGGCGGACCCAGCGTCATATCTTGTCCGATCACCTCGGGAAAAAAGGGCTCTCGATGACGGTCTTCCTGATTTACGCAGGCAAGGAACTGCCCGACTACCCCGCCGTAACTCAAAAGATCGGCTTAACTTTGCAGAAATTGGTGAGGGAAACAGCATGAGCAAGCTATTGCGCTTCCTGGCGTTGCCGCTGATCGCGTTGATCCGGCTGTACCAGTGGATCATTTCTCCGGCGATCGGCCCACGATGCCGGTTTACGCCGAGCTGTTCGCAATACGCCATCGAAGCATTCAAAAAATACGGGGTATTCAAAGGCTTCTGGCTGAGTCTGCGGCGCATTTCGCGCTGTCACCCCTGGGGCGGCCATGGAGTAGACCCGGTGCCCTGATGCAACCCACGCTGAAAGCAAAGGGCATGAGGGTCATGACCCGCAAGCGTGTACCCGGCGATCGGCGCTGCTATTTTTTACCCGAACCTTTGCTTTTTTCCGGTTCGCGTTCCGTTTTCGAGGACGCACTATCGGGTGAGCCGCCCGTCATCTTCTGGAGATTGGCGATCAGTTCGCGCATTTCTTTCATGCTGTAGAATTTATAGATCGCGGGCACCGAGCCTGCATCGAAAGAAGCCGGGATACTGGTGAACGGGCCGAAGACCTTCGCCTTCGTGTCGGGAGTGATCCGGACCGCCTTTCCGGGCACAATGAAGTAATTCCCGTTTGCTTCGCTGACATTCTGATCGTTCACGAGCCGGTTGAGACTGTCCAGTTTCTTCTTCAGATCATCCTGCGAGATATGTGCCTCGCCTTCTTCGGAGCCGACATGCTGCCGGCTGCCTACCACCGTATCGGTCTTGAGATTGGCGATGTAGAGCCCGTCATCGGGTATCGTCACACTGTACTTGCCCTGTCCGGACTCGACGTCGAGGGTCACCGGGTCGCCGGTGTTGAAGTCCAGTTCCTGTTCATGATGCGTCGTTCCGTCGCCGTTGGCGATCTTGATATGGTGCTGGGTGTTATCGACCGAAATGTCGTCGCTGGCGTAGACCAACACTTTCTTTTCGTGCCCTTTGCATGCCGAGAGACCGGCGGCGATGAACAGGACGAAATGGAATTTTCTCATATAGAAAGATATGACCGGCCCGGAGGGCCGGCCGTTGTTAAGAAATCGCTTTTGAATAGTGCGCACCCACTTTGTCCCAGTTGACTACATTCCAGAATGCTTTCAGATAATCGCCGCGTTTGTTTTGGTATTTCAGGTAATACGCATGTTCCCAGACATCCACACCGAGGATCGGACTGCCTTTCACTTCGGCCACATCCATCAGCGGGTTGTCCTGGTTCGGGGTAGAGGTGACCTCCAGTTTTCCGTCTTTCACGATCAGCCATGCCCAGCCGCTGCCGAAACGCGCCAAGCCCGCCGCATTCATCTTTTCCTTCAGACCATCGAGATTGCCGAACGTGCTGTTGATCGCTTCAGACAGTTTGCCCGACGGAGCGCCGCCCTTTGCGCTCAGTATCTCCCAGAAGAAACTGTGGTTCCAGTGTCCGCCGCCGTTGTTGCGCACGGCGGGGCTGATCGTGCCCGCTTTTGCGATCAGCTCTTCCAGGGATTTATTCTCGTTCGGGGTTCCTGCTATCGCTTTGTTCAGGTTGTCGACATACGCCTGGTGATGTTTGTCGTGATGGATCTGCATGGTCGCAGCGTCGATGTTCGGCTCCAATGCATCAAATGCATAAGGAAGCGCGGGTAAAGTAAATGCCATAACAAATGTTTTAATGATAGTAAAAAAGTTGCCGTCGCGTCAATGCCTGAAGGGATAGCAAATCTACAGGAAAAACCGCAGAAGACAAAAATGCCGCGATACAGGTGAGGGTCAGCGTTTGGCCCGGAAGAAATCGCGTATCAGCGCGGCGCATTCCTCTTTGAGGATGCCTTTCACCAGAAGCGTTTTGGGATGAAAAGGCCATGGGCCGGGCACCTCGCCGATACGGCTGCGGTAGCCGTTCTTCTCGTCTTCGGCGCCGAATACGACCTTGCCGATCTTGCTCCAGTACATGGCGCCCGCGCACATCAGACAGGGTTCCACGGTCACATAGATCGACGCTTCCGGCAGGTATTTGCTTCCGAGGAAATGGAAGGCGGAGGTCAGGGCGATCACCTCGGCATGCGCGGTGCTGTCGTTGAGGCGTTCGGTCTGGTTGTGCCCTCTGGCGATGACGCGGTCACCCATGACGACGACGGCGCCGATCGGCACTTCGTCCTCTTCGTAGGCGAGCCGGGCCTCCCGGAGCGCCTGTCGCATAAAATATTCGTCTTCCATATGGAGGACGAATTTAGGTTAAATAAGCAGGAGCTTGGCGACCTTCGGATCGGCGATCACCCGGCCGTGTTCGAAATAAATAGTAAATTCCGATGAATCTTTTAAACTTTAGACATGACCAACGCACCCGACTCGGCTGACGTCCGGCCCCTGCGGCGGTATTTCGACAGCGGCGTAACGCGCGATTATGTCTGGCGGCGGCAGCAGCTGGAGCGACTGTGGCAAGCCATCACGGATCGCCAGGACGCGATACACGGGGCATTGTATGCGGATCTCAAAAAGGGCGCGGAAGAGGCGTATGCTACGGAAACAGGTCTCGTTCTGGCGGAGATCCGGTTCCTGTTGAAACGGCTGCGCAGCTGGATGAGACCGCGCAGGGCAGGCACCAATCCCGTCAATTGGCCGGCGTCCAGCCGCATCTACCCGGACCCGCTCGGCGTAGTCCTGGTCATCGCCCCGTGGAATTTTCCTTTCCAGTTGTCGCTGTTGCCGCTGGTGGCGGCAATAGCCGCAGGCAACACGGTTGTCCTGAAACCGTCCGAACTGGCGACGGCTACCGAAGCCGTCATCGTCGATCTCCTCAAAGACTGCTTACCGGCGGACGCGGTTCGGGTGGTCCGGGGCGATGGCGTGGCCGTCGTTCCCGAGCTGATCCGGAATTTTCGCTTCGACCATATCTTCTTCACCGGGAGCACCACGGCGGGTCGATCGGTCTACCGCCTGGCCGCCGAACAGTTGGTGCCCGTGACGCTGGAGCTCGGCGGCAAGAGCCCGGTCATCGTGGCGCCGGATGCGGATGTCTCCGTTGCGGCAAGACGGATCGTCGTCGGCAAGTTCGCCAATGCCGGTCAGACCTGTGTCGCGCCGGACTACCTGCTGGTGCACGCGCACCTGCGGGATGAACTGTTGCGCCGGATGCAGGAATGCCTGCTCGCCTTCTATGGCGAACGGCCGGAAGACAGTCCGGATTACGGCAGGATCATCAGCGAAAAACGGTTCGACCATCTCGTCAGCCTTTTATCCGATGGAACGGTCGTCCAGGGCGGACGGCATGACCGTCCTGGACGATTTATCGCCCCTACCCTGCTGACGGATGTGTCGCCGGGATCGCCGTTGATGCAGGAGGAGATCTTCGGTCCCCTGTTGCCGGTATTCACTTACAGCACGAACGCGGAGGCCCTCGCCTTTGTGCGGCGTCATCCCGATCCGCTGGCCTTCTACCTGTTTACGAACGACAGGCGTCTGCAACGCGAATGGATCGGGGCGCTGCCGTTCGGGGGAGGATGTATCAACAATACCGATTGGCATTTCACCAACCCGCACCTGCCATTCGGCGGCATCGGTAACAGTGGCATCGGCGCCTATCACGGGAAATATTCGCTGGATCGTTTCTCCCACGCGAAACCGGTGATGCGCAGCTATACGTTTATCGATCCGGGCGTGAAATACCCGCCGTTCAGGGGGAAGATGAAATGGTTCAAATTGTTTATCCGGTAGGGCGCGTGATGACCACAGTCGGTCAATCGTTCGCGCACGCCAGTTGAGCTTCCGAAAACTGCACCAAACTTCTTTCGGCAACGAAGCCGGCATATCGCCGCTGCACCTGTACCAACACGTCGTCGATCTCTTCGACCGTCTTTTTCAGGACGAGTTGGTTGCGGAACTCTTTTATATTCGGGAAGCCCTTGAGGTAGTTGGTATAGTGACGGCGCATTTCGAGGATGCCTGCGACCGGTCCCTTCCATTCCACCGAACGCAACAGGTGATCGCGAATGACCCCGACGCGCTGTTCGATCGACGGGGGAGCCAGCCGTTCGCCCGTCGCCAGGTAGTGTTTGATCTCCTGGAAGATCCATGGGTAACCGATAGCGGCCCTCCCGATCATGAGACCGTCGACCCCATAGCGGTCGCGGTATGAACGGGCTTTTTCGGGCGAATCGATATCTCCGTTCCCGAAAATGGGAATATGGATCCGGGGATTTTCTTTTACCCGGGCGATCAGCGTCCAGTCGGCCTCTCCTTTATACAATTGGGCTCTCGTCCGGCCGTGTATGGTCAGCGCCCGGATCCCGGCATCCTGCAGACGAAGCGCCACCTCTTCGATGTTCTTCGACTGGTCATCCCATCCCAACCGCGTCTTTACGGTCACGGGCAACGAGGTGCTTTTGACCACGGCTTCGGTCAGCCTTGTCATGCCGGCCACGTCCTTGAGGACGGCAGCGCCGGCGCCCTTGCAGACCACCTTCTTGACCGGACAGCCAAAATTGATATCGACCAGATCGGGTTGAACGGTGTCGACGATGCGGGCGCTCAGCGCCATCGCTTCCTCATCGCCGCCGAAGATCTGGATTCCGAACGGGCGCTCGTATTCGAAGAAATCGAGTTTCTGCCGGCTCTTCATCGCGTCCCGTATCAGCCCTTCGCTCGAGATGAACTCGCTGTACATGAGATCCGCGCCATTCTGTTTGCAGACATAGCGGAACGGCGGGTCGCTGACGTCTTCCATGGGAGCCAGGAGCAACGGGAATGCAGGAATTTGTATATTGCCGATGTTTAGCACGGTAGAAAAGCCCAAATTTACGCACTAATTGCCAGCGGACCAAGGGTCCGCCACCACTATGTCGAACAACCTCAAGATTGCCTCCCCGTGGTCGCAACTGGCCCTTTTCCTCGGATTGCTGGGCGGATCGCTGATCCTTGCAGGAATATCCATCATCCTGATCCCGGGGTATCATATCGATCGTCCGATGACGGCCGGGACGCTCAAGTTCGCACAGACCATCAGTTCGATCATCCTGTTCGGCATACCGGCATTTCTGTATGCGCGGCTGACATTCAGGAGCCATCCGCTCTATGAGCTCGGTTTTCGCAAGGCCCCGACAGGCGCCTTTTATCTGGCGGCCGTTCTCCTGCTCCTTTTTTCTTATCCGCTGGAAGGCTGGTTGGGCATCCTGAACCAGAAGATTCCCCTGCCGCAATGGATGATCAAAATGGAGCAGGACAGTGACAGGCAGGTGGAAAATCTGTTGAAGATGAAATCATCCGCCGATCTGTACATCAATCTGCTGGTAGTGGCTGTCATACCGGCCATATTCGAGGAGATCTGTTTCCGCGGTGCGCTGCAACGCATCATGATCTACCTGTTCAGGAACCATTGGGTGGGCATCATCGTCACCGGGATCCTTTTTTCGGCCTTCCATCTGCAGTTCGAAGGGTTCCTTCCCCGGATGTTCCTCGGCATCCTGCTGGGCGCGGCGTATTGGTACAGCGGTAGTCTCTGGACTTCCATCCTCGCGCACGCCTGTTTCAACGGTGTACAGGTCGTTCTCGTGAGCCAGGACCCAAAGATGATTAACGAGACTCCTTCCGTTCCCTGGTACCTGGTCGTGGCAAGCCTGGTACTCGTCGTGTACTTACTGGTCTACATGCGCAAACGGTCCGTGCTTGCCGTCTCAAGCCCGATTGAATAACCCATGGCATTGAACCCGGCTATATTAAAAACGCGTACGCTCACAGCGGTGGTATTCGTCGTCGTAATGCTGGCGGGCCTCCTGTGGAATCCGTGGAGCTTTCTTGCGCTTTTCTCCTTCATCCAGTTTGGCTGCTGGGTCGAGTATCAGCGGATCATGGTGCGTATCGACGGTCAATATGCAGCTATTTCATCCTTGCACCGTATCAGTGTCATGATCGCCGGTTGGTTCCTGATGCTCTATCTCGTCAACGGGAGTTTGCAGATCGCGGGCATCCCGCTGCGCATCATCGGCTGGATGGGCTGTCTGGTCTTTCTCGGTCTCCTCGTCGTGGGAGAGATCGTTCAGTACCGGACGCTCAATATCCGCAATATCGGCCGCTCCGGCCTGGGACTCCTGTATATTTCATTGCCGCTGGCCTTGCTGACGCATCTGCGCACCTATTTCTATGGCAGCCCGATCCCCTTTGTCGACCGTCTGCCGGTGTTGATGATCATTGGCGCCATCTGGATCAACGATACCATGGCTTATTTTGTCGGCTCGCTCATCGGGCGCACACAGCTGTCAGTCATTTCCCCGAAAAAGACCTGGGAAGGGACCATCGGAGGCGTTGTCTTGTCGATCGGCGTGATGGGAGCCATTGGTTATTGGGTGGGCAACAGTTCGGGGTGGGGCGTATTCGAACCGGTGAACTGGATGATCGTTGCGGCTATCGCATCGGTGACCGGCACCTGCGGCGACCTCCTGGAAAGCAAGCTCAAGCGGATGGCCGGGATCAAAGACAGCGGCCAGATCATGCCGGGTCATGGCGGCTTCCTGGACCGGTTCGATTCTTTGCTGGTGGCGACGCCCTTCGCCTGGCTCTATCTGATGTGGGTCATTGAAGGCGTCAGCTGACACGGTGTTACGACAATGGTCTTGACCCATCTTCTTCAACAAATGCCTAACTTTGCAGCCAGACTCCGGGCCGTCGGGGACGGCGGAGCCCAGCCGTCGGGACGGCGCACAAAACGTAAACCACAATGACGATCCATCGGGAAGGTTATAGGACTATTGCAATCGGCGCCCTGGCTTTTGCGGTCATCAATCTGATCTCCTTTTATTTTATCAGCGCACATGCGGCCTGGCTCAGCGGGCTGATCTTCGTACTTACGCTCGCTGTCGAGCTGTTTCTCATCTCTTTTTTCCGCGTTCCGGCGCGTAAACTATCCACGGAAGAAGACCTCATCATCGCTCCGGCCGACGGCAAGGTCGTGGTCATCGAGGAGATGACGGATACGGAATATTTCAAAGACAGGCGACTGCAGCTGTCCATCTTCATGAGTCCCGCGAACGTGCATCAAAACCGCAATCCGGTCGGCGGCGAAGTCGTGTACAGCCAGTACCACCGCGGAAAATACCTCGTGGCCTGGCACCCGAAGTCATCGACGGAAAACGAGCGGCATAGCGTCGTGATACGCAGCGCTAACGGCGATGTTCTCGTGAAGCAGATTGCGGGTGCGATGGCGAGACGTATCGTCAATTACCTGGTCGTCGGACACAAAGTGGAGCAAAGCGCCGAAATGGGATTCATCAAGTTCGGGTCGAGGGTCGACGTGTTGCTGCCCCCGGGCGCAAATGTCCAGGTCCGGCTCGGGCAGTCCGTCCAGGGAGGGGTGACGGTGCTCGCAAAGTGGAAATAGGTCTTGCGGCGCACCCGTCTAAAACAGCGTTTCAAGCTCTTTCAGCGAATTCACGGTGTAGGTGGGCCTTATCGCCGGCGGTACTCCCAGGTGGTTGACGTACACCTGGTCGATGCCCGCATTGATGGCGCCCTGGATGTCGACTTCGATGCTGTCGCCCAGCATGATGCATTCCGCCGGGTCAGCCCCTGTCTTACGGAAGGCATATTCGAAGATCTCTTTATGCGGTTTGAGGCTGTTCGATCCTTCGGACGTGATCACTTCTCCGAAATAGCCGCTGAGCCCCGCGTTGCGCAACTTGCTGTGCTGGGTCTTTTCAAATCCATTGGTAATGAGATGCAACCGGTAACCCTTGTCCGTGAGGTAGTCGAGGATCTCGATCGTGTAGGGGAACAGGATGTTCCGCGTGGGCAGCGCATCGAGGAAGAGCCTGTCCATCTCCCTGGCCAGGGGCTCGTCGCCGATCTTAAAATCGAGCAAGGTCAGCCACATGCGTTTCCACCGGAGTTCGTCCACCTTGATGTAACCGTTGCGGTAGCGTTCCCATAACTTATCATTGTGTACGATATAGCACCGGTGGAACTGATCGAAATCGGGTACACCTTTCCCGGGCAGGCCGAGTGAGCTGTAGAGTTCCCGCAGGGTCTGCCTGCTATTGGCCTCGAAATCCCACAGCGTATGATCCAGGTCGAAGAAAAGGTGTTTATATTGCATGGGGGCAAAATTAATCATTATGAATTGTATCATCACCGGGGCATCGAGGGGTTTGGGTAAGGCTATGGCCGAACGGTTTGCTGCAGGTGGCTATGACCTTGTCCTGTCCTCGCGCGACCCGGCCACCTTATCGGCAACGGCCGGCGAGCTGCAGCAACGCCATCCCGCGATCCACGTCCGGAGCAAGGCGGCGGATATGAGCCGGAAGGATCAGGTCCAGGAATTCGGCCGGTGGGTGATGGACGGTGCCACGGAGGTCGATGTATTGATCAACAATGCAGGGCAATTCATTCCCGGCAGCGTCCATGACGAAGCGGATGGCGTCCTCGAGCGGCTGATGGCCGTCAATCTCTTCGGCGCTTATCACCTGACCCGGCAGCTGTTACCGTCGATGATGACACGGCGATCGGGCCATATCTTCAACATCTGTTCGGTGGCGTCGTTGCAGGCCTATCCGAACGGCGGAGCCTACAGCATCAGCAAATATGCGCTGGCCGGATTCTCCGTCAATCTGCGGGAAGAAATGAAGCGCCACGGCGTCAAAGTGACGACGGTGTACCCGGGAGCCGCATTTACCGACAGTTGGGCAGGATCGGGGGTCGAACCGGGCCGCATCATGACGCCGCAAGATATCGCGGAAATGGTGTACACGGCGGCCCGCCTTTCGCCGCAGGCAACCGTGGAGGAGATACTGCTGCGGCCCCAATTGGGTGATCTTTAAGAGGGTGTGCCGGGATGCGTTATCCTGCGGCGGATGGGCTATTTTCCCGGACAGCACATCCCTACATCTTTAAGATAGTTTTAACCCTTCGAATTTTATATTTGCATGGAGTGAGACTTCTACATTTTACGGTTATTATCGGGATCGCGTTACTGCCGGGGCTCTGCGTCAGGGGCCAGGTGAAGTTTACTACCGTCGTCAGCAGCCAGGACGTCGGCAAGTCAGATTATCTGCAGGTGGAATTCGTGGTCGAGAATGCCAGGCAGATCGATAACCTAACGCCTCCCGAGTTTACGGGTTTTCGCGTTGCCCAGGGACCGATCCAGTCCAGCGGCATGAGCATCGTGAACGGCAATATGTCGCAGTACAAGGCGCTGTCTTTCGTCCTCGAGCCGCAAAAGACGGGCAAATTCACCATCGGCGGCGCGTTAGCGCTGGTCGACGGCAAACAGATGCGATCCAACGCCGTGGTCATCAACGTCCATCCCGGGTCTTCTCCTTCCGCCAATTCCGGCGGTCCTGCCGGCGCCATCAACCCCTTTGCCGGCAGCCCTTTTGCGCAGCCTCCTTTTGCGGATCCGTTCGGGCCCGATCCCGGCGAAGTCGACCGGGATTATGTGTTGAAAGCGGGGGAAAATGTCAAGGACAAGATCAACAAGAACCTTTTCGTAAAGGTCCAGGTCAGCAAGAACTCCTGTTACGTGGGAGAACCGATCGTGGCCACCTACAAGCTCTATACCCGGCTGAATTCCGAATCGAGAGTGACGAAAAATCCTTCGCTCAATGGATTCAGCGTCTATGATATGGTGGACCCCGGCAGCGACGCCGTTTCGGTGGAAAAGCTGAACGGCAAGAATTTTACCGTGCATACCATCCGGAAAGCCCAACTGATCCCGCTGCAGGCCGGCAATATCGACCTCGACCCGGTCGAGCTGGAGAACACCGTGCATTTCGTAAAAGAGGAGGGCCGGTCGGAGCCCAGGCACAGCGGCAATTCGATCCGTGATCTTCTCGACCAGATGCAGGATGAGGCCGGCATGGGCCCCGCCGTCGATCAAAACGTCACGCTCGACACCAAACGCGTGACCATTACCGTGAAGCCGCTGCCCGCGGAGAATAAGCCGGCGGGTTTTAATGGAGCGGTGGGGAATTTCTCGATCGAAGCCAGCGTGTCGAATAAGATCCTCTCGGCGCAGGATGAAGCCACGCTGCACGTCGTCGTAAAAGGCAAAGGGAATCTTCCGGTGGTCGCGGCGCCCCTCGTTAACTGGCCATCGGGTTTCGAAGCGTTCGACCCGGTCTCCAAAGAGGAGGTGAATAAGACCGTCGCTCCGATGAGCGGCTACAAATCCTTTGACTATGTTTTTACGCCCGGGAACGCGGGACATTATACGATCCCGGCAATCAATTTTCCCTATTTCGATCCCGTATCGCAAACCTACAAGACGGCTGGATCCTTACCCATCGACATCAACGTGACGCCTCCCGCCAGGAAGGACAAACGGCTCGCCCCTGTCAATGTTGCGCAGACACAGACTACCCAAACGGGCGTGCTGGGCCTTATTTGGCAGGATCACCTGGAATGGATAGCGGTCTTCCTGCTGCTGTCGGCTATCACGATCTATTTCTGGCGGCAAAACCTGCGGTTGAGAAAGGATACGGCTGTCAAGGCGACCGCTGTCCCGGGGCAGCAGCGGTCTGCCGGACATGGGAACCAGGAAAAGGCAGTCGCGGCATCCGTTGCCAATCTTCCGCAGGCTACCTATTTGCCGGCAACGCCGGTGGCCGATCCGCTCGCGGATGCGCGTCAGTTTTTCGACAATGCCGATTCAAAGGGTTTTTACCGCGAGGTGAACAGGGCTGTCTGGAGAGCGATCAGTAAAAAGCTCGATCTGCCGGCGAGCGAACTGAACAAACAGAACAGTCTCCATCAGCTGGAACTGAGGGGTTGGGACAATACTTCGCTGGCGGCACTGGACAACCTGCTCAACGAGTGCGAGATGAACCTGTATACGCCGGAATACGACCGTTGGAATATGCAGCAGCTGCTGAGACAGGCCGAATGGGTGATGGACAGGCTGGCATAAACGTATTGCCGGGCCGCGGATGGCCCGGCAACGCTATTCCGTATACTTGTAGCCGACGCCGCGTACCGAATGGAAATATTTCGGGTGCCGGCTATCCTCTTCAAAATACTTCCTGAAATTGAGGACAAAATTATCGATGGTACGCGTGGTCGGATAGACATTGTAACCCCAGACGGTCTGGAGGATCTTTTCGCGCGGCACCACCTCGTTGCGGTTTTCGATGAGGAGTTTCAGGAGCATCGCTTCTTTCTTGCTGAGTTGTATCCTCTCTCCGTCCTTCGTGACCGCCTCCTGTGCCTTGAAATCGATGCTGTTCCTTCCAAAATTGTAAACGTCGCCGATATCTCCCTTTTCCTGCATTTTCTCGTTCTTTTCGATCAGCTTCCGGATGCGCAGCAACAGCTCTTCCAGGTTGAAAGGTTTGGTGAGGTAGTCGTCGGCTCCTTTTTTGAGGCCAAGGACGCGGTCGGCACTGGCGTTCTTCGCGCTCAGGATCAGGATGGGCACTTCGTTGTGCTGTACCCGGATGGTCTCGGTGACGCTGACGCCGTCCATACCCGGCAACATAACGTCCAGGATGATCAGGTCGAAATATTCCGACTGCACCGCCTTCAGCGCCTGCGTGCCGTCAAAGGCGGAAGTGATCTCGTAGCCCTCGAGCTCGAGGTTGAGCCGGAGCGCTTCGTGAAGGTTTTCTTCATCTTCTACGAGCAGAATGGATTTCTTCATTACCGCGTATCGTTTGCCCGTTCCGGGCGTTGTTGAATATCGCCCTTCCGGGCAAACCGGCCAAAACGCTACCGCGTTTTGAAGGTCACCGTAAAAATACTGCCGGCCGGCGAATTATCGGTCACTTTCAGCGTTGCTTTGTGGTCTTCGGCGATCTTACGGCAAAGGTAAAGACCCAGTCCCGTTCCTTTTGTCCTGCGGGTCTCTTCCTGGCCGGCACGGTAGAATTTGCCGAAGATCTTCTTTTTCTCGTCATCCGGTATGCCGGGTCCCTGATCGGTGACGGAGAGAATGACATGACCGCCGCGTTTTTCCAGTTTCAGACCGACCGGGGCCTCCCTGGAGGAATATTTAGCGGCGTTCTCGACCAGGTTACTGATCAACAACTGCAGGAGGAGGGTGTCGCCCAGCACGATGCAGTCCGGGTCGATCTTCTCCTGCCAGGTGCGTTCGGGTTGCCGGTGATGGAAATCCTGCATGGACCGGTGTGCGAGCGCGGATAGGTCGAGCGACTCTTGCGTCTGCAGGTATCCTCCGCCTTCTAGTTGCGAAGCCACGAGGATATTGGTGGCGAGGGTATCGAGCCGGTCGGTTTCCTGCAGCGCGGCCTGGATGATCCGCTGTTGTCGCTGTTCGTCGAGTTTGTGTTTACGAAGGGTTTCCAGGTTCAATTTGGTGACGGCTATGGGTGTTTTCAGCTCGTGCGTGACCGCCATCATGAAATTCTGTTGCTGCAGCTGCAGCCTGATCTGCCGTCTGACTTCGCGGTAGACGAAAATCGCGCCGAGCAGGATCAGCCCGAGGAAGGTGCTGCCTTCGCCGATGTAGGCAGCCGTCTGCGTCTCTTTGTCTTTATCGATGGCCGCTACCGCGGCCGCATGATCCGTCTGTTCGGTGCGAAGCTCGCGCAGCCGGTAATCGGCGATCTTCCGGTTCTGCCGTTCAAGCGCTATAAACCACCAGACCATGCCGGCGACGATATAGGCCAGGAGGACCCAGTATACGCCAATGGCTACCGCCAGGCGTTTCTTTTTGAATAGCATAATGGCCATTTTCAGGCTGCGTCTGTTACAGCACGCGTTCTATCCTGACGCCCACATTCAGGATATGTTTCAGGGGGTCTTCGCGCATGATCTGCTCGAGCGTAAACGAATAGGTACCCGGGTGGTTGAACTTCGTCGATTGCTGCACCCAGACGCGTTGTTCGAAGATATCATCCATTCCGTTGCCCAGCCATCCCTTCTCGTTGTTGGCCAGCGGGAGGTCATAGCGGTCGCTGCGGACGGTCGAATCGCCCGGCATCCTGACAGTGCCCCTGATCCAGATATTGTTGTAATTGTAGGCGTCCGTATGACGCAACACGATATAGATATTGTATCGCCAGGCAGTGTCCTTATCGCTGATATCGAACGTGAAGGTAGGGCGGAAGCCGCCGGCCCATTCCTGGTGCGGCAACGCGATATCCTTTTCGAAAACGCCGGACGGCGGGGTGCAGGACAGCCAGGTGGTAATGGACAGGAAGGTCGCCAGGACGATACGGGAGTTTCTCAATGAATGGGATTTGTGTAAGGATAAACGCATTTTCTGCTTTTTATAATACGTTCAAAACCTGTTCCTTCGCTTTTTCCAGTTCATCTTTCATCAGGACGACGCACTGTTGGATCGTCGAATCATAGGCTTTAGACCCCGTCGTATTGATCTCGCGTCCGATCTCCTGCAGGATAAAGGACAGCTTCTTTCCCTTGCTTTCCTCCGGTTCCTGGAGAATGCTCCTGAAATAGTCGCAATGGTTCTTTAACCGGACCTGCTCCTCGCTGATGTCGATCTTTTCGATGTAATAGATCAGCTCCTGTTCGAGGCGGTTGGGATCATAGCTGTCCTTTCCAACGTGTTCTTCCAGCAGGCGTTTCAGACCCTCGCGGATCTTTTGCTGGCGTAGCGGCTCCAGTTTGGTGACCTCTTCCTGGTGGCGGAGAATATTGCCGATGCGCAAAAGAAGGTCTTCCTCGAGCGAGGCGCCTTCGGCGAGACGATGCGAGTCGAGGTCTTCGATGGCCGAGAGAATGATCTTTTCGAAGGCCTGCCATTCTTCGTCGGTCAGGGTGTCGCTGGTCGGGGTGATCACTTCAGGCAGCTTGACAAGCGTGCTGAGGATATTCGACGGGTCGAGCTGCAATTCGCGCGACAGGTCGGCAAGCGCCTTATAATAGGCCCTGGCCAGGTCGGTATTGATGCTGACCGGTTTTGCGTTACCCGTTTGTTTGAGGCTGATGGTGCAATCCAGCGAGCCTCGGCCGAGTTTGTCGGAGATGAGTTTCCGGATGGAGAATTCAAAGGGTTTCAGGAAACCGGGCAGCTTCAGTTGCAACTCGAACTGTTTTCCGTTCAGCGATTTTATGTCTACCTGGAAGGTCTTATCCCCTACTGTCTGTTCAGCACGACCGAAGCCGGTCATCGATTTCAGCATAATATCAATGTTTTAAATGATGGCCGTCCGTCGCACCGTTCGGCCGGACCTTGTTCGCGGCTTCGGCGTTCTCATCAAAGGTACGCCTCGCCGCGAAACGTCTGATGATTGGCCCTTCGGGCCGACGGGCCTCCGGCCCGTAAGTTAGTGATTCCTTTCCGCAAACAGCAACGAATAGATGTTCCTTTCATCGAGCCGCTTCATTTGGCCGGGCGCCAATCCTTCGAGGGTCAGCCCTTCGATCCGCCATCGGATCAATCGCAACGTCGGGCAACCGACAGCCGCAGTCATCTTTCTCACCTGCCTGTTCTTTCCTTCCCGGAGGACCATTCTGATCCAGGTGGTCGGTATCCGGGCGCGGTAGCGGATGGGCGGATGTCTGTCGGGAACTACGGGCGGCGTACCGAAGACTTCGGCGACCGAAGGTAGGGTCCGGTATGATTTGCCGTCGACGGTGATCGTCACTCCCGTCGACAGTTGACGCACGGCGGCAGCAGGGACGGCGCCTTCTACCTGCACCCAATATTCCCGTTCATGCGCAAAACGCGGGTCGAGCAATCGGTGGTTCAGCGTCGTATCGTTGGTCAGGATGAGGAGTCCTTCGCTGTCGAAGTCGAGTCTTCCGACGGGATAGCAATCCGGGGGAACGGGGAAAAAATCCTTCAGCGTCCGCTTTGCTTCGGCTGAAGTGAACTGCGAAAGGACGTTGAACGGTTTGTATACAATGTAGTACTGGCGCATGTTTCGAGGGCTTCGGGCCGACGGCCTCCGGCCGTTGGTTCGCGGCTTCGGCGTTATCATCAAAAGTACGCCTCGCCGCGAAACGTCTCATGATTGGCCCTTCGGGCCGACGGCCTCCGGCCGTTGGTTCGCGGCTTCGGCTCTTCGCCGGCACGCGTTTTTACAAAAGAAAAAGCCCGGTGCGAAACCGGGCTTTCAATATATGGATGGGTTAGTAAGTACCGGGAAATAAATTTCCCTACACAATATTAAAAATAATTTTTTCTATCTAAAAAAATTTTCGCACTTATTTTATTCACATTTTTTTTTGGCCTGTGGAAAATAGACGCGTTTCACCGCGATGTCGGCCTAACTTTACGCGCAAATTCTTCACCATGCGTTTTCCTTCTCCCGTATCTGTTCAATGGCTGGCCGAGTTCCTTGGCGCCGAGTTGGTAGGAGACAAGAATGGCCAGGCGACCGGCATCAATGAGATCCACAAGGTGGAGCACGGCGATCTTGTGTTCGTCGACCATCCCAAATACTATGATACCTGCCTTCGCAGCGCGGCCAGCTACATCATCATCAACAAGGCGGTAGAAGTGCCGCCGGGAAAGGCGATCCTCATCGTGGAGCAGCCGTTCGAGGCCTATTTGCGGATAGTTCGCCATTTCCGCCCTTTCGAGCCCGCGGTAAAACTGATCAGCGACAGCGCCGTCATCGGAAAAGGGTCCTGCCTGTATCCAAACGTTTTCGTCGGCCACCACGTTTCCATCGGTAACAACTGTCTCCTTCATCCCAATGTGACCATTCTCGATCACACGGTCATCGGCGACAATGTGATCATCCAGGCCGGTACGGTCATCGGCTCGGATGCCTTTTACTACAATTCCAGGAAAGACCGCGCAGTCTGGTACAAGAAGATGGAAAGCTGCGGAAGGGTAGTCATCGAAGACGACGTCGAGATTGGAGCGGGCTGCACGATCGACCGCGGCGTGACCGGCGATACCGTCATCGGCAAAGGTTCCAAACTGGACAATATGATCCATATCGGTCACGACACGGTCACCGGGAAAAATTGCCTCTTTGCCGCGCAGGTAGGCGTAGCCGGCGCGGTGGAGATCGGCAACGGCGTCATCCTGTGGGGCCAGGTCGGCGTCAGCAAGACACTGACCATCGGCGATAATGCCGTGGTGCTTGCTCAGAGCGGGGTACCGGGTTCGCTGGAAGCCGGCAAGGTCTATTTCGGTTACCCCGCGGAAGAAGCTTCGGTCAAAAAAAGAGAGCTGGTCTGGATCAAACGCATCCCGGAGCTCTGGAAAAAAGTGATGGGTTAAAACGGCGCGACGCGGACAGCGCATGTCCGTCAGAACCAACGACGGCGCGACGCATACGACGCCAGGCGGTCAATATTATTCAGGGACATAATCGTAGGGCAGGACCTCCGCCAGCTTTTTCCAGGACCAGTAGCCCACATTGGTGATATCCGCCTGGTCGTAAAAGTAGCCGTTCTCTTCGATGACGAACCCGCTGCCTGCTATATCGATCGCCGAGATCTCGACCGCCGTATTGAGGGGGAACTTGTTCTGCAGCAGGTATTTTCTGTCAGGCTTTTGCGAGGTATAGCTCACCCTCAACCTTCCCTGCATGTTGATTTCCACATCCCCGCTGTCCCTCGAATAATATTTCGGGTCGTAGGGATTTTCGATCCGCTGCATCCTATTGCCGTTCGCGCTGTCGGCCAGTTCGAGGACGAATCCCTCATAGTCAAGGGTGCTGTCGTACCAGCTGCGGATAAAATGCAAACGCGAACCCGAATAAGAATAAAGCCGGTTCTGCTTCCAGACGGCTTGCTGCCCGGGCGTTCCGGCAAGCGTATCGAACAGCGGGTATCCCGTATAGCTGCTGATATTACCGTTGTAGTCGTAGACAAAAGAATCCAGCTGATAGATGATCTTATAGCCCAGTGCGTTGTTCGTGACGATCAGGGGACCTGTCGCCTTCACCCGCAGCTTGTTCCTTTTTTTATAAAAATAGAACTTGAGGACCTCCTTGTTGTCCAGCGAACACTGCGCCGCATTGGGCGTCGTTCCGATGAAATTGTCCAGGAAGAACTGACCGTATTTATCCCATCCGTCCAAAACCTCTGCGCTGCCGGTGACCACCGCCTGTTCGAGGCTCTTATCCTGTTCCTTCATCCGGATCCGCAGCGTGTCGCCGGGATGGTGGTCTTTCCCGATCCGGAGGACCTGTGTTTCATACCCGGTATAGGAAACGATCAGATCATAACCGCCATTGGGCAACCGCAGGTGGAACCTGCCGTCCTCTTTCGATATGGTTCCGAAGGTGGTATTTTGACAGAAGACGGAAGAATTGTTCAACGGCTGACCGCTGGCAGAGTCGACGACCACCCCGTCGACCGGGAATGTCCTGTCCTGGGAAAAAACGGAAAGCGATAAGAAGACAGTGACCGCAAACAGCAGAAGGGACCGTCGTCCCGGGGGTTGGATGATGCTCGGTTTCATGGATATCGTTTTGAGACGGTAAGATAGCCAACCCGGGCCTAATTTGAAAGTGATCCGGCAACTTTAACAGCCGCGAGCGTCCGGTCAGCCGTCCGGCCGCACATGCCCGTCAGGCGTTCGGCAACCCCTTCGATCAGGCGTTCGGCAAGGCCGTCCGCAGATAGGCCCGGCAGGCATCGCGGATGGTGTCTTCGAGCGGCGTAAATGCGAAACCCGGAAGGTATTGCAGGACCTTGCTGTTGTCGAAACAGGTGCTACTTCTTGCGACCCGCGCACTTTCGCGCGTGAGCAGGGTTGGACGGCCCGACAGCAGGCTCTTCAGTCGCTCCGTGCGCCATGCGACGCCTGCCAGAAAAGGAGTCGCTTCCCGTGTAGGCGGCTTTTTACCAAAACCTGCCGCAATGTTTTCGAAAAGGCGGCGGAAGGTCCAGTTGTCGCCATTCAGGATAAACCGCTCACCCGCGAAATCGGTTTCCAGCAGCCGGACAACGGCGCCCGCCGTATCGGCGACGTCGACGAACCCATTGATCCCTTCCGTGTACCAGGGAAATTCGCGGAATGCGCTGCGGAAAAGGGCGCAGCTGGTGGTGTTCCAGTCGCCGTATCCGAGAATAGTGCTTGGGTTGACGATTACGGCGGGCAGCCCTTCTGCGATGCCGCGCCATACTTCCATTTCACCGCGAAACTTACTGATCGCATAGGGCGTGTTATACCGGCTGTCCTGCCAGGTCTTATCTTCGGTTACCGTCTCGCCGTTGCCCACTCTTCCCATGGCCGCTACCGAACTGACGTGAACGAATCGTTTGACGCCGAAAGACAGCGCGGTGTTGACCACATTGGCCGTGCCCGCAATATTGGTACTGAACAGTTCGCGACGGTCGCGGTCGGAAAAGGATACCTTGCCGGCTGCGTGGATGACGGCGTCGACCCCTTCCATGGCTTCCTCCAGCCCGACGACATCGAGCACATCGCCGGATA
>DASZYU010000242.1:0-9953 GCA_035545215.1 Puia sp.
CAGTTGCCGCCGGAATTTTTGCGCAGATCGATGATCCATCTCGAAAGATTCCTGGAATCGAGGCGGGCGATGACGCCCTGGATGCTGTCGGCTATGCGCTCGCATAGCAGCGAGTCTTCGGTGAAGACTGAGGGGACGGTCACGTAGCCGATGCTGTCATGCAGCCATTCGCCTTTGATCTCGCCGACGAGGCCCGACAGCGCCGGGGAGGACGCCGGGGTTTCTGCGGCGCCGGTATAGCGTGCCGCTTTATCGGGCGGCATGACAAAGCTGTGCGGTTCGTTCAGCTGTTTGAAGCACCACGTGATCGAGGCATAGGCGTCTTCGCAGTTGCCGGCGAGCTCCAGCTCGCGGTGCGCCCTGGCGGCGAAATCGGTCCAGGGGACTTCATCCCTCCGGTAGTAGTTCTTTTCCATGAAGGCGAGCGCTTCGTCGAGCAGCCGTCCGGCTTTTTGAATACAGGGAAGGGGCAGGGAGTCGGCACGGGTCCGGCGAAGGCCGCGGGCCGGCAGGACGCCGGCAAGGAGCAGCGGCAGCATCAGATGTCGGATCATGGGTTTCATCGTTGGATCGACTCATAAGATAAGCAAAAAGGAAGATTCCACAATCGGATAAAAAATTATTTGGCCCCGGCAGCAAAAAAAATTACATTCATTCATCAATCTTTCTAGCTATGGCTTACAATCGAAGAACCTTTCTGCAGCAAAGCGCCCTCGCGGTAGCCGCGGCCGGCCTGCTACCCGGCGAAACCTTCGCCTTTTTTAAAAAAGACATCGTGGGGATCCAGCTGTATTCGGTGCGGGATGACATGAACAAGGATGCAGCCGGCACGTTGAAGCAACTGGCTGCGATGGGCTACCGCTATGTGGAACACGCCGGATACGGGAACGGCAAGTTCTATGGTTATGCGCCTAAGGACTTCAAAGCGCTGCTGGATGGTCTCGGGTTGAAGATGTGCAGCGGGCACACCGCGATGGGGCCTTCGGCATGGGACGCGGGAAAGAACGATTTCAGCGACGCGTGGAAGAAAACGGTCGAAGATGCGGCGGTCGCCGGCCAGCAATACGTGATCAGCCCGTGGCTGGACGAGAGTCTGCGCAAATCGTACGACGACGTGCTCCGGTTCATGGACGTGTTCAACAAGTGCGGCGAACTGTGCAAGGCGCATGGCATGAAGTTCGGCTATCACAACCACGATTTCGAATTCAATACGGTGATCAACAACCAGAAGCTGTACGATATTATCCTGCACCATACCGATCCGGAACTGGTCGCGCAACAGCTGGATATGGGCAACCTCTACAACGGGGACGCCGTCGCGATCGCGATCGTGATGCAATACCCCGGCCGTTTCGAACTGATGCATGTAAAGGACGAGATCAAAGCTTCGAACCCGTCCGGCCAGGGGAGGGAAAAGTATGAGAGCACCATACTGGGTGCGGGCATCGTCGGGACCAAACAGGTATGCGACCAGGGCAGGAAGAACGGGACCCGCTATTTTATCATCGAACAGGAGTCCTATCAGGGGAAATCGCCCGCGGACTGCTGCAAGACCGACCTGGAGATCATGAAGAAATGGGGTTACTGAGCGTGACGGGGCTTGCTCAGGCCGTTGCGCTGTGCCGGTGGGGGGGACGCGGTATAACCGAATGTCGCCGTCCGGTCGCCGATATAGATGTCGAAGTCTCCCGGTTCGGTCACTGTTTTCAGCTGGGCGTTGACGAAGGCGATGTCGTTCCTGTCCAGGGTAAAGCGCACGGTCTGCGATTCGCCCGCTTTCAGAAATATCTTTTTGAACGCACGTAAACGCCGCATATTGGGCGTAACGCTGGCATAGTGCT
The DNA here is from genome assembly GCA_035545215.1 of Puia sp. Classification (GTDB taxonomy): domain Bacteria; phylum Bacteroidota; class Bacteroidia; order Chitinophagales; family Chitinophagaceae; genus Puia. Next base: position 1,842 of record DASZYU010000242.1, read on the forward strand.
CTCGCGTGTATAACTCCACAGTGTGTTTCCCGTCCCGGTCGCCCGTGTTCGTTACCGTTAGACTTACCGACAGCTTGCCCGCGCCGTTCAGCACCGGCGAACTCAGCAGGATCGGGCTGTACGAGAATGTCGTATAGCTGAGACCCCATCCGAACGGGAACAGGGGGTCATAGCCGCTCATGTTCATATTCTCGTTGAAGATCTCGCGAACGTCTTCCGTCGGTTTACGGTCATAGAGGACCATTTCTCCCATGCTGCGCGGGTAGCTGTAAGGCAGCCGCCCGTCGGGGTTGTAGTCTCCCGTGAGTACGTCGGTGATGGCTTCCGCCGTCTTCCGGCCGCTGCAATACGCCATAAGGATGCCCTTCGTCAGGGGAACGATACCCGTGATGAACCGCGGTCTTCCTTCCGTGAGCACCAGGATGACGGGCTTGCCGGTGCGGGCCGCGGCGCGCGCCAGGTCCAGTTGCGGGTCGGGAAGCGCCAGGTCGGGGATATTGCCCGGGCTTTCGGCGTATGCATTTTCTCCGAGGCAAAGGACGATGGCATCCACGCCGGATGCAGCGGTTTTGAGCGCCGCGGTGTCGTAGTTGGCCGGGTTGTCGAAACCTGTTCCGGCGGTCGTGATCACGTGGTCCGGCCCGAGGCGATCACGCAGTGCATCCACGATCGTCTTGCTGTCTTTGGGGTACCATTGTTCCTGGTTCCCCTGCCAGGTATAGCTCCAGCAACCGTTGAGTGCGGTAATGCTGCGGGCGGAGGGCCCGGCGACGAGGATATGGGCTGAGCGGCTCAGCGGCAGGACGTTGCCCTCGTTCCTGAGCAGCGTCATCGCTTCCCGGGCGGCCTGCAAGGCCAGCGCCTGGTATTCGGGGCGTCCGAAATTGGCGGCCGACGTTTGTTCTGGGTAGGGGTTGTCGAACAGGCCCACCTTGAATTTCAGCAGGAGGATGCGCCGTACGGCCTCGTCGATGCGGCCCATCGGGACCTCCCCGTTCCGGACCGCCTCTTTCAAAAGGGTGAAGAAGGAAAAATCGTTGGGCACCATGCTCATGTCGACGCCGGCATTCACGGCGAGCGCGACCGCGGCGCGCGGCGAGGCGGCAACGTTATGACGGGTATGCAGCCTGACGATGTCTTCCCAATCGGACACGACGACGCCCTGGAATCCCAGTTCCTTGCGGAGGACGTCTGTCAGCAGGTAGTGGCTTGCGTGGACTGGCGTTCCATTGATCTCGGATGAATTCACCATCAGCGTCGAGGAGCCGGCCTCGACGGCGGCGCGGAACTGGGGCAGGTAGTATTCGCGCATCTCGATCTCGGGAAGATAGATAGGCGTGCGGTCTTTTCCCGTGCGGCTGTCCGAATAAGCGAGGTAATGCTTCATGCAACTGGCGACGGCGGTCGGGTTGCGCAGCCCGTCGCCTTCATAGGCCTTAATGGCCGCGACCCCCATGGTCTTGCCGATGTACACGTCCTCACCGTATGTTTCGGGAAAACGCGACCACAGCGGCTGGCGGCCGCAGTCGAGGACCGGGGCGAAGTTCCATCGGACGCCGGAGGCGCGCAGTTCCATTGCCGCCACCTTTGCGGCGGCTGCGACCAAATCGGGGTCGCGGGTTGCGGCCATCCCGATGTTTTGCGGGAACAGGGTCGCATCCAGCGTATAGGTCTGACCGTGAATCCCATCCAGCCCGTAGATAACAGGAATCTTCAGGCGTGTGCGCATCGCCTCGTCCTGGATCTCCGCCTGGACGCGGCGCCACTGTTCGACTGTCAGCGCATGGTTGCTGACATTTAGGATCGATCCGACCTTATAGTCCTGGATCGCTTTTTTCAGCCTGGCAGCGTCGAGGACTCCGTCCTGCGGCGTCGAAACGACGCCGAGGGTCACCTGGGTCATCTGCCCGATCTTCTCGTCCAGCGTCATTTGCCGAAGCAACCGTTCGGCTTTCTGCCGGTCGGAACCGGTCTGCGCGTAGGATCTCGCGATGGAGAGCAGGACGAGAGCGGCGAGGAGGCAGTGTTTTGTCATATTTGACGTAAAGGTAAGGAGTTGGGTCGCCTGGCGGAGATGAACTTTTGCTCTTTTCCAATAAGATTTTATCCGTCCAGGCCCTTCAGTTCGCGGAGGTAATCGTACTGCAGATCGTCGTGAAGGACGGCGATGACGGACCGGACCTTTTTCAACTGGTTGCGGTACAAATTGACGAGGACGGGGCTATCCCGGAACGGGATGCCGGAATCTTGCAGCTTGCGGAGGAAGTAGGTGAGCAGTTCGACCTCCGCCTGCGCCGAACCGGTATAACGGATCTGTTTGGACGTAGACCGCAGCACCTTGCGCAAGGTCTTTTTCGTCAGGTAGAGGTTGGGTTTCGGCAACCCGTCGAATTCGGCATCGATCTCCTTTTTGACCGATCGGATGAAGCCCTGTTCATCGGAAGCCTCGAACAGCAGCCAGGTCAGCAGCTCTTTGTTGTCCTTTTTGAACCTGGCCAGGCGGAGGCAGATCTCTGCGAGACGGGAAGGCGGCAGGGACAGCAGCTCCTGTTTGAGGTCATGGATGGTGGCGGGTTTCATGCGCGGAAATTAGCCCTTTTTTTGCGGATGCGGCCGCGCCGCCTGCGGCTTCCGGCATGTCATCCCGGTTTTAACCCGCTTTATGTAAAATTGCCCGGGGGTCCCCGCCGGGAATGCTAACTTAGGACCGATGAAGCAGCAACGCATCGGGATAGCCGTCGGTCTATGGGCCGGTCTGTATCTTTTATGGACCGTGTTGTTCCATGACCATGTCTTTACGGTCACGCGGACGCTGACGGTGCAATTCTGCTACCTGCTCTTCGTATTCGCCAACTATTATGTGCAGGTGTACTATGCGATCCCGCGGTTGCTGCACAGGAGGAGATATCTTTTATTCGGCCTCTGCCTGCCAGCGTGTATCGCCCTGAGCGCGCTGATCCGGACACCGCTGGCCATCTGGTTGCAGGTGCATGTCTTTTTGCCCGGCTCTCCGGCCCCGGATGCCGGCATCGTGTTCCGCGATTCATTTCTGAACATCCTGATCTGGGTGATCTTTTCGGTGTCGGTCCAGCAGGTGATCGAAAAGATCGGTTTCCGGCAGCGCATGGACGCGATGGAACGCCAGCGCACCCGTGAGGAGCTGGACTTCCTGAAGGCGCAGTTCAACCCGCATTTCCTGTTCAATTCGATCAATTCCATCTACGGGCATATCGATAAACGAAACGCCAAGGCCAGGGAGATGCTGCTCTGCTTTTCGGAAATGCTCCGGTACCAGTTGTACGAGTGCAACGTGGACAATATCGTCATCGAGAAAGAGCTGCAATACATCCGTCACTATGTGGCGTTGCAGCAGGAGCGGAAGGAAGAGAACCTCCGGGTCCGGCTGGACATCCCGGAGACTGTCGCGGGGTTCACGATCGCCCCGTTGCTGTTGATCACTTTTGTCGAGAACGCGTTTAAATACGTCAGTACGCGCGAAGACGGAACGAACGAAGTGATGATCTCCCTGAAGAAGGACCGGGATCAGCTCGTCTTTCGCGCTTACAATACGAAGGATCGAATGGTCGCGGGGACCGTGCCGGGTCGCGGCGGCATCGGAATCGCCAATGCGCGGCGGAGGCTCGATCTGCAATATCCCGGCCGGCACCGGCTGACGATCACGGACGCCGAGCGCTCGTACGAGGTCTTGTTAAACCTAAACATCGCAACCCATGTCGCTGAAGGTCATTATAGTGGACGATGAGCCGGTCGCCCGGAAGGTGATCGCTGAATACATCGAGGATATCGACTACCTGGAACTGGCGGGTATGGCTGAAAATCCGCTGAAGGCCGACGCGCTGCTGGCCGGGGGCCCGGTGGACCTCATCTTCATGGACATCGAAATGCCGAAGCTGAGCGGCATCGCGTACTTGCGGGCGAGCGGTGCGGAGGCGACGCGTCCGCTGGTGATCATTACCACGGCTTATCCCGAATATGCGTTGGACGGTTTCGAACTCGACGTGGTGGACTACCTGGTCAAGCCCATCTCTTTCGGGCGGTTCGTAAAAGCATGTCAGAAAGCGCGTTCGAAACACAGGGAACGGTTTCCGGGCGCCTACACGGAGGGTGAAAGCGGACCGGACGATCATTTTTTCGTTAAATGCGGCGAAGCGCTGGAAAGGGTAGTCTATAACGACCTGCTATATGTGGAGGCGATGATGAATTATGTCGTGCTGCATACCGCCGGACGCAAACTGATCACTTACCTCACGCTGAAGAGCATGCTGGCGCAGTTGCCGGCGCAACGGTTCGTGCAGGTACACAAATCATTTGTCGTGAATGCCGCGATGATCACCAGCATACGCGGCAATAGTCTTCGCCTGGGAACGGTGGATATCCCCGTCAGTCAGCACTATTACGATTCCGCGATGCGGCAGATCGTAAAGGACAAGGTCGTCAAAAGAAGCTGACCATTGCTAACAGTTGTTAGTTTTGTTTATATTTGCATCTTCGCAGCAGCAGGAGGCGGCTCCGGGAGTAGGGGTAATGCGCGGCGCATGCAGCCAGCGGGCCAACGCTGTCGATAGCCATATATGGAGCGGTAAGCCGGGTTGACAAAGACAAAATCAAACTATGAATAAGGAAGTGGTCATCACAGCGGCCGTAAGGACCCCGATCGGAAGTTTCGGCGGTGCTTTGAAAGAGTTTTCCGCCGTACAGCTCGGCGCCATCGCCATCCGGGGCGCCCTCGTCAAGGCCGGCATCGCGCCGGAGCAGGTGCAGGAGGTGCTGATGGGTTGCGTCCTGCAGGCCGATCTCGGACAGGCGCCTGCGCGCCAGGCGGCAAAAGGCGCCGGATTGCCCGACCAGGTGGTCTGCACTACGGTCAATAAAGTTTGCGCCAGCGGCATGAAGGCCGTGATGCAGGCGGCGCAGGCCATCGCGTTGGGTGATGCCGATATCGTCGTAGCCGGCGGGATGGAGAGCATGAGCAACGTGCCGTTCTATGCGGAGCAAATGCGCTGGGGCAACAAATACGGCAATACCGCGCTGATCGATGGACTGGCGAAGGATGGTTTGACGGATGCCTATGACGGCAAGGCCATGGGCAATGCGGCGGAGTTGTGTGCGTCGGGCTGCGGGATCAGCCGGGAAGAGCAGGACGCCTTTGCGGTTGCCAGCTACCGGAGGAGTCAGGCCGCGTGGGCGGCGGGGCGGTTCGACGGGGAAGTCGTGCCGGTGGAAATACCGCAGCGGAAGGGCGGGACGCTCAGCTTCGCAAAGGATGAAGAGCCGTTCAATGTTAAATTCGAGAAGATACCGGAACTGAAACCTGCCTTCCAAAAAGACGGTACGGTAACGGCTGCCAATGCCTCTACGCTCAATGATGGCGCGGCGGCGCTGGTCCTGATGAGCAGGGAGAAGGCGGACGAACTGCGGCTAAAGCCGCTGGCCCGGATCAGGGGCTATGCGGATGCCGAACAGGCGCCGGAATGGTTCACTACCACGCCCGCCATCGCGTTGCCGAAAGCCATCGCAAAAGCCGGTTTGAAGATCGGGGATATCGAGTATTGGGAATTGAACGAGGCGTTCTCGGTGGTGGGTATCGAGAATACCCGGCGTCTGAAGATCGATCCGGAAAAGGTGAACGTCCATGGCGGTGCGGTGTCGATCGGGCACCCGCTGGGAGCCAGCGGCGCGCGCATACTGGTCACGTTGATCCATGTATTGCGTCAGAACAAGGCCAGGTATGGGGCGGCCGGTATCTGTAACGGAGGCGGCGGCGCGTCGGCGATGGTCCTCGAGCAACTTTATGTTTAGGGCGGGGGTTACCGGGTGCCCGGATCTGGATTTCGCGGTGGGCGGACCCCGGTTTCCGGTTGGGCTTGCACGGGATCCCGGATCGCGCCCCGCGCGGGCTTCCGGACGGAATGGCCTGTGCTTCGGGTTGTTTATCTGTCCGGCAAAATTTATTTGGGCAGGCGTCTTTCCATTTCCTCTCTCAGCGACTTGATCTCCTGCAGGACGAAGGATAGCCTGTCGTCCTCTTCGGCGACCAGCGAAGATGGTCTTGCGGAATGATCATAGGCTATCGCGGTGGAGGTTCCCTTGCGCTGCGGCGGACCGGTTTCTGCCAGGTCGACCTTGATGAGCAGGTCCAACGGGATGTCAAAAAAATTGCTTAAAATCAACAGCTCGTCGAGATTGGGCTCGCTGATACCGTTTTCCCAGTTCCCAACGGTCGTTTGGCCCTTTTTGATCAGGGTCGCAATCTCAGACTGCGTTTTGGACAATTGTTTCCTCAGAAATCGTATGTTCTTTCCTAAGTAGTGCATTGCTATGAGATCGGGTTCCTGGAAATGTCAGTAAATTTATTGGTATTTTTGAAGAAAAATATTGATATTCGTTTTTCAAATATAGCCAAATTTATTGGTGCTTCAACCGTTCGAACTATGAATACTTCGTTAAAACATTTGTCGCCGGTCCAAAGGGAAAAGACCGAGAGGGCGGTCCGGATCATCGTCCGGGCGGTCCGTCCCGAAAAGATCATTCTTTTCGGGCTTTACAGTGGGGCGTTCAGGAGTGGGCTGCCTGCCTGTCTGTTCGCCGATGATCCGCGCGACGCGCTTCCGCCCGCGATGGGCGCTTATGACCTGCTGGTGGTGACGCGTCAGGGAGAGCGCCGTTCGGACTATGAGCTGCAGGACGTGATCGAGAACCGCTGCCGCGAGGAAGTGGCGGTTACGGCGCTGGTGCACGATATCGGGTATGTGAACAAGCGCATTGCCGAGGGGCAATGTTTCTTTTCGGTGGTGGCGCTGGAGGGAATCCTGGTCTACGACGCGCACGGTGAACCGCTCGTGGATCCGCGGTATCCGGATTGGGACCAGGTGCGATGGATGGCGCAACGCGATTTTGCCCGGTGGGACCAGCAGGCGAAGGCCTTCTTTCGCAGCGCCGAATTCAACCAGGCAGAAAAAGAGTGGAAGATCGCGGTCTTTCTTCTCCATCAGGCCGCCGAACAGAGCTACCAGGCCATCCTGCTGGCATTCATGGGCTACAAGCCGACGACGCACAACCTCGATAAGCTAAGGCGCTATACGAACCGGTTCTCGTTGGAGCTGGCGCTGGTCTTTCCCCGGGATTCGGTCGAAGAAGACGACCTTTTCCGGCTGCTGGCGGCAGGCTATGTGGACGCCCGTTACAGGGAGGAATTCATCGTCACGGAAGAAGAGGTCGGAGTCCTGATCGGAAGAGTCCGGCGGCTGCTCGAGGTGGCCGGGCGGGTTTGCCAGAATCATTTCGCCGGTCTCGAAAAAAAGGCAGCCGGAGGATAGGGCGCCGGCGCAACAAAACCGCCGGTTCGGACCCGGGATAGCGGACGCGGGCGAACGATGGCGTTCGATTATTCCCTGGCGAGATCGGCAATGGTCTTTTTTTCCAGTATCCGGAGGTTGGCATCCCGCACCTGGCACATGACGGTGTGCAGGCCGCAGCTTTTTTCATCGCAGTTCTTGCAACGTTCGTAAAAATACAGGCTTACACAGGGCAGGAGCGAAATGGGACCATCGAGCAGCCGCATGACGGTGGCAAGCGGGACATCCTTGGGGTCTTTCGCGAAATAATAGCCTCCGCCTTTTCCCTTCTTGCTGTCGAGGATGTTGGCATTCTTCAATTCCAGCAGGATGTTTTCGAGAAATTTGAGGGGGATCTTTTTTTTTCGCGCGATCTCGGCGATCAGCACCGGCTCGTCATTCTCCTTTTGTGCCAGGTACATCAGCGCCTGGAAGCCGTATTGTGTTTTCTTAGACAGCATTTCGTTTTCCTTTTAGTTTTGAATCAGGGCTATTAAAATCCCAGAACCTCGCTCATCCGGAAGATCCCTTTTTTGCCCGCTATGAATTCGGCTGCCAGCACGGCTCCCATGGCAAATCCGCGGCGGTTATGCGCGGTATGGGTGATCGTGATCGAATCAACGGGCGAGCTGTATTCGACGATGTGTGTGCCCGGAGCCGGATCGACGCGTTCGCTCAGTATTTCGAGGTCGGCCGGGTTGTCGGTGACACGGTTGACCCATTCTTTTTTGCGCGGGCTTTTCTCGATGATCTGTTC
>DASZYU010000243.1:0-26678 GCA_035545215.1 Puia sp.
GCTCGGCAGCCTGTATCCCGGTGCGGATCTCCGGTTTCTGCAGGATGTCACTCGTCGTGTCCAGTTTCCGGCGAAGGTCACGCAGTTGCTTTTCCGCTTCCTCCCGCTGCGCCTTGTATTTCGGCGCAATGTCCGCATAAAGATGCCTGTCCAGCAAGGGGTCCTTGCTCCTGAGCAGGTTCAACTTCACTGCAAAGCCGATCCGCCGGTCATTGTTCTCATCCTGTACCGAACCGATCGAAACATCCACCGAAGACAGCCGGTGCATGAACGGCGAAGCCCGCTGATATTTCCCCAGATCGCCGCGATTGTAGAACAGCTCCCACACAGGCTGCGACTGCAACGCCAGGTTGGGATTGAGCCGCCACGACTTGAACGACCAGTCCACCTTGAAGTCTTTGATGTCCGAAGTTCGGGTCACCTGCGCAGGCGTGACGCCCATCAGATCGAAAACGGGGGAAGCGGGTATACTCAGCTCCCTCGGAGAGATCCGGCCGGCGGTGGCCTCGTCCGCGGCATTGGTCTGCGCCCGGCCGGAATAGGCCAGTCCAAGCGCCAGGCAAAGGAAGAAGGGGTGCATCTGTTTCATACGGACAAAAATATCCCGGCGAAAAGCCCGGGCGAATACCGAACCCTGACGAATCTGGAAGACAAAAAATACTTAATATCAGGTAGCAGAAACGCTGGCCGGATTACCTAACTTTTCGGTCATATGCCCACCCTCCCACATTTTCGCTTAGCGGCTGTCCTGACTTTGCTGCTGACGGCCGGTATCCGGCAAGGCCGGTGCCAGTACGAGCATGAGATCGACAGCCTGCAAAGGTTGCTCACGCGCCCGAAGGAGGACACCTCCCGCGCAGGGGTGCTCATCCGCCTGGCTTATTACATCGGTGACTACGACGTCCGCAAGGCGCTGCAATACGAGAAGGAAGCATACGCGCTTAGCCGCAAACTCGGCTACGCGTCAGGCCTGGCAAGGTCCGCTTACCAGCTATCCCAGGCGTACATGAGCATGGGCAATTACCCGTTGTCCGATTCCTTTCTCACCGAAGCCGAACGGTATTTTGTACGGGTCCATGACAAATTCTATATGGCCGCGGTCGAGAACGAAAGGGGCGACTGGTGTTTCATGCAAAGCAATTACTGGGGCGCCGCCGAACATTACACCAACGCAGCGGAGGCATTCGACCGGAACAAGGACACCATCAGCTCGCTCATCGCGTACCAGAACCTCGTGGCAGTGCTGGCCGAGGTGGAAGATTTCGAAAAGGCGGTCGCCATCGGCAAAAAGATATTGCCCGTCGCGCAGCGAAGAAAGGACACGTTGCAGATCGGTTACACACTCCAGGGGCTCGCCACCGACCTCATCGACCTCAAAAGGATGCGCGAGGCGGAAGCCTGTCTTCCGCCCTTACTCGCTATCGCCGGCAGGACCCCCGACAACAACCTCGCCTCCGATGCCTATAGCACGGTGGCGACCTATTATTATTACCGGAAAGACTACGCCGCGGCCATTGCTTATTATAAAAAAGCGCTTTCGAAAGCCGAGACCCTGCAAAGCCAGTTCCAATTGGCCAATCACCATAAGTCCATCGCTTCCGCCTATCTCGGGCTCAACGACCTCGTCAATGCGCGGAAACACCTCGAAAAAGCGCTCGACCTGGCCGGCAAAGCGAATAACAAAAAAGCGCAGATGAACGCCAACCTTTCCTACAGTGAATACTTCGAAAAACTGCACGATTACCGCAAAGCCGATCAATACCTGCACCGTCACCTCGAATTGAAAGACAGCACTTCCGACGCAAGGACGCGCAACTATGCCCAGTACCTGGAGTCCAGGTACGAGACCGAAAAAAAGGAAAAGGAGATCCTCCGGCTCCAGGCCGTCGAGGCTGAAAAAGACTTCGGCATCCGCCGCAGGAATATTTACATCGGCGTTGCCGCCGGACTCGTGCTGACGCTCATCGTCATTTCGCTCCTGCTCAGAAGGAATTACCGGAGCCGCCAGCGTCTGTCCGTCCAGCAGGCGCGGCTCCGCGAAGAGAAGATCGCCAACATGGAACGCCAGCAACAGGTGGTCTCGCTGCAATCCATGATCAACGGTCAGGAGACCGAGCGGACCCGCATCGCCCGCGATCTCCACGACGGACTCGGAGGGCTGTTTTCTACTGTAAAAATGCATTTCAGCGCCCTGCGTCACGAGGTGGGCGGACTGCAGGACAACAGCCTCTACAAAAAAACCATGGACATGGTCGACAGCGCCGGCGAAGAGCTCCGCAAGATCGCCCACAATATGATGCCCGAGGTGTTGATGAAACTCGGCCTCGTCGAGGCGCTCAAAGACTTTTGCGGTCACATCAACGCCGGCCGGCTTCTCCATGTCTCGTTGCAGACCTACGGTATGGAAGAACCACTTGGCAGCTCGACCGAGGTAATGCTCTACCGGATCATCCAGGAGTTGGTGAACAACATCATCAAACACGCAGCGGCCACCGAGGCCATTATCCAGTTCAACCGCCAGGGGAACCGCCTGAGCATTACCGTCGAAGACAACGGCCGCGGCTTTGATCTCCGGCAGGCGGAAGAGAACCGGCACATGGGGATGGAGACCGTAAAAGACAGGGTCAGCTACCTCAACGGTCACCTCAGTATCGAGTCGCGGAAAGACGTCGGCACGACCGTCATGATCCAACTGCTGTTGAACGAGGCTTGATTTTACATGGCTATTTGCGTATATTTAGTGGCGTCACAGCAGGCGATGATAAAACTCCTGATCATAGACGACCACCCCCTCGTAACCGATGGTATCCGGACCATGCTGAAAGACGTTGCCTATCTCGAAATAGCCGGCACAGCCCGGACAGCAAAAGCGGCCATTGCCTTTCTAAGGGATTGCCCCCCGATAGACGTCATCCTGATGGACATCAATCTGCCGGATATGGACGGCATCCGTCTTTGCGAACTCATCCGCGATACGCATAAAGAAGTGAAGATACTCGGGCTCACCTACATCAACGAGGCAGCCATCATTACCCAGCTGATCAAAAAAGGAGCCAACGGCTACCTGATAAAGGACATGGAACGCGAAGAGCTCATCCACGCCATCGACCAGGTCATGGACGGGACCCTGTACCTGAGCAAGGCGGCCAATGAAAAGGTACTCCGCCAGCTGCGCGAACACGATATACCCGGCAAGACGATACCGGTCATCACCCGCCGCGAAAAAGAGATCCTCCAATTGCTGTACAAGGGACACACCAGCCAGGAGATCGCCGGCCAGCTTTACCTCAGCGTCTATACGGTCGACACCCACCGCAGGAACCTGCTCCAAAAATTCAACGTGCACAATACCCAGGCCCTCCTGCATGTGACGCGCGAGATGGGGCTGCTCGATGCTTAGGCTGCGCCCTCGCCCATTCCCGTTCGCTGCTTCCCGGCGGCAGCATTATTACCAGTTATCCAAACCCAGCAGCTTCCGGCCCAGCGGTGAAAGCTCCGCCGTTTGATGCCGCGTCTGCTCCCAGTTCCGGGGGTCGCCGGGGAAGGCGTATCCTTCCGGCGCCCGTCGTTCCCGCCACGAAGAGATCCGCCACTGGCGCAAGGCTTCGTTGTCCTCCTCGGCCGGCATCATGGAGATGTACTGCGCCATCCGTACTTTGTCGCCGCTGGTGTTTGCCCGTATGCCATGCGGCTGCGTACTGTTAAAGATCAACAGGTCCCCCGCCTGCATGGGCACTTTGACGATCGAAAACCCCGTGACATCCGGCTTGAAGTGATCGCGGTCAGACGGCTGTGTCAATTTCCAGGTCTCATACGACCGGTATAATTCCGGTACACATTGGAAACCACCCATATTCTCGTCCGTCTGGTCCGCCAATGCCAGCACCCCCTGCACATTCTGCGGCTTTGTCTCGGGATCGTAGTCCCAATGAATGAACGCCTTGTATTCATGCCCCGGACGCATCGGAAAGTTGAGGTTCGCCCGGTCGATCGTGACCCACAGCTTTTCGGTTCCCCAAATATCCGCAAAGGCCTGGTGTACTTTCGGATACTGCCGGTTATCCCACAAATACTGGTGATTGTATACTTCCACCATACCCGTGTTCATCAGCTCCTTCATTTTCATTTCGGCACGCGGCGGCGTATACCACGTTTCCTTATCATTGGGGTCCTTTTCCTCGAATTCCCACAGCAAATCGGCCAGCCGCCGGACCTGCGCCACAGGCACGGCATGCTTGATGACGATATAACCGTTGTATTTCCAGAACTGCCAGTCCTCTTCCGAAAGGACGCGCAACGGTTCTCCGTTGCTGCGATCGTTCAGCCGCTGGCGGCTGCTGGTGGCAGTGCTCGGGTTTCCCGGAATGTCCTTGTGCGCATTGTTCGGGATCATCGTGGTGGTCATGGTCGCGTTCATTGGCTTGCTTTTTATAGGACCAAAGTTCGATCCGCCGGGGCCGCTTTTCCCCCTTTGCAGTGACCAATTCTTGCCCTGTATTGACATTTTTCAGAGTTTTACAGCATATTTCCCTTATCTTATAGGAAAATACCGGCTCGTGAAGATCCAAAAAGAAATCGTCCTGCCCGGCCCCGGCCAATCCTTCAAACTCTTCACACCGAGGCTGAGGAACCGCTTTTTCTGGCACTATCACCCCGAATACGAGTTGGTTTACGTCGAGGCGATCACCGGTATCCGCCACGTCGGTCAACACATTTCCAGCTACAACGAAAGCGACCTCGTACTGATCGGTCCGAATATACCGCACCTGAATTTCGATTACGGCATCGAGACCGAATACCGGCAGATCGTCGTCCAGCTCAAAGAAGATTTTCTCGGAGACGCCTTCCGGCAAACCCCGGAGTTCGATCGCATCCGCGATCTCCTCGCCCGCGCGTACCTGGGTTTGAGTTTCGGCGGTGAAACGAAAAAGGCGGTAGCGGAGAAGCTGCGACGGATGCAATCCCTCTCGCATTTCGACCAGTTGATCAGGCTGCTGGAGGTGTTCCAGTTGTTGGCTACTTCTGATGACGCGACCGAACTCAATCACCAGGACACGAGCATTAAATTGTTCTTCGATGATAAGATCCGGATGGGCGCGATCTATAACTATATCCATGCCCACTACGACCGCAACCCCGATGTGAATACGATCGCCGCCGAGGTTCACCTCAGCACTCCCGCTTTCTGCAGGTATTTCAAAAAACAGACAAAGATGACCTTCACCGATTTCGTCAATCAATACCGGATCACCCAGGCGAAAACGCTCCTGCTGAAAGGCATGAGCGTGACCGAAGTTTGCTACGATGTCGGATTCGAAAGCCTGTCGTACTTCAACCGGCTGTTCAAAAAACTGGTCGGAGAAAACCCATCCGCTTTCAAAAAAAACAGGCTCACCTCGCTGTAAGGGCTGTTCATCATTTAATTAACGGACAACAGCCCGCCGGGTGATCCCTGTCATGAGTTTCTGCTTGCCCTGGCGCGTATCTTGCAGAAGCGATGCGTACGTCGACGGATCAAAGGATCGTGCGACGTCAGGCTAACCTCAAAATTTAAAAAGATGAGCAGCGAAAACCTGGTGGAAAAGCTGGCGGCCCAGTTGGGCCAGACAGCGACAGTAAAAAACGTTTACGGCGAACCGGTCCGCGTCGGCGACAAGACCATCATTCCCGTGGCACAGGTGGCCTATGGCTGTGGCGGCGGATACGGACAATGCAGAAAACCAAAGCAACTCCTGAACGAAACGCCCGTTGCACCCGACGCCAATCCGGCCGAAGGAGCCGGCGGCGGCGGAGGAATGTTCGCGAAACCGAAAGGAATTTATGAGATCACGCCCACCTCTACCCGGTTCATACCCGCCTCGGGCGCGAAGATCCTCGCCACCGGCGTCCTCATCGGATTCGTGGCATATCGGCTATTCGGCCGCAAACGCAAATGACTGCATCCGCTCCGCGCAAGCCCCGCGGAGGCAATTTTTATAAGGTTGCACCTCTTCTATTTGATTCGCGCCCAACATCGACAGTTCCAGGATCCGGCGCATGACCCGGAGCAAAGAGGACGGCGGCAAGGGCTGAATTTCCTAACGTCAACGCCCGTTCGCGCGCAATACGGTCATTTCCTTTTTGTCGTCGTCGTCGTAGGTTTTCTTGACGATATAATGCCATTGCTTGTCCGGCACGTCGACAAAGAAGATATCCCCGGTATTGTGCGCCTTCACGGCATCCTGGAATTCCTTCGGCATCATCTCTTCCCCGAAAAACCACCCGGTGTCCCCATGCGTGGTATTGCCGTCCATCGTATACTGGTCCGACAACTGGTTCCACGGCGTTCCCGCGTTTGCCTTTGCGACGATCACCTTCTTGAGACTGTCGATCTGCGAGTTGGACAAGGTGCTGCCGTCCAAAAAGATGTAACTCGCGCGATAGACGACCTTTTCCGTCGAGGCCAGCACTTTGTACGTGACATAGCCCACCGAAAAAATATCCCCCTGGTTCTGCCGCAACAGCCTTTTGTCGATGACCGTTGAATCCTTCTTCGACGACAGGTTGAGCAGGGCTGGTTTCAGGGCCGGATTGGCGGCGATGTATTGCTGAGCCTGTTCGATGGTCGTGATCTTTTGAAACTGGTCACGTACGGTAGGCTGCGACATTACCGTCGCCGTCAGGAACAGTGATACCCCTGCTAAAATGTATCTCATAGTATGACTTTTACCAATGATTGCGCGCGCCTGCGGCGCGCGCCCGCTAATGTATGAAGTTAATACTTTTTACAGTACGCCCTCCCCCGCCGGTGAGTCGCGGCCATTTCGCTCTTTAACATTAAATTAGCATTACAATCCTTCACGTATAACAATTCATTCGCATGGAATACAGACAACTGGGCGCTTCCGGTTTGTGGGTGCCCGAACTCTGCTTCGGGACCGCCACGTTCGGCGGCGGGAACAGTTTTTTTAAGGCCTGGGGCAGCACACAGGTCGAAGAGGCTCGCAGGATGGTCCACGCCTGCATGGACGCGGGCGTCAATTTCTTTGACACCGCCGATATCTACTCCGCCGGTATGTCGGAAGAGATCCTCGGCAAAGCCATCGAGGGCATCCCCCGCGACAGACTGCTGCTCTCTACCAAGGCCAGTTTTCCATTCGGACAAGGGCCCAATAACCAGGGCTCGTCCCGTTTCCACCTCATCCGGCAATGCGAAGGCAGCCTGCGCCGGCTGCATACCGATTACATCGACGTTTATCACATGCACGGTTTCGACGGCAACACCCCGGTCGAAGAAACGCTCCATACGCTCGACGACCTGGTGACCGCGGGAAAGGTCCGCTACATCGCGTGCTCCAATTTCTCCGGCTGGCACCTGATGAAGTCCCTGGCCGTCTCCGCAAAGTACGGCTGGAACCCCTACGTGGCCCACCAGGTCTACTACTCGCTGCTCAACCGGGAGTTCGAATGGGAATTGATGACCCTTGGCACCGACCAGAACGTCGGCTCGCTCGTATGGAGCCCCTTGTCGGCCGGCCGCCTGGGCGGCAAATACCGCCGCGATCAACCCGCGCCTCAGAATAGCCGCATCGTCCAGGGAGGAAGCCCCGTACCCGACGAGGTGGTCAGTTACGAACGCCTGTATAACATCATGGATGTCCTCGACGAACTGTCCAGGGAGACAGAAAAAACGGTGGCCCAGATCGCGCTCAACTGGTTGTTGCGTCGCCCCACGGTCTCCAGTCTCGTCATCGGCGCCCGCCATGAAGGACAACTGAAGGAAAACCTCGGCGCGACCGGCTGGGCGCTGACGACCGACCAGGTCAAACGACTGGACGCAGTGAGTGAAACGCCTGCCACGTACCCATACTGGCATCAACGGCAGAACACCAGCCTGCTGCCCCTGCCGGCTTTTTACAAGTAGGCCGAACCCTGCCTTATCGCCTGCCTGCTATCCGGCCTGTAGCATTCCCGATGATCGTTAAGAGGACGTAGGGGATCGGTGAGATCAGGAAGACATGCACGCTGACCCCCAAACTCCGCATCGCGGCGGAGAACGACCGTACATATGTATCGAACAGCCCCAGGACGACCAGCAACAAGAGCAGCGCCGCATAGAGGAAATTCCACAAGGGCAACAACCATCCGGGCTGCCGCACGCTGAACGCGAAAACCCCCATCGCATAGACGATCAGGACCGAGGCAAATTTGATGACATGCCGCTCCGGTCTCGATATACTGTCCATGAACCAGGAGTCGTCGAGCAAACAGAGGTTATAAACGGAAAACAGGATCGTGATCACTGTCAGCCCAATGATGAATCGCAGCTGCTGTTTATGTGGTCGGGGCATTCAGGTGCAACTTTAGCGCAAATTCCGGGCCCTTGGAGAACAGGTACCAGAGCCAGAAGATGAACGCATATACGACAAAGGTGAACAGGTAGTGATGAGAGAAATCCAGGTACTCCGGATGGTATTCATACACGAGCACCAACCCGGCGCAACGGATGACATTCAACACTTCGATAAGGACCGCTCCGCTCAGGATGAAGACCGCTTTGCGACGCCAGCCGGACGGAAGACAAAGGATGAGTCCCGCATACAGCACGATCACCTCCAGTCCGTTGCAGGCATCCGCGATCGACAGGACCCTTTCCCGCCCGCGCGAGATGGCCATGACAGCTTCCATTTCTCCGTCCCTTTTGAAATTTACCGCCGGCCGGGTAGTGTAGTCCGATGGCCGGCTGAAAAAATTCAGGGTTTTGGCAGTGCTTACACCGACAGCATCAGTGATCGGCCTGTCCAAAACCCTGCGGGGGGCGAGAATAGATAAATACAGCAGTTTCCAGACGATGAATATGGCCATCGCCTTCCACAGAAATGACTTTACAGGGTCTGGGATCTGTTTCCACTTTTCAGAAATGCTCATCTTCTACTCGGGTATCTCGGTATCTTTTTGCCTGGAAGCCTTCCGCATGTTCGAAGCCTTCTTTACACCCAATCCGATGCCTGCCGCAAGCAACAGACTCAACCCGCCGTCCAGCGGCGCACTTTGACCATTGCCGCCCGGGCTCGCGGGATCTCCTGCAACCGGCCCGGTCGGGCCGTCATCGACGCGGCGTCCGAAATAGCCTCTGTAAGCGCGGTCTCTTTCACCAAATCTCAAATGCGTGTTCCACTTCGTTAATGTCTCTTCATTCCTTCTGCCCCTTTCATCTCCGTTATTGGCAGCTGCGGGAGTTACGGTAAGGACGGGGATCGCTACCAACGATACGAATAGCACGGATAACACTTTTTTCATAAAAAAAATTGAGTCAGTTGTAAAAATTGATGATAAAACTGGCTTTAGTAGGCTACGTGGAGTTAGCGTGATTTACGCGTGTGGAGTAACTCTTAAGAGAATAAACCTGCTAGAAGGAAACAAACCTGGTGAAGAAGAATATAAAGGTACCGAGTTCAGCTAACAATCATGGTACTGCAAATAGCATTCCAATTCTGACAAAAAAATCGGGAAACTGTCTCGTTTTGGGAACCAACCTGCCCCGAAACCCTTCACAGAGCGTTGAATTTCAGTATATTAGAAATTGGAATACAAATAGATGTATATGCTCCGTCCATGAAAATTCATTGCCTATGAAGCAATCACTACTTTTGATTGGCCTGACCCTTTTTGCCCTCACTGTAGAATGTCAGACCACCTACACCTGGAATGGTTCCGTATCCACTGCATGGAATACGGCCGCCAACTGGGCACCGAATGGCATACCCGGCGCCTCCGACAATGTCGTCATCGTGTCCGGCAGCAACACCTGTATGCTAAATGCCAGTTCCTCGATCAATAACCTGACGCTGACCACCGGCACGCTCGACCTCGGTGCGGCCACGCTTACTGTCGGCGGGACCAACGCCATCTTCACCACCGGTACCGTACAGAACGGTACGCTGACCATCACCGCGGCGACAACCACCGTGTTCACGGGCGCGGTAACGATGAACTGCGCGGTAAACATTACCTCGGCAACGATCACGTTAAAGAACGCCACTTTTCAGCAAGCGCTCGCCGTCACCAAGACGGGCGCTTCCAGTGACGCCAGCGGCGGCAACAATATTTTCAACGGCCCGGTCACTTTCACCAACGCGGGTTCGGGTTACCTGATGCTGGGCAACGGCAATCCCGATCAATTCAACAACACCGCTACGTTCAACAATACCGGCGGCAACAATATTTACGTTGCCTATAACAGCACCAACAACGTATTCGGCGGACTCACCACGTTCAACAATACCCCGACGGGCAATACGGGCATCTATGTGAGCCCGAATTCAACCGGCACGACATTCAACAATAACATCCAGGTGAGCAGCACGAACGGTCAGGGCGTACAGTTCTGCAGCGGCAATTCGACCGCGACGGCCTCACTCGCCGCCGGCTTTACACTCACCATCGGCCCGGGCGGTTTTTCCGCCGGCACGCTGCTTCTCAAACAGTTTACACAGACAGGGGCCACCGCCCAAAGCGTTATGCTCACCGGCACAGGCATCCTGACATTCGGTCCTTCGTCCTCGTTCGGCGGCAACGTAACCGCTTCCAGTCCTTCGCTCTTCTTCAATGGATGTACCTTCAACGGTACCGGCACGTTCACCAAGACGGGCTCGACAGGCGACTGGAGCGCCGGCGGTAACACCTTCAACGGCGTTTCCTCCTTTACCAACAGCGGCAGCAGCTATCTGCTGCTCGGCAGCACCAATCCGGATACCTGGAACAACGATGTTACCTTCACCGACAACGGGTCCGAGCGTCTTCTCCCCTGCTGGTCATCGGCAGGTAACCAGTTCAACGGGAATATCACCGTCAATACGTCCGGCAGCGCACAGGGCATCCAATTCTGCGGCGGCAACGCGACGGCAACAGCCACACTGGCCGCAGGCAGGACGATACAGGCCGGCGCAACAGGTCTCACGGCCGGCTATCTCCAACTGAAACAATTCACGCAGGCGGGCAACACCCCGATCAACCTGACCGCTACCGGTACCTCCGTGCTGTACCTGGGTCCTTTCAGTTCATTCGGCGGGGCGGTGACCGTTTCCGCCCCCGACGTCTGGGTACAGGGCGCCACCTACAACAGCGCTGCCGTCTTCACCAAGACCGGCGGTTCCAGCAACCATAACAACCAATACCAAAACATCTTCAATTCGACCTGTACGATCAACCAGCAAAGCAATACCGGATATTTCATGCTCGGTTACAATTCGAACGATCTGTTCAATGACAATATTACCGTCAATTGTACCGGCTCGGGAGGCATCTATCTCGGCTGGCAGTCCGGCACGGGTACGCCTACGCTGGCCGCCGGCAAGACCATCCAGGTCGGCGGCACCGGTTTCAGCGCCGGGTTCCTTTCCCTGAACACCTTCACGCAACTGGGGAACGCTCCGATCAACCTGGCCTTTACCGGCACGAACACTGCGCTTATCCTTGCCCGTGGCTCCGTCCTCGGCGGCGACCTGACCGCAACGGTACCCGATCTCTACCTCAACGGTTGCACCTTCAACGGCGCGACCAATCTGACCAAAACCGGGGCGGCCGGCGACTACGGCCAGGGCGGGAACACCTTCAACGGCGTGTGCTCGATCACCAACAGCGGCAGCAGCTATCTGCTCCTGGGTAACTCCAACCCCGATACCTGGAACGCGGATGTTACCTTCACAAACAATGGCTCAGAACGCCTGCTGCCTTGCTGGGCATCGGCGGGCAATCAGTTCAACGGGAACATCTATGTCAACACTTCCGGCAGCGCTACCGGCATCCAGTTCTGCGGCGGCAACACGACCGCTACCGCCACTCTCGCGGCCACAAAGACCATCCAGGCCGGCGGCACAGGCCTGAACGCCGGATACCTCATCCTCAAGCAATTCACCCAGTCGGGCAACGCGGCTGTCAACCTTACGCTCGCCTCTACTGCCACTTATCTGCAATTCGGCCCCGCTTCGGCCATCGGTGGAGACGTCGTCACTTCCAGCCCGGGTCTTTACTTCAACGGCTGCACCTTCAGCGGCATCGTCGCCAGCACGAAGACCGGCGCCAGCAACGACAACAGCAGCGGCGGAAACATTTTCAATGGCGCGACTACCCTGACGGGAGCTGGCTCCGGCTATTTGCTGCTTGGCAACGGCAGCCCCGATCAATTCAACAATACCGCTACATTCAACAATACCGGCAGCGCAAACCTCTACGTGGCATGGAACAGTAGCGGCAACGTCTTCGGCGGTTTGACCACGTTCAACAATACACCGACGGCCAATAGCCTTACCTATGTCAGCTGGAATTCCGCCGGCACTACGTTCAACAACAATGTCGTTGTCAGCAGCACCAACGGCCAGGGCGTTCAGTTCTGTGGCGGAAATACCACGGCGACCGCTTCGCTCGCGGCCGGCTATACGATCGCTATCGGTCCGGGAGGGTTCTCTTCAGGGAACCTGCTGCTCCGGCAATTCACCCAGGTTGGCGCCACTCCGCAAAGCCTTACCCTGACCGGCACCTCGGAGCTCATCTACGGTCCGAGCTCTTCGTTCGGCGGCGCCATCACCTCGTCCAGTCCTGCGCTATACCTCAACGGCTGTACGTTCAACGGGCCTTCCTCTTTCACCAAGACAGGGACGACGGGAGACTACGGCACGGGCGGAAACGTCTTCAACGATGTGTGCTCGATCACCAACAGCGGGTCCAGTTTCCTGGTGCTCGGTAATGTGAACCCCGATACCTGGAACAGCGATGTGACCTTCACCGATAACGGTTCCGAACGGCTGCTTCCCTGTTGGGGATCCGCCGGCAACCGGTTCAACGGGAACATCTATCTCAATACCTCCGGCAGCGCGCAGGGCATCCAGTTCTGCGGCGCCAATACGAACGCGACGGCAACGCTCACGGGCGCCGGCAGCATCCAGGCAGGCGCCACCGGTCTGAATGCCGGCTATCTCATCCTCAGGCAATTCACTCAAACCGGCGCCACCGCGGTCAACCTGACGCTGAGCAATACGGCCACCTACCTCCAGTTCGGACCCAGCTCCGCCATCGGGGGGAATGTCCTTACATCCAGCCCGGGACTGTACTTCAACGGCTGCACCTTCAGCGGCACCGTTACGAGCACGAAGACCGGCGCTACCAACGATGCCAGCTCGGGCAATAACGTTTTCAACGGCGTCACCACCCTGACCAACGCCGGCTCCGGCTACCTGATGCTCGGCAACGGCAACGCCGACCAGTTCAATACCACGGCAACATTCAACAATACCGGCGCCAGCAATATTTATGTGGCCCGCAACAGCCCCAACAACGTGTTCGGAGGCGTTACGACTTTCAACAATACGCCGACCGCCAACACGGGCATCTATGTGAGCTGGAATTCTGCAAACACCGTTTTCAGCAACAACATCGTCGTCAGCAGCACCTTCGGACAGGGCGTCCAGTTCTGCGGCGGCAGCAGCACCGCCTCTGCCAGCCTCGCGGCCGGTAACACGATCTCGGTAGGACCCGGAGGATTTTCCGCCGGCACATTGCTGTTGATGCAATTCACCCAGGTCGGCGCTACCCCACAGAGTTTTACGCTGACCGGAACCGCTGCGCTGACCTACGGGCCCTCCTCGCTCTTCGGGGGCGATGTCACTTCCAGCAGCCCAAGCCTGTATCTCAATGGCTGTACGTTTAGCGGCACCACGAACATTACCAAGACGGGTACAACGGGCGACTACAGCGCGGGCGGCAATGTTTTCGTCGGCGTCTGCTCCATTACGAACAGCGGTTCGAGCTACCTGCTGATGGGCAGTAACAGTCCCGACAGCTGGAACAGCGACGTCACCTTTACCGATAACGGCTCCGAACGGTTGCTCCCCTGCTGGGCGACCGCTGGCAACCAGTTCAACGGCAACATCTATGTCAATACGTCCGGAAGCGCGCAGGGTATCCAATTCTGCGGCGGTAATTCAACGGCTACCGCTACCCTGTCCGGCACCATACAGGCAGGCGCTACCGGGCTGAACGCAGGCTATCTCATTCTCAAACAATTCACAAAGACCAGCAATACCCCCGTGAACCTAACGCTCAACAGCACCGCCAGCTACCTCCAATTCGGACCGTCATCCGCGTTCAACGGCAATGTAGTTTCCAGCAGCCCCGGTTTGTATTTCAACGGCTGTACGTTCAACGGGACCGTCACCAGCACAAAGACCGGTGCCTCCAACGACAACAGCTCCGGGAACAACGTCTTCAATGGCGTGACTACCCTGACCGACGCCGGGGCTGGCTACCTGCTGCTCGGTAACGGGAACTCGGACCAATTCAGGAACACGGCTACGTTCAACAATACGGGCACCGGCAACCTCTATGTCGCTTACAACAGTAACAACAACCAACTGCTCGGGTTAACGACCTTTAACAATACCCCCACGGCCAATACGGCCATCTACGTGAGTTCGTATTCGCCGGGCACCACGTTCGCCGGCAATATCGTTGTCAACAGCACGTTCGGCCAGGGTGTGCAGTTCTGCACGGGAAATACCGCCGCTACCGCCACGCTGCAGAGCGGGAACTCCATCTCCGTTGGCGCGTCCGGTTTTTCCGCAGGGACCCTCTACCTGAAACAGTTCACCCAGCAGGGCACTGCGGCGCAGACGATTTCGCTCACCGGTACCAGCACGCTGATCTTCGGCCCGACTTCCAGCTTCGGGGGACCCATCACTTCCACCAGTCCGGGTTTGTACTTCAACGTCAGTACGTTCAACGGCAGCGTCAACTGCACCAAGACCGGCACCACCAACGATCAAAGCCAGGGCAATAATACCTTCAATGCATCCGCCGGCTTCACCAACAGCGGGACGGGCTACCTGCTGATGACGTACAACTGGCCGGACACTTACAACGGCGACGTCACCTTTGTTAAATCGGGCACCGGTGCGGTCTATCCGAATTACAACAACAACAGCACCTATGCCGGCAATCTCTCCGTCACCTCCCCTGCGGCCTCCGCTATCACGTTTGGCGCCGGAAACGGTACCGCTACGTTCACGGGTACGGGAGCTCAGAACATCAATTCCACCGCCGGAACCGCCACTCCCGTCTTTACCCGGCTGGTCATCAATAATTCGGGAGCGGGTGTGACCCTGAACAGCAGCTCCGTCAACGTTTCATCCAGCCTTACGCTGACCTCGGGTCTGCTCAACACCTCGACCGCTTATATCCTGACCATGCTCAACGGCTCGACCACTGCTGCGGGCGACGCTTTGTCCACCAGCTACATCAATGGACCGATGCGTTATCAGAAGTCCGCCGCCGGGGCCACCGCGCTCAACTTTCCGATCGGAGCAGGCGCGGATTGCAGACCGGTCATCCTGACGGTCAGCCACACCAGCGGAACCCTCTACACCTATACCGCCCAACTGTTCAACGCGAGCGCGCAGGCCCTGGGGTACACGCTGCCTCCGACCGTACAGCACGCCTCCGGCGCGCACTATTACATCATCGGCCGCACCGACGCCGCGGGCGCCAACCAACCCACTGCGGGGCTCAGCGGCAACCAGACGATCCAGATCTTCTTCGGGGCCGACGACTACGTGACGGACGGCAGCGCACTCACGATCGTCAAGAATACCTATCTCACACCCACCGCCTGGATAGACATCGGGGGCACCGGCGCACCCGCATACAGCGGCGGCGCAAACCTGACCGGCAGCATCATTTCGACCTCTGCTCCGACAGCTTTCAATTCCTTTTCGACCTTCGCCCTCGCGGACAAGATCGGCGGGATAAACGTTTTGCCGATCAAATTGCTCAACTTTAACGCGAAACCGGATAACACGCAGGTCGACCTGACATGGGCCACCGCTTCAGAATCGAACAACGATTATTTCACCGTTGAAAAAAGCAACGACGGCGTGAACTTCGACCACCTGGCTAAGGTCAATTCGGCGGCATCCAACGGCAACAGCAATGTCCCGTTGTATTACTCCGCGGTCGATCCGAAGCCATACACCGGAACTACCTACTACCGGTTGAAGGAAACCGACCGCAATGGGAATTCGACTTATTCCAACATCGTGTCGGTCGACTTCTCGGCGACGCACGCCGTTTCGGTCTACCCCAACCCGTCTTCGGGCGTGGTCTATATCGACGGCCTCGGCAACACCATATCGACGATGAATGTGGAATGGTTTGATCTCGGCGGAAGACGCCTGCTGCAGCAGATGGCGGCCATTTCGGGCGGGACCACGAGACTGGCCACGCATTTCAACAATGGCGTCTATGTACTCCGGTTCCAATCGGCGGACGGCACCGTTATCACAAAAACGATCCTGATCATGAAATAATTGGCCCGTCGGGGGCCGCTCCATTCGCCCATCACCCCATCGCGCGGTCGGCAAGGAACAACACGGATACGTAATCTTTGCCGACCGCTTGCGTTAGTGCAAGCTCGCACGTGACGGCCGACGAATAATACCCGTCATACGACCACCGGCGCGCTTCGGACGCTTCCGGCCGCGTAGCGGCATCCGTCAGCTCGGGGAACAGGAATCCCCTGTCTCCGGCCATTCCGCAACAACCTGCCTGCAGCGGAACGGTCACCGATTTGGCAAAATGCCTGGCGACGGAAACGAGTTTGCCCGAACTCTTCATTTTTTGCAGCGAACAAACAGGATGCAACACTACGTCTTCCTTCCGCCGGACGCTGGTGGCCAATGGCAACACCAGGTCATGCAGATAGTCCACGCTATCCATGATCCGCATTCGATCGTAAAACAGCTTGTTCTCCTCGATCAGGCTATCCCGGAAAGGCGCGTGCAAAAGCGTATAGGCGCACGAACTCAGATCCGTCACCACGGGCAGTTGCCCCTGCCGCGAGACCTCCCACAAATACCCGACGATCCGGTTCGATGTACACCCGAACGCTCCGCCGTATCCCTTCGAGGAGAACAACTGGCCGCAACAGGTGCCCCTGACCGATTCCGGCAGCAAGATGTCGATGCCCGCCTTTTTCGAGACGCTGATCATGGCCTCCATTACGGACGGCTGCCCATTTACACGCATGATGCGCGACACGCAGGCAGGAAAATATACGACGCTGCCATTCGTCGGCCGCACCCCCGCCGCCGGCACCACCCCACGTTCCGGGACGCGCGGCATCCTGGAAACAGCTGCCAGTTCCACCGGCCACAACGGCATCCCCGGCGCCACCCTTCGCAGCGCACGCGTCATCCGCGTCATCGCCTTTCGACCGAACAAACGATTGATCCCAGCGCCAAAACGAATTCCCAGACCTACGATCCGTTCGGTCGTCCGGAAATGTTTCGCAATGAACAATGCCACCCTGTTCCCCCAAACGCCATGCTTCTCCCGGCGCAGCCGCTTCACGAGGTCGCCCGTATTGATGTCCACGGGACACGCAGTCGAACAAAGACCATCCACCGCGCAGGTCGCCAACCCGTCATAACGGTATTGCTCCAGCAGCCGCCGGTGATCCTCCTTCCGACCTTCCATCTCCAGTAACCGCAGCACCCGTCTGGCGACGATCCTGCGCCTCGGCGTCATCGTCAGATCCCGGCTGGGACATACGTGCTCGCAATAACCGCATTCGATGCATTTATCCACCTCCTGTTCGACCGGTGGCAGCTGTTTGATATCCCGGATATGCGCCTGCTCGTCGGCCGATATGATCACCCCGGGATTCAACAGGTTCTCCGGGTCGATGCAACGCTTCAAACGCGCCATGATCGCGTAGGCGGCGCCGCCCCACTCCGTCTCGACGAAGGGCGCCATATTCCTCCCGGTCCCATGCTCCGCCTTCAACGCGCCTGCATACCGGTCGACGACCAGCATTACCAAGTCGCGAATGAACCGGTCGTACCGCCTTACATCGGGCTCCGTAAGAAAAGACTGGGTGATCACGAAATGAATATTACCGTCCTTGGCATGCCCGAACACGATCGCGTCGCCATACCCGTGTCGATCGAAAAGTACACGCAGGTCGGTCAGCGCGTCACCCAACCGATCCACCGGGAAGGCAATATCTTCCAGGATCACGGTGGTCCCGCTCTTCCTCACCGCCCCCACCGACGGGAACAACCCTTTCCGCACCTTCCATAACAGCTCCTGCTCATGCAGGTCCTCGGTGAACTCCGGCTTCTGCAATAGCGACAGCCCCGCCGAACGCGCGGTAAACGCGTCGATCTTCGATGCAAGCCCCGTCTCGCTGTCGTCCTGGTATTCCACCAGCAAAGCCGCCGCAGCCGCAGGCAGCGACCCGATGACAGCCGGTACGCCGGGGATGTGTTCGATCGCCCGCAAAGACGACCGGTCCATCAGCTCCACCGCCTCGGCGCCGGTTTCGCGCAGCAAACCGATAGCGGCACACGCTGCATGGAGATCCGGGAAATAGATCAGCGCCGTCGACCGGCAGCGGTATTGCGGAAGCGTCTCCAGTACGGCGCCGGCAATAAAACCGAGCGTGCCTTCCGCACCGATCAGCAAATGCGCAAGGATGTCCAACGGATGGGCATAGTCGACAAAGGCGTTCAGCGAATACCCGACCGTGTTCTTCATCCTGTACTTATCCCTTATCTTTTCGCGTAGCGAGGCGTCTCCGAGGACCAGCTCGCGGAGCGCACGCAGCTCGGCGAAGACCCCGGGACATTCCTTTTCAAACCGGTCGTGCTCCCCCGCAACGGACGTATCGAACAGCTTTCCGTCCGGAAGGATAAATCGCACGGATCTGGTCGTATGATAAGAATTGTTGGCGACACTGCAGCACATGCCGCTCGAATTGTTGGAAAGGATGCCGCCCATCAGGGCGGAAGCGATACTCGAAGGGTCCGGACCGATCTTTCGGCCATACGACTTCAGATACGCATTGACCATCGCACCGGTTATCCCCGGACCGACCGCGACCGCCCCCCCTTCCTCCATGACGGCTATCTTTCGCCAATGCCGGCCGATCTCCACCAGGATGCCGTCGGTGATCGACTGCCCCGAAAGACTCGTGCCACCCGCCCGGAAAACCAGCGGTATCCGGGACCTGTGCGAAAACCCGAACAGTGCGGCGACCTCCGCTTCCGAAACTGGCTGGACGACCGCCTTCGGCAACAAGTAATAAAACCCGGCATCGGAGCCATAAGTGACCAGGTCGATATAACGCGTTTTGATACGTTCCGCCGGCAGGATCGTCAACAGGTCCTGCCCGATATCTCGTTGCTGCTTCTTCATTAAGGATGCATTTTACTTTCCACAGCGGAAAGATCGAGGTGTTGCTGTTGGAATTCGGGCTGCTGCCGCAAACGCCGTCTGTCATTGAACCCGCATTTGACCGCTGTCTGCAGATCAGCCGCCGCCGCAGTCTTGTTGCCTTCGCGCGCGTCCAGGACTGCGGAGAAATACCACGCTTCGCTGTTGGCGGGATCGGCCATCTTATATAGCCCGGTGAATTGCCGCGCCGCACCGTTCTGCCCCGCGTTGATCAGTTGGTTGCTGATCGAATAGAAAGCCAGCGATAAATAGGCCAGCAGCCGCTGGTACATCCCGCTTTCCAGCGTTTTGGCACCCGCTTTCACGCGCAGCGCGTCGATCGTCTTCCTCCAATAACCCATATCCGGTTGCTGGAAATGCTGCATGTATTCCGCTTTCGTTTGTTGCTCCATTGCGAGCAGCCGCTGTTCCAGTTCGCGCTGTTTGCGGTAGGCGGGATTTGCCTCGATTGCAGCCGACTGCCGTTTGAACCAACCTGCATCGGTGAGGCCTGCCAACAAGGCAAGCGATAACCGGCATTCCTGCCAGGCTTGTATATAGCGGCTCTCCCGGACGAGCCCTTCCACCCGTCCCTTGCTTTTCGCCACCCAGCCGTCGATAAACGCTTCGTCGCGCGGAATGAGTTTTTCCTCCATCGCGTCCAGCTGCCAGCCAGCGAATGCTGTCCGCATGGTCGATTCGGGCGCCCATTCATGTTTCCCGTCGAAGAAAAGGATCCGGTGCCGGGTCCGCGTCTTATCCAGCTCGCCGTCCAGCGCCACCAGCTCGGTCATGTTCATATCCCCCTGCCCGGTGACGGCCGTAAGACTGAAAGCGAAATCGCCCGGCGAAACGCCGTCCGGTAAACCGGCGCCATTCGCGACGACACCCCTGATCTCCGGATCCTGGATCGCAACGAAACTCGCCACCTTGGCGCCGCCCGAAAAACCCACGGTATACAATCTCGAAACATTGATCTTCAACCGAAGACGCGTGTCTTCCGACAACTTCCGCCAGATTGTTTCCGTGGTGTTCCAATCGTTGCCGTTTTTCGAATTATTGCTCCCGATAAAGATAAAACCATACGTGTCCGCCAATGCCTTGTATTTGCGCAATGGCAATGCCCCCACGCCGTGCGAATCGAAGAAGTAGACCGCCGGCAGCGCTTCTTTGTTGCCACGCGCCGGCATATATACGGCGTAGGTTTGCGAAGGATCCGCTTTGCAACGAACGCTGTCGGCGATCCTTCCGGGAAGGATCTGCGCGTCCAGGGTCGATGCGCCGGCGAACGGACCCGCGATACCGAGCAAGACGACCGCCCGGATGAAAGGTTGTAGTGTCATAATGGATCAATGCGTATCGTAGGAACGCAACACGGCGAATTTGTATCCGCCGCCTTCAACTTTACTCAATTGGTACTGGATCACGCGGCTGCCACCCGTCGGGGTATCCTTATCTGCCGGTTTGAAGATCGGGAACCGTTGGAGCAAGGTGCCTTCCAGCATTGAAAAATGATCATGACCTTTGTAGCCGGTATTCAACTTGCCATCCAGGGCTACGTCGGGCAACCCTGCGGGGACGATCGATTTGGTCCCGTCCGATATGAATGCGAGCACCGTACCGTGTATTGCGGCCGAATCCGAATAAATAAAGAGGATCAGATCGGCCACCCCGTCCTGGTTGAGATCGTCGACCATGGCCTTCGCTATCCTTCCTCTCACGGGGAAGTTCATGTTCTCATTGGCCGGACTTTCAAAACCGATAGGACGGATCGACAACTGATTTTGAGCGATGTCTTTATTCCGGCAATTGAGCCGGTAGCCCGTCTTCGCGATCTTCATGGTGGTATCGATCTTTTCAAAACTGACCTGGGCATCGGCCGCCCGCAGACAGATCAGGCCCGCGAGCGAAACAAGCAATTTCAATTTCATGGTGTAAAGATACAAGGTATAGTCGATCAGGATGCAAATGGTCGGTCGATGGCCGGGCTGGGTTCTGAGAACCATCTTGGACCGTCCTCGGTCATATACGCACAATCCTCCAGCCGCATGCCGAATTCCCCATAGATCGCAACCATCGGTTCGACGCTGAAACACATGCCCGCCTGCAATGGAGTCTTGTTTCCCCTGACCATATTGCCCCATTCATGGATGTCCATTCCAATACCGTGACCCGTCCGGTGCGGAAGACCGGGCAATTTGTATCCCGGCCCGAAACCCGCGTCGGTGATAACCTTCCGGGCCGCCGCATCGACATTTTCGCACGGAGCGCCGACCCTCGCTGCGGCAAACCCCGCGGCTTGCGCCTTTTTCTCGAGGTCCCAGATCTCGCGCTGACGTTTCGTAGGCGCTGCGCCGAATACGATACACCGGCTGATGTCCGAACAATAACCTTGAACTTTGCAGCCGTCATCCATCAGCACGACGTCGCCTTTTTTCAGGTGCTGCGTCTGGATACTGCCGTGCGGAAACGCCGAAGCCTCGCCAAAGTTCGCGCTCAACCCACCCCGGACGCCCAGCCGCGAAAAAGCATCTTCGGCGGTCGAAGCAAATTCAGCCGGCGTCATCCCTTCGTGCAACAGCGCGATACAGGCTTTATAGGCGGCTACCGTGATATCGTTCGCCCGCTGCATCAGCGCCAGCTCCGCCGGAGATTTGATCATCCGGCAACCCGCCGTCACGGGATCGGCGCTGACGTAATTCAGATGGGCAGCTTCTTTCCGTATCCCGTCGAAGATAAAAAAGCGCACCCGCTCCTCCATGCCGACAGTACCCGTTCGGATGCCGTCGTCGCGGAGTATGCCCGCCGCTACCTTGTAGGGGCTCTCGTCCTCTTCCCAAACCCGAACCTCGCTCCCGATCCGGATCAGTTCCCGCAGCCGCTCGGCTTCAAAAGCCGGGCTGACGTATTTCACGTCACCACGCGCCGGGATGATGGCCAGCATCGGTCGCTCGCTGGCTCCCCACGCGATGCCCGTGAAATAGACCATCGAGGTACCGGCGTCCAGCACGACCGCGTCGATCTTGTTCTCCATCATCAATTTTTGTGCTTTCTGAATACGCGCCTGGCGCTCTTCCACCGTGATCGGCACGACATCCCCCGTCATGGGGGCCAACCGATCCAAAACACCGGCCCGTTCGCCGCTTATCCCAAAAGAAGATCCGCTTTCCGCCGCGCTTCCGGCGACCATGCCCCGCCCCCCAGTTCCGGCCAGCCCCGCAGGGAAACCACATAGCAGCGCTGCATTCCCGGCGGATAGCCGGATGAAATCCTTTCGATTGACAGTCATGTAAAGTTGTTTGAGCCGGAAGATAAGATTTTTTATCTTTAAGATATATGCTTAAAAACCTGATAATCGTCGCACTCCGCAATTTCCGGAGAGATAAATGGTACACCCTCCTCAACATCCTGGGGCTCACCATAGGCATTACTTTCAGCCTCTTCCTCATCTTTTATATCCTGGATGAACTCAGCTACGACCGCTATAACGGGAAGGCCGACCGTATTTGCCGCATCAGCTCCTACATCAAGGAAGCCAACAAGCCGGTGATGAAATGGGTCTCCACCCAGTACCCGCTCGGACCGGCGCTCGCCAAAGAGTACCCGGAAGTGGAAGAGGCCGTAAGATTCGTCGGCAAAGGGAAAACACTCTACAAGATCGGCGATAAAACCTTTTACGAGGAAAAGATCTTCTATGCCGACAGCAATGTCTTCCGGGTCTTCACCTACCCATTCCTGGAAGGCGATCCGGGAACAGCATTGGTCGCCCCAAAATCCATCGTGCTCACGGAATCCGTCGCCAGACAATTCTTCGGCAACAGCCGCCCTGTGGTGGGACAGACGCTGAAGGATGGCAACGGGGATTACTTCAAGGTTACCGGGGTCATCAGGGACATCCCCGCCAATTCGCATTTCAGGCCGCGCATGCTGATCTCGAACAGCACGTTGGACAAGAATTTTGCCAACAACTGGGGCGGGTTCTTCATGAACACGTACGTCCTGCTGCGACCCCATACCGACCCAGCCGCCTTCGAGAAAAAACTCCTTCCCCTCTACGACGAACACATGGCCGAGATATTCGCCAAATTCAATGTCAGGATACACTATGTCGTGATGCCCATCACTTCGATCCATCTCCATTCCGATGTCGACGGCGAGCCGGAAGAAACGGGTAGCATGTCCTACATCTATATCTTCTCCGCCGTGGCCCTGTTCATGTTGATCATAGCTTGTATCAATTATATGAACCTGACGACGGCGCGCTCCGCCAGAAGGGCCAAGGAGATCGGCGTCCGCAAAGTCACCGGCTCCACCAAGCCGCAGCTGATTGCGCAGTTCCTCATCGAATCCACCGCAATGACGATTTTCGCCCTGCTGCTCAGCATGGGTCTCGTCGCCCTCCTGCTGCCGACTTTCAATACCCTTTCGGGGAAATCGATCTCCTTTGGAACCTTACTGGAACCCCGCATCTTCGGGATACTCATTGCCATCGTCCTGTTCGTCGGCCTTCTTGGTGGCAGCTATCCCGCGCTCTACCTGTCGAAGTTCGATCCCATTCACATTCTGAAGGGCAACCTGTCGAAGAGTTCCAGCAATGTCGTCCTTCGCCGCATTCTGGTCGTCACGCAGTTCAGCATCGCCATGATCATGCTCATCTGTACCCTCGTCGTCTATGGGCAGCTCAACTACCTGCGAAATATCGACGTCGGGTACGACCGGTCACAGGTGGCCACATTGACGGTCAACGGCGGCCGTAACGCCAACGGCCAGATCATCGCCTTCACCAACGAGATACGGAAAGATCCGCATTGCCTCAATGTCAGCACGGCCCAGGCCGTCCCCGGGCAGGACATCAGCCTGAACCTATTCTCCGTACAAACGGACAAAGGATTCATCGACCAGGGTGTGAACAACTATGCGGTCGACGAGCATTATTTCAGGACGATGGGAATAAAGATCGTCAAAGGCAGGGATTTCTCCGGCCTGCCGGATACGGCGAACAGCATCATCGTCAATCAGAATATGGTGAAATTCTTCGGCTGGGAGGGCAACCCCATCGGGAAAAGAGTGAAATTCACCGGCGACACCTCCCAGTTCCATTTCGAGGTGGTGGGCGTGGTGAAGGATTTCAACCAGCGGTCCCTGTACAACCCGATCGCTCCGCTGATGATGTTCTACCGCCCGCACTCCAACATCATCGAGGTAAAGCTCGATGCGAAAGACATCGCCGCCGGCATCACCGCCATGCAACGCGCCTGGCACAACGCCTTCCCGGACCTGCCCTTCGAATACAAATTCCTCGATCAGACGTTCAACTCGGCCTATGAGGCGGACCAGCGTCGGGGACGACTGTTCACATCCTTTTCAGTCCTGACCATCCTGATCACCTGCCTCGGACTGCTCGGTCTAATCGCCTTCACTACGCAACAACGGCAAAAAGAGATCTCTGTACGCAAGGTGATGGGAGCACGCACCGGCCAGCTGGTGACCTTGATCACGCGCAATTTCGTGGCGCTGGTTGGCATCTCCTGTATCATTGCCTTCCCCGCCGCCTGGTACTTCATGAGCAAATGGCTGAAAATATTCCCGTACAATACCGGGCTGTCGCCCTCCCCGTTCCTGGCGGCGGCCGTGACCGTCCTGCTGATCACGTTGCTAACCGTCATCTTCCATACGATGCGCGCAGCGTTGGCCAATCCGTCGCAAAGCCTCCGCACCGAGTGAGTAAAAAGGAGGGATCAATCGTGCACGGCGATCTCTCCCGGCTTGCTTTCGTAGATCTTCCTTGCAAGCGCCACCAGGCTGAGATAATCCCGGTCGATATAGTCCTTCGCCGAAAAGGACGCCTTCGCCATTTTTTCGACTTCCGACCAACTGACCTGACCGACATACCCGGAATGTCTCAGCTTCATCCCGAAAAGAGCGATACAGACCGCTCTTCTGAACGGCAGCGCCGCCCGCTCGAAAGCGACCAGTTCGTTCGGACAGCGATAGCTCATCGTTCTGACCGTGCGCTCGGCGGGAAGACGATAGCTGATCTTCATCTGCGCCATCGTGCTGATGCCGGCGGAATCCTTTTTCGGGACGACCTCGAACAGCGCCGTCAGCGAATGCGACGGGCATACGCTGCAACCCTGCAACCGAAGCGCCGTATCCATCAGCGCGCTCCGCCTGTTGTCCCAGCCGATGAGCCGGTATCCGCCGACCAGCGTGGTATCGAATTGCGCCGTGACCGACACCTGGTCGGCTATACTGCGCCTGCCCGTCAGTTCATTCAGCAACCGTTCTTCGCCGTCCTGCTCCTGCTTGATGCTGGCAAAATTACCTTTGCCCAACCGGGCGAAGACAGGCAATTCGGAATGAACGGTATCGTCCAGCCCGACACCCATACAGGAAAGAGCGATACCATCCTTGCTTTGCTGGGCGATATAGTCCGCCAGCTCGGTCTCGACCGTCGAGGTGTTGCAGATATCCCCATCCGTCATCAGTACGATCCGGTTGTTCCCTCCCGGTATCCGCTGATGCTGCGCTACCTGGTATGCCAGCCGCAACGCCTGTTCTCCGGGCGAGGGCCCCTCCGGCTGCAACTGTTCGATCGCATTGATGATCCTGCTTTTATCCGACCCCGGTATACCCGACAGGACATTGATCCCGGCACCGTACACGACAAGACTGATCGTATCGACGTCCCGCAGATTGCGGACGAGCGAGCGGATACCGGCTTTGATCAGCGGCAACTTATTCGGCATATCCATCGAGCCCGAAACATCGATCAGCAACACGATATTGGCCGGCGCGAGTCGCGTCATATCCGCTTTACCGGTTTGGATGTTCACGAAAAGCAATCGGTGACCGCTGTTCCACGGACAGGGCGTCAACGCCGAAGAGCAATGGAACAGCTCTCCGGGATGCGGCTCGTCCTGTTTCCAATCGCAGTAGTCCAGCATTTCCTCGATCTTCACGGCGTCGGCCGGGACCGGTGTGCCCATTTCGAGAAAACGTCGGACGATGCTATAGGACAAACCCCCGCAATGACCGGTGAAAGATACCGTGGCAGGCTCGGTTACAAAGGGGTTCTCCACGAGACTGCTGCGCAAACCGCCGGCACCCGGATAAGAGGCGCTCCCACCGCCCGAGATCATCGAGATCAGCCCATCGCCCGACGGCGCAGAAGGAAGCTTCTCCTTTAGCGTTACCTGCATGAAATCGGTCGACCGGATCGCGGTCGTATATGGTTCGTAGCCGTCGTGCGTGAAGGTGACCGTATCTTCGGATTGATGCGACGCGATGGAAAAATCACCGTCTACCCCTGTCAGGTAGGTCCCGCTGCTGGACCGTATCGTGATAGCCACGTGCTGCAGCTTGTCACCGTGCAATCCCTGCACCTCACCGGTGAAATAATATTGGGCTGAGGCACAGATCTGCCCCAAACT
>DASZYU010000244.1:0-3682 GCA_035545215.1 Puia sp.
AAGCGAATAGTTGAGGAACGAATCCAGTAGATCGACCGAGATAGCGATCAGGAAGCCCAAAAAGATCTGGGTGGCCAATTTCATATCCGGAATTTACGCGATTGCCGAAAGATGAAGAAGCATTGCAGCTTCAAAAAAAATATTCTAATGGTATTCTAATTTTGCCTCTCGCGAGCTGACAGAAATGCATCGAAACAGCACCGGACATCCGCAACAGTCCTTGCCAGATCGTCATCCCGCTATTTCCCGTACCTTTAAGCAAAGTCTTCCGGAAGCAAATAACCAACTGTATATGAATTTCTACGTGAAATTCCGTACCACGGTCAAACGAACATTCGGTAGGTTCAGGGACGAGAAGGTGAAACAAAATCTGTTGCAGGCCATTCCCTTCTGGATAGCATCCGCGCTCACTGGATTGATTGCTGTGCTCTATACCCGGCTTTTTTCGTTGGCGGAAAGCGGAACGCACTATATACTTCACACGCATGCATGGCTCCTGTTTTTGATCAGCCCCGGCTGCTTTATCGTAGCCTGGTGGACTGTCCGGCGATGGGCGCCCTATTCGAGGGGTAGTGGCATTCCACAAGTGATGGCTTCCATCGAATTGGCCACACCCAAATTCAACGACAAGGTCAACAGGCTGCTCAATCTTCGGATAATTCTCATAAAGTTCCTGTCCAGCCTCATTATGGCGTTTGGAGGCGCCGTCATCGGCAGGGAAGGGCCGACTATCCAGGTAGCCGGCTGCATCTTTCGCAAGATCGGCGAGTGGCTTCCGGCTTGGTGGCCTAAAGTATCCAAACGCAACATGATCATGACAGGCGCCGCAGCGGGTCTTGCCGCAGCCTTCAATACCCCTTTGGGCGGCATCGTGTTTGCGGTCGAAGAATTGACCCGCACACATATCAGCTATTTCAAAACGGCCCTTTTTTCAGCAATAATTATCTCGGGACTGACAGCGCAGGCGCTGCTCGGGCCATATCTTTACCTGGGTTATCCCAATGTAAGTCATTTGTCAGCCTACATATTGCCGGGCATTGCACTGGTCGCACTGCTTTCCGGCCTGGCAGGCAGCCTGATGTCCAAAATGATCCTGGCCATTTTCCGCTGGAAGGAAAAGTTCCGGCTCAACCGGCAGCACATCCTCTACGTAACCGCTTGCGCTTTGATCCTGGTTGCGATGGGATTGTTTGTCAACGAACGGGCGCTCGGCTCAGGCAAAGAATTGATGACCACCGCTCTTTTTACCAACAACAAATACAACGACTGGTACCTGCCTTTTTTAAGGATCATCGGGCCCATTTTTTCGTTTACGACCGGCGCGGCCGGCGGCATATTCGCCCCGGCGCTTAGCGCTGGAGCCAGCATTGGAGCGGCGCTTTCCGGTTGGCTGAACCTTGCCCCCGCCGACACCAATATTCTGGTATTGTCCGGAATGGCCGCCTTTCTCACCGGAGTGACCCGTACGCCCTTTACTTCAGCTATCCTGGTACTGGAAATGACAGACCGTCACAACGTCATCTTCCACTTAATGCTCGCTGGGATGATCGCCAGTCTCGTCTCTCTCCTTGTCGACAAACACTCCCTTTACGATCACCTGAAATATCAATACATGCGATCCGTGCTCAGGGAAGACGCCCTGCCGCCGGCATCGAAAATGCCGGCGTAGCGCCCGACCGGCTTACCAGAAACCCTTACGATACCCGCTTCGTTTCATGTATGGCCATATCGTCCAATGACAATTGATAATCGCCGGTCAAATTCTAATTGAATTCTAACTTCTTTTTAATGCCAATCTTGGGCGGCGTGGGTAGCTTTACAAACGATTAACAAAAACCGCCGAAAGATGAGCCGTACCAATAGACTCCTGATTGTGACGGGCCAGCTACCGCTGGAGTTCGTCGAACACCATGGCCGCATGGATGTTACGCCGGCTTATGGCCAGATCGCATCCTCGATCTCGTCATATCTTCAAAACAGGGCCAACCCTGCACTCTTCCGGGACATCGGCTGGATAGGAATTGCCATCTGCAAACCGCTGATTTGGGAATCGCTGCGCGAGCGGCTTCCGGCTACCGGCCACGACTGGCTGCCCGTCTTTCTCCCGGTTAAACACCAGCAAACATTGCGGCAGGGTTTTGCCAATACGGTATTATGGCCCCTGTTTCATTACTTTCCGTCCTACGTCGAGTTCACTTCCCAGGCCTATGACCACTACCTGGACATGAATAGGCAGTTCGCCACAGGGGTCGAGCGTTTCCTTCGGCCCGGCGATACGGTTTGGATACACGATTACCAGTTGCTGCCGCTTGCGGGCATGTTACGCGAGCGATTCCCCGAACTCACCATCGGCGTCTTCCTTCACATTTCCTTCCCTTCGTTCGAGATATTCCGCCACCTGCCGGGCACCTGGCAGGAGCAGATCCTGAAAGGCATGCTCGGCGCGGACCTTGTCGGTTTTCAAACACAAGAGTACGCAGCGCTCTTTCGCAACTGTGTTCGATCGGTCCTCGGCGCCGGGTCGGACGGCGAAACCATCGAATACGGGAACAGGCTTGTCCGGACCAGCGCCTTCCCACTGGGCATCGACTATTCGCGCTTCGATCGTCCGGCCGACGACGACCCGCAGTTGCAACACCTTACCGCCGACTTCCGCCAGAGCTTCAAAGAAAAAAAGGTGATCTTTTCCATCGATGCCCTCGACTACACGAAGGGAGTGCTGAACCGCGTGGAAGCCTTCGAACATTTCCTGCGTGAAAATCCCGAATACCTCAATAGCGTGGTCCTCGTGCTCGTGATCGTCCCGTCCCGCGAACACCTCTCGCGCTATGCCGAGCGTAAAAGGCTGATTGACGAAGCGGTCAGCCACCTGAATGGAAAATTTGGCAGTCTTCACTGGCAACCGGTATTCTATATGTACAGGGAGTTGAGGTTTGACGAGTTGCTGACGCTCTATCGGCTTTGCGACGTGGCATTGTTGACCCCGCTTCGGGACGCGATGAACCTGTATGCCAAGGAATTCACCGCCAGTCGCAGCGATGAAAAAGGCGTATTGATCCTGAGCGAACTCGATGGGGCGGCTGAACAGCTCAAAGAAGCGCTGATTGTCAATCCGAACGATATCCCGACCGTTGGCGACGCAATAAGAACAGCGATGCAGATGCCGGCAGAGGAACAAAAACGTCGTATGCACCTCATGCGCAGGTCGGTTGGCGAACAGGACGTTTCCAATTGGGGAAAAGACTTTCTCGGCGCACTCGAAACGATCCGTTCGCGCCAGGAGGAATTTCACGCACGCTACTTCGACGCCGACTCGCAACGCCGGCTGCTCGAAAGCTACCGGGCTGCAAAAAAACGCCAGTTCTTTCTCGACTATGACGGCACCCTGATGCCTTTTTTCATCCAGCCCTCGCTCGCAAAACCTGGCGATGCAGTGCTTGAAACGCTGAGGCGACTGGCCGAAGACGAGCGCAATTCAATTTGTATCATCAGCGGGCGCGATTCAGCGACGCTCGAAAGCTGGCTCGGCCACCTTCCAGTGAACATCGTGGCGGAACATGGCGCGCAGGTCAAATACCGCGGATCCAACTGGCAAAATCTATACGTACCGCCGGCAAAATGGAAGGCGGATGTCATCCGGATAATGAACCGGTATACGGAGGAATGCCCCGGTGCCTTTGTG
>DASZYU010000245.1:0-8887 GCA_035545215.1 Puia sp.
TATTCCTGTCACAGCGGGGCGACGCCGCCGACAGGGATCCGTCTCGATACCTATGCCAATTTGAAGGTATTTGCCGACAACGGCTTTTTTGTCGACGCCGTCACACAGAACGGCATTGTCACGCCGATGCCCTACGGTCAACCCAGACTGCCGGTCTGCGAGGTCAATACGATCGTCGCCTGGGTCCACCAGGGAGCGCCCAACAACTGATCCCATTGACAAAAATCAACTATGAAGCAGCTACCCATCACGATCTTTTTCTGCCTGGCCATCTTCCGACCCGCCGGCGCCTACAGCCAGTTGTATTCCACCCGCACGGGCTTCATCGGTTTTTACTCCAAAACGGCGCTGGAAGATATCCGGGCGGAGAACAACCAAGTCTATGCCGTCATCGATCCCGGTAAAAAGAACCTGGCGCTCGCCGTGCTCCTGAAAGGCTTCACCTTCACCAAGGAACTGATGCAGGAACATTTCAATGAGAACTACGTGGAAAGCGATAAATATCCGAAGGCCAGTTTCAACGGCAGTTACACCGGCGACGTGCCCCCCGGCAGGGACGGCGTATACAAGGTCGCCATCAGGGGCAACCTGACGCTGCACAACGTGACCCGGCCGATCGAGACCGAAGCGGTCATCGAGGTCAGGAACGGCCGCCTGCTCGGCAGGACCGAATTCAGGGTCAAACCCGAAGATTTCAACATCAGCATACCCTCGGTCGTACGGGACAAGATCGACAAGGAAATGACCGTGAAGGTCAACATCGATTGCAGTGCCAAATAAATCTACTGATCATGATCACCAAAAAACCAGTTTTCATCCTGCTGTTATGGGCCGTTGCCACGGGCGTCCGCGCACAGGACAGCACGCTGCTGAATATGCTCAACGATTCGATGAGCGCGCACAAGGTCCGCACCTACGTAACGGGCACCTTCAAAGCCACGCATATCGTCAACACGCAAACGATCGAATCGCCGGCGAAAAACAACCTCAATTTCGTTATCCAGCACCGCTTTGGCGCGCTGAACAGCGGCTCGTATAATTTTTTCGGGCTGGACAATGCAACCCTCCGGTTGGGCCTCGACTATGGCATCTGTGACCGGCTGGCCGTCGGCGTCGGAAGAAGCAGCTATCTGAAGACCTACGACGGCTATCTGAAATTCCAACTGCTGAGACAGACCGAAGGCGCCGGCATGCCCGTTTCGGTCAGCCTGCTCGGCGCGGTCACGGATTATACGCAGAACATCCCCGAAGAGACCTTTCTCAACATGAAATACCGGACGGCGTATGCAGGCGAGCTGCTGATCGCCCGGAAGATCAGTACCAGTCTCTCGCTGCAGGTGACCCCGGCCTGGCTGCACTACAACCTCGTGCCTGCCGCCAGCGACAAGAACGACGTTTTCGCGCTCGGTATCGGCGGGCGGATGAAGATCACCCGCCGGATGAGCATCAACGCCGAGTACGACGTCGTGCCCACGGGACAGGTGGTATCCACGCCGATGCACAATTCCTTTTCGCTGGGATGGGACATCGAGACCGGCGGCCACGTCTTCCAACTGGTATTCAGCAATTCGCAGAGCATGGTGGAAAGCCAGTACCTCACGCAGACGACCGGCACCTGGGGCAAGGGCGACATTTATTTTGGATTCAATATCTCGAGGAATTTCAATCTGAATAAGAAGCGTTGATCCGCAAGATCCTGTCCATACTTTCTGCGCGCGAGCGGCGGGAAGGAGCCCTCCTGGCGCTGGGGAACGCCTTTGTCAGTGTCCTCGATATCGCCACGCTGGGGATCCTTCTCTACCTCGTTGCATTTTATACCGGCGGGCAGCCTGCGAAATCCATTCGCTTCCTTCCCGCGTGGTCCAGCGACAGCCATTCGCTCGCGCCTATTTCCGTCTTTTTTCTTTTCTTCCTCGTGAAAAGCGCGGGCGGTTTGCTCCTGACGGGAGCCCAGTATCGATTCGTCTACCGGGTAGCCTCGCGCATTTCTGAAACGAATATGCTGCGTTACCTGGAAGGGGCCTATGCGGATTATATACACGTGGACGCTTCCGTCCGGATACGCAGCATCGGCCAGCAACCGGTGGAATTCTCGCAGTACGTGCTCGCGGGCATGCAACAGCTGGTAACCGAATGCTGTCTCGTAGCGCTTTCCATGGCGGCGATCATCTGGTACGACAGCCGGCTTTTTTTCTTGTTGTCCTGTCTGCTGGCGCCCGCCGTCGGCATCCTGGCATTTTTTTCCAGGAAGCGGCTGAAGTCGGTCCGGGGGGATATCCAGCTCAGCGGTGAAAAAAGTCTCCAATACCTCCGCGAAGCGCTCGGCGGATACGTCGAAGCCAATCTGTACGACCGTATCCCGTTCTTCGCACGGCGGTATGGACGAAGACAGGCGCGGCTGAACGAGCACCTTTCGGTCCTTCAGATCCTGCAGGCCGTCCCGACGCGACTGATCGAAGTCTTTGCCGTAATGGGACTCTTCGTCCTGATCGTGTTTGCGAAATGGTCGGGCAATGCCCAGACCGCATCCTATATCACGCTCGGGGCCTTCCTGGCGGCGGCCTATAAGATCATCCCGGGACTCGTGCGGATCTTCAACATTAGCGGTCAGATCAAGACCTACCGGTTCACGGTGGACGACCTGGCGACGCAAGCACTCAAACCACCGGCCGCTGTCCCGCCCACGGCTCCCCCGATCGGCAGCGTCGTTTTCCGGAACCTGGGTTTCTCCCGGCCGCAGGGCCGCGTGCTGAAGAGGCTGGACCTTTGTCTCAACAGCGGCGAGATCGCCGGGCTCACCGGCGCATCGGGAAGGGGCAAAACAACGATTGTCAATCTGCTGCTCGGGTTTCTGCGCCCGCAGGAAGGAGCGATCCTCGTCAACGGACAGCCGGCGGACCCCGACCGCTTGCGCGCTTACTGGCCGCGCATATCCTATGTACAGCAACACCCTTTCCTGCTACATGACACGATACTGAAAAACATCGTGCTCGGCGACGACGGGTACGATAAGGGCCGGCTCCGGAAGGCGCTCGATGCGGCGGGGTTGCAACAGTTGGTAGCTTCTTCGTCGGAAGGACTCGAAAAAATGATCACGGAGAACGGCAAGAACATCAGCGGGGGTCAGCGTCAGCGGATCGCTTTTGCGCGCGCCGTCTACAAGGACGCCGATCTGCTGATCCTCGACGAGCCGTTCAGCGAACTCGACGAGACCTCGGAGAAAGAACTGTTGTGCTATTGCAGGAAGCTGGCGGGGACGGGAAAGATCGTCCTGCTGATCACCCACCGGCAGCAAAACCTGGCGCTTTGTCACCAAACCGTCGTACTCGATGCCAAAGGATAAGCCACCGGTATTGGTCATCCTGTCTCCCGGGTTCCCGGCTGATGTAGGGGACTCGGCCTGTCTCCCCGCGCAGCAGGTCTTCGTGCGGGCGCTGAACAGGAGCTTTCCCCGGCTGAGGGTCGTGATCGTCGCTTTCGAATACCCGCGACGCAAAGACCGGTATTCCTGGTTCGGCAATACGGTGATCGCGCTCGACGGCTGGAAAAAGGGCCGGGTCAGCAAAGCGATCACCTGTCTGCGCGCATGGCGCCAATTGAACCGGGTACAACGCGAAAACAACCTGTTGGGTGTGCTCAGCTTCTGGTGCGCGGGCTGCACGCTGGCCGGGAAATACTATGCAAAATGGAAGGGCTTGCGCCATTTCACCTGGATACTCGGGCAGGATGCCCGGAAAGGGAATGTCTATATCCCGCTGATCCGGCCTGCCGCAGGCGAACTGGTGGCCCTATCGAATTTCCTGGCGTCGGAATTTGAAAAGAACTACGGGGTCCGTCCCGCGCAGGTCATTCCTAACGGCGTCGACCCCGCTCTATTCAATAGTTGCGGGATAAGCCGGGAGATCGACGTGCTCGGTGTCGGCTCGCTGATCCCGCTCAAACGGTATGACGTTTTCCTCACCGTTATCAAAACATTGTCGGCGGACCTGCCCGGCATCCGCGCTACACTTTGCGGGAAGGGACCCGAACGGGAGAGGTTGCAACAATTGATCGCAGAACTCGCTCTCGGGGACCGGGTCCGGCTCGAAGGCGGACAGTCGCACCGGGCTGCGCTCGGGTACATGCAGCGGAGCCGCATCCTGCTCCACACTTCGTCCTACGAGGGTTTCAGTACCGTATGTCTCGAAGCGCTTTATGCGGGCGCGCATGTGATCAGTTTTTGCGACCCGGTGGGCGCCCCGGTGAAGAACTGGCATGTCGTTTCCTCGGTCGACGAAATGATCGGCTGCGCGAGAACGCTTTTGCTCGATGAGAAGACCAGCTATGAACCCGTGCTGTTGCACACGATGGATGACAGCGCCCGGCAGATGATGCAACTCTATGGCTATAGCGAAGCGGCTGCGACGGCTATCCCCTCGGCGATGGCTTCGAACGACAGCTGGGAGCCGAACTGATGCAAGACTTTTTGACGTTCTTTTTCCGCGTCCAGGATGCGGGTCTGCAAAAGAGCCGCCAACAGAGCGTCCTCGTCACCGGCGGGATACAGGATACCGCAGCGCGCCTCACCGGTCATCTTGCGGAAGGACGGGATATCGGTCACCACAGGGATGCAGCCGCAGGACATGGCTTCGCAGACCGCGATGCCGCTGCCTTCATAATGCGATCCGGAAAGGATAAAGTCGGCGGCATTGTACCAGTCCTGCAGTTCCTCATGCCTGATCTTGCCTACCAGTGTCACGTTCTCGCCGGCGCCCGCGACGGCAAGCAGCGTTCGGACGTCGGGCAGCAATGTTTCGGTGTGATAGATCATGTACAGGTGTGCGGCAGGTTGGATCTTTGCATAGGCGGCAAAAGCCTTTAGGACACACAGCGGGTCCTTGTTCGCGTCGAGACGGCCGACCCAAAGGAACGACTGCTCTCCGGTCACTCCGGTCCGGGTCCTCGCAGCCGACCGGTCCGTGGGCGCGAAAAGCGAGGAGGCCTCCATGACCTCCCTGATCTTTTCCGGACGGGCGATGATGCCGCGGTCGACCCACTGCAAGCCTTGTTCCTTGCTGACGAACAGATAGGCGTCAATCGAGCGGTCCGCCAGTTTTTGCAGCAGCCTTCTCTTCCCCGAACCCGGCTGGTCGGCGTGGTTTTGAAGAATGATGCGTGCGCGCCTGCCGACCTTCGCCCGCAACTGCAACACCTGCAGCGGAGAATGCATGCCATGTACGACGATGACGTCCGGGGACAGGGCTTTTATATACCGGTGCAATCTGCCGGGGAAGTAGACCTTCTTTTTCCGGGGTCTCAAAAAATGGTAATCGACCCCGTTGCGTTCGAGCCTCCCGTTATGGTCGATCTGCTCGATGCTGATGACGGAATGCCGTTTACTCAGCGCATCGTAAACGCCCGTGCTGTGCCGCAGATGGTAAAACCAATCTTCGGGCCGGTGGAAATGGAGCGAAAGATTGTACGTTACGAACACAAATTTCATGGGTTCCAAATTTAAGGCATCCGTTAGTGAAAAACGATCGTTCTTTGTTAAGGGATGCCTTTGCAGACCCCGCCCAATATGAAAATAGGCGCTGCTTTTGGAAAGCTGCTCACCGGGGAGCAAATCATCCGGGAGTTCCTGACGGTCGGTATCGAAGACTACCATCTCGTCCGGGAAAAGGTCTACCTGCGGGTCGGGGATGCCGTCCTCGAGGTATCGGGTAACCAATGGCTGCTCAGCCTCGATCCGCCCGTGATCGGCATCTGGGTGGAAGACCGGGCGGCTGCCGCGTTGTTCGGTCCGGACAGGGAATACCGGTTGTATTTCCGGGATTGTGCGCCGGCGCCGGGGGCGCTTCCCGGGCGAAACGCGCTCAGCGTACTCAGCGTGGAATTTGCGGACCGGCTCGACGAAAAGGACGGAACGCTCTTTCTCCTGCGCGTTTCTTCCACGACCATCCGCCATGTTTCGGCTATCCGGGCCCGTTTGATTTTCGAGAAATTCTATAAAAAGCCGGGGCTGCGCTTCGAAAGATTGAAAACGATTGCGGCGGCCTACACCTATCCGCGAAGGGTGCGGATCATTTCCTTCCAGCTCGAAGAGAATTATAACTACATCTTCCCTATGGACCTGCTCGCGGACATCCGGTCCTGCGGCCGGTTCCTTTTCGGCATGCGGCATTCCAACCAGGTGCTCAAACGGATCGTCGATGTCAAAAAGATCGTGGTTGCCGAGGCCCCCGCGTCCTGCAAGGGAACGATCTACAAATTGGGAAGGAACCACAGCGCCAGCCCGCCGTCGCTCGAAGAGTATCCATTCGGCCTCATCCGCACCCGGGAATTCGGTTACTACCTGCCCGAGTGGGTCGAAGGCTACAAAGAAGTGATCATTGACAGGACCGCCGATCTCGGCAGTCATATGTTGCTCAGCGGCCAATGGTCCGAAGAGGTCGTTTTGAAGCCCGCCGCCCCGCAT
Source organism: Puia sp. (assembly GCA_035545215.1). Taxonomy (GTDB): domain Bacteria; phylum Bacteroidota; class Bacteroidia; order Chitinophagales; family Chitinophagaceae; genus Puia. The sequence continues at coordinate 6,458 of DASZYU010000245.1, forward strand.
CTCCACCATATCCATTTCCTGCATTTCCTCTACCTGAAGGGCAGGGGAACGACCTATCCCGTCATCCAGTGACCGCAAGCGATTGCACCGCCGGTCCCGCAGCCCGACAGGCCCCCGTCATCCCACCGTTCATGCCGTGACCGCGGCAGGGAATTCCACCCCCGGATAGAACGAGCGAATGGCTTGCAGGAGACCGGGAAGGTTTCCCCGCACAAAGATGCGGCCGGAGCCGACGGCCCTGTATTCCTCGGCATTCAGGCCCGCTTCGATGAGCGCCTCGCGTAGACCCGCGTCAAAAAGCAGCGGCCGGCCCGCGCGCATGACCAGCAACAGGTCTTCCGGGTCCAGTCCAAAAAACGCGTCCATGCCGCGCAGACGCGGCTTCGGTCTGGCGATGACCAGGTCGGCCAATTTTCCGGGGACCAGCTGGCCCCTGTCGCGCAGACCCCACGCGAGCGCGGGAGCGGTCGTCAGCGTAGCCAGCAGTTCGCCGTCCGTCAACGCTTGTTCCCGTCTGGCCTGGCGGATCTGTTGCCAGGCATTCCAGCTGCCCGTCAGCGTGCTGTCCGTACCGAAGAGAATGGGCACGGACGTTTTGAGGCTGGCCACAGGCGCAGTCCGGTTCAACAAAAAATAATTCGACGCGGGACACCAGACCAACGCCCTGAAAGCCGAAGCCTGCTCCCCCTGCATCGCGACGCCGTGTACACCGATCACCGGTCGCCGGAAAAAATTCCCACGGATCAGCCGGCCGATCTCCTCGGATGCGGCGGCATCGGTGCCCTCTCCCACATGCAGTACGAAAGGACGGCGGCGCGCCAGCGGACGGTTCAGCTTCCATTTCCAATATTTGTCGAAACCGACCGAATGCAAACAATGACAACGCTGGAAGACATCGATCAGGGTATCGTCCACGGGCAGCAGCGCGCCGTGATTGACGACGGTGGTAAACCCGTTGAGCAGGTTTTTATACACGCCCCAGGCGACGCGCAGTTTCAGCGGGACCTTCATTACCTCGCGGATCACCTCCGACCGGTTGGCCTGTATGTCGGGCCCCCATTCCCTGTAGCTCGCATAGACCCTGTTTGCCAGCGGCGGAAACAAATTGAAGTCGAGATGGTCGTGCGAATTGATGAGACCGGCAAAAACGAGCGCGCCCTCGCAAGAGATGCCCTTTTCGCTCCCGCCGCGCTCACGCCCCCGCCCGCCGCGCTCACGTTCCCGATCAGCACGCCCGCGCTCGCCGCCCTCACGCCCGCGCCCGCCGCGCTCACGTTCCCGATCAACACGCCCGCCCCCGCCACCGCGCCCGCCGCCCCCCGGTTCTCCATGCGGCAACACGGCAACGATCTTCTCTTTTGCGATCACCAGGTCGGTCAATCCCTGCCCGCCCGGCATCCTGAGGTCATTCAGACGCATCGGGTTTTTTTAAATGAAGACCATAGATGATGGGAACGCCGCGGAAACGCTCGAAAAGCGCCAGCGCTGCTTGTTTTTCGTAGTAGGGCCGCATTGTGTCGTCGATCTTTCGCTCGACGAGGCTTTGTTCGCGAAGCCCGAGTTGCCGGCACAGGCGGCGTATCTTCTCGATCGGGTAGACATGGTTGCGTACGGCAATGACCCGGTCCGATTCGCGAAAGGTCCTTTGACCGCCCCGCGCCAATGCCGCCGGATGGTAGTCCGTTACGATGATGTCCCCTCCCGGCCGGAGCACCCTTGCCCACTCGCGGAGCGCCGCGCGGAGATTGGCGATATGCGCGATCGTCAACGTGGACAGGACCAGGTCGCAACCGCCGTCGGCCATCGGTGACAACCGCTCGCTCGTCAGGAGATGGGTCTCGGCAAGCGGATATTTCACCTGCAACCTGGCGAGCATGCCCGTGGACACGTCGAAGCCCACCAGCCGGGCCGGTCGCTGCTCGTACAACCTTTGCCAATGCCGGCCCGTCCCGCAGCCGACGTCGGCCACCAGTTTGCCCCTGAGGGGCACCCGGTCCAGGAGTTGACCGCAAAGCTCCCCGTCGAGCGCAAGCATCAGGTTGTCCGGTTGACTGTCATAGCTTTTTGACCAGACGTCGTAGGCTTCGGCGGGCGCCGCTTCGGGAAGCCGGGAAGGCCGGACCCGTTGGATTAGTTTATTTAAAAAAGGCATCCTTTCCCAAAGAACGAGCGTTTATTGTTTCCGGATGCCTTCCCACTCAAATAGAAAGCGATATGAATAAGATCCTCCTTTTCAATCCCCGTGCCGCAGTGAACAAATTCAGGGTGCCCAATTCGATCCTGCAGATAGCCGCCAGCGTGGAAGGCAGCTACGAATGGGCCATCGTCGACGGCAACCGGGAAGAGGATCCTTATAGCAGGCTGAGTTCCTATCTCGATACCGGTGAGTTCAAATATATCGGTTTTACCGTTATGCCCGGTCCCCAAACC
>DASZYU010000246.1:0-2557 GCA_035545215.1 Puia sp.
CTTTGTAGAACCGGTCCATCGCGGCATAAATGGCCTCCTTCCTCGTCTTCTTATGCTTCAGCGCATCCTGTTCCGCCTCCACCATTTTGGTCAGCGTCTCGAGGAGGTCCTTTTGAACGAAGACCTCGCCGGCCTCCGGCGCTTCGCGTTTCTGTCCCAGGTGCGGCAGGAAGATGGCTTTGCTGTAGGGCCATTCCTTCAGCCGCCGCTTACCCGCTTCAAAACTGTTCGCCGTTTGCGCCTCGATCGCATAGCCTCTCGCCATCTCCATGGCCGGCGCCAGCACCTCCTTCAGGCTCATGGTGCCATATTCGGCAAGCATATAGCAAAGCCCGCCCGGCGTACCCGGCGTCACCGCGGCCAGCGGACCGTACTCCGGAGGGAAATTGTATCCCTTCGCTTTGAAGAATGCCGGCGTGGCGCCCGTCGGTGCATAACCGAGCGCATCGATGGCGATCACCTTTCCCGTTTTCGGGTTGTAGATCAGCGCCTGCGTCTCGCCTCCCCAGCTCAACACATCCCACATCGTGCACACCGCTCCCAGCATCGCGCACGCCGCATCGATGGCATTCCCGCCCTTCTGGAAGATCTGCGCACCCGCCTCCGCCGCCAGCGGCTTGCCCGTGACCGCCATCCAGTGATTGCCGTGCAACGGTGGCTTTTCCGTCAGCTGTGCCAGGGCGGTAGATGAAAAAAGCAGCGCCGCCGCAACCAGGCCGCCTGCCGTCGTCTTTCGGTTAACCATGATCGACATCTTGTAAGAATTTTATCAGTCCGGGAAAATAATGCTGCTGATCGTCCCACATGTCGCAATGACTGCCCTCGGGACAGTAGAGATACCGGCCGTTCTTGACCTGGCGGCTCATCCACTCCATGTATTTCGGGTCCATCGTATCATATTCCGCCCCGATCGTCAAAGTAGGGACGCTAATTTGCCCGAGGTCTTTTGACCGGTCCCATTGGATCAGCCTGCCTCCCGTCTTGAATTCGCTCGGCCCCTGCATGCTGACATAGATCCCTTTGCTCAGGTGCTTGAATCCACGTACGACCGGTTCGGGCCAAGGTACCACACGACAGAGATGCTGATTGTAATATTCACTGATCATCAGTGATTCATACGTCGGATCGTCGTACTGTCCCCTGGCTTCATAAGCCTGCAGCGAGTCCACCAGCGTCTTCCTCATCCGGGATCGCAACACGCCGTTGTATTTCTCGTATTCGGGTATACTCGCCATCATATTCGATATGATAAGACCTTTCAGGTTATTCTGGTACTTCAGCGCATACTCCATGGCCAGGATGCCACCCCACGAGTGACCGAGGAGATAGAAATTGTCCTTATTCAATCCCAACGCCTGCCGCACCTGCTCGACTTCTTCTACGAAATGATCCGTCGTCCACAGGCTGCTGTCATTCGGCTGATCGCTGTAAAACGATTCCAGCTGATCGTAGTAAATGAATTCGATTCCTTCCTTTGGCAGGAAATTCTCGAACGACTCGAAGAACTCATGCGTTCCTCCCGGCCCGCCATGCAGCAACAGGACCTTGATCCGCGGGTTGTATCCGAACCGCTTCGTCCAGACATGGAAGTTACCCTTCGGCGTTCTGATCTCCACCATCTTCACGTTACCGGTCTGCACTCCCGAATCCTGGGTGACAAAATAATCCGTCCTGCCCGCCTCCTTCACCGGTTGGCTGCAACGGGTAAAACAAAACAAGACTACCGCTGGTAAAATGCAATACCGCATAAGACTAATTTTTTGCGTAGTGAAGAGTATTGATCAAAATTCGCGAAGCATCCGTCAAAATCGTGCCAGCCCGGGCCTGCCTAAAAGTATTAAAAATCCTACATTCACCTTTCCAAAATATTGATCATTTATGGAAAAGAAATTACGGTTGCTCCTGCCGGCCCTCCTGGTCCTTGCCGGAAGCATGGCTGCACAAGCCCAACGCCCGCGCATGGCTCCGCTCAACCTCCCCGATTCCACGGAGATCGACTACGAGCTGAAGAATTTCACGTTCACCACTGGTGAGACGCTCCCCGTGCTCCGCCTGCACTACACCACTTTCGGCAAACCGGTTAAAGACAAAACCGGCAAGGTCACCAATGCCGTTTATATCATGCACGGCACCACCGGCAACAGCCATAATTTCGTGAACCAGTTCTTCGCCGGACACCTCTTCGAGCCTGGCCAATTGCTCGACGCCAATAAATATTTCATTATCCTCCCCGACGGCATCGGGCACGGGAAATCGAGCAAGCCCAGCGACGGACTGCACATGCGCTTTCCCAAATACACCTATGACGATATGGTCAAGGCCGACTATACGGTGCTCACCCAACAAATGGGCATCAACCACCTCCGCCTCATTATCGGGACTTCCATGGGCGCAATGCACTGCTGGGTATGGGCGGAGACCTACCCCGACTATGTGGACGCCTGTATGGCCAACGCCAGCCTCCCCGTGGAGATCGCCGGACGCAACCGCGAGTCGCGCTATGCCGCCATCCGATGCGTCGAATCGGACCCCGCGTGGAAAGGAGGCGACTATACCG
>DASZYU010000247.1:0-4016 GCA_035545215.1 Puia sp.
TATTTCGCGGGTACCGACGGACAGCGGCTTGTCGACCTCGACACGATGCTCGCCGATCCCGGGATCGGCGCCGTCCTCTGCGGCCGCGGTGGATATGGGCTCAGCCGGATCATCGACCGGATCGATTTTTCCGGTTTGCGGACCCACCCGAAATGGGTCATCGGTTTCAGCGATATTACCGTCCTGCATGCGCACCTTTTCAGCAACTATCGGATGGCCTCGCTCCACGCCCCGATGGCCGGCGCTTTCAACGACGGCGGCGTCTCGACGGCCGGGGTGCAATCGCTGCGCCGCGTGCTCGCTGGCGAACCGATGACCTATTCCTGCCCGCCGCATTCTTTCAACAGGAATGGATCGGCGCGGGCGACCCTCGTCGGCGGCAATCTTTCACTGCTGGCACACCTGGTAGGCACCTCTTCCGACATCGATACGAACGGCAAGATCCTCTTCCTCGAGGACGTCGGGGAATACCTGTACAACATCGATCGCATGCTCCGGCAACTGAAACGCAGCGGCAAGCTGGATCAGCTTGCAGGTCTGTTGATCGGTGGTTTCACGGAGCTCAAAGACACCATGCGGCCTTTCGGCGCTTCCGTGGAAGAGATCATCCGGGAGGTCGTCGACGACTACCGTTACCCGGTCTGCTATGGCTTTCCGGTCAGCCACGGCATCGATAACGTCGCGCTGAAGATCGGCGCCGATTATACCCTTACGGTCGACCCGGCGTCAACCGTACTCTCCGGATAGCCGTTTGCCTGCCCGGCTGCGTAAGTGAACATCGGTTACTTTTAATTAGTACATTTGTTCATCATCCAATCTTCAGCTGCTATGAAAAAATGGCTTCCGATCCTCCTTATCCCGGGCGTCTTTTGGGCGGTTTCCTGCAAAAAAGGCGGTTCATCCAACAACGGCAACCCCAACAATACCGCTTACCTGTCTTCCGTGGTCAGCATCCAGCCGCAGACGCGGGTGATCGATTCTTTCTATTACGACAGCGCGCACCGGCTTGCCCGGTTCACCCAGTACGAGTACGATTCATCGCAGGGATATCCCGTCGCCGGCGCCTGGAGTGCCTATTTCGCCTATCCGGCGGGTAACGGCGCAGCACCCTCCTCCTATCTGTATGCCGCGGGATCGATCGCGGACCTCCACGCGCTGGCTTACGACACCCAGGGACGAATAAGCAAGGATACCAGCCTCAGCGGCACCGGTTATGTGGCCACCTATACCTATCCGGGCGGCAATCTTGCGACTACCGTACTATTCGATGGGACCCGGATGAACAACCAGATCGATACCCTCTTCCTGGACGGAGGGAATGTCACCAATTTGCGGATCTATTATCCGAATGACGCGGGAACCGCCGATTCGCTCGAAGGCAACGTGAATTTTGGTTTTACTTCGCTGACGAACCCGGCTTATCACCAGGCCATGACGAACGCCATCGGTCCGCTGATCTATATCCTTCAGCTCGACGGCTTCGGCAGTTCGGTCGATCCCGTATCCCAACACGCCTTCAATTCGGTCAGCGGCGTCGGCTCCGGGTTGCCGCCGGGTATTTCGCTTAAATACAACCAGAAGACCGATTCGCAGGGACGCATCATCGAGCTGTCCAGTTCGCTGGGTCCCGTGGCGGGTTCGATCACCTTCACCTACTACTGATCCTTTCGCCGCCATCGGCAATTTCAATATACCCGCGACAAGTTATAGACGGAAGCTATAATTTTGGGGTATGACCTTCGTCCAGCTGGAATACATCGTCGCCGTCGACACCTACCGGCATTTTGCTTCCGCAGCCGGGCATTGCTTTGTCACCCAGCCCACGCTGAGCATGCAGGTGCGCAAGCTGGAGGAAGAACTGGGCCTCAAGATCTTCGACCGAAGCAAGCAGCCCGTCATCCCGACCGAAGCGGGACGCGAGATCATCGAACAGGCCCGCAGGATACTCGGAGAAAAACAGGTCATCGGCGAGATCGTCCAAACGAAAAAAGGTATCCTTACCGGCGAGCTGCGGGTCGGTATCATTCCTACGCTGGCGCCTTACCTGCTCCCGCTGTTCGTCCAATCCTTTACCGCAAAGTATCCCCAGGTCAAGCTGGTGGTGAACGAGCTCGTGACGGACCTCGTCGTCAGCCGCCTGCGCGAGAGCCGCATCGATGTCGGCATCCTGGTCACGCCGCTGCAGGAGAACGGTATTCGCGAGCAGGTCCTGTTTTATGAAGAGCTGCTGGTATATGTATCGCGGAAGAATGCGGCCTACAAGAAAACCTATATGCTGGCAAAGGACATCGATCCGGAAAAACTCTGGCTGCTCGAAGAAGGACATTGTTTCCGTTCGCAGATCGTCAAGCTTTGCGAACTGAGGAAGGCCAGCAAGGAGGGCAGCCATTTCGACTATGAGGCCGGCAGCCTGGAAACACTGCGCCGGATGGTCGAACTCAATGACGGCATCACCATCCTGCCCGAACTGGCCGTCCGTGACTTTACCGGCAAACAACAACGCCTGATCCGTCGCTTCCAGCGTCCGGCGCCGATGCGCGAAGTCAGCCTCGTGACCCACCGGGATTTCGTCAAGCAACGCCTGGTCCAGGCGCTGCGACAGGAGATCTTGCGCGCGGTCCCGGAAAAGGTGCGCCAGAACAAGAATCAGCGCGTCGTCCCCATCTGATCGGGCGGCGGTCTTCGACACGTTACCCGTTCAATGCCGATGCGGGATCGCCGGGTCGGTCGAACCGGGTATCGCCCGGTTTTAAAAAGCGTTTCAACCGGCGGTCGCCGCCAAAGATCGTGATCGGGTCCGTCACGTCGGGAAGAAATCGATCGGTGGGAAAATGATAATGGAGCATCATTCCGAGAGGATATAGGAACAGCCAGCGCCGGAATTCCGACGTCACGCTATAGAAGGGGTCGACGAGAACGAGCCGCCGGCAGTTTCGGACCGAAGCGAGTTGCGCCGCAACGCCCGTTCCAATTCCTTTCCCGCAAATGACGATTTGAGATGGACGCCACCGGCTGCGGGCCAGTTGATAACATTCCAGCGCATAGTCGTAGCACGCTTTTTCCGAAAAAGTTCCCGTGCTCTTGCCAAAACCAGGATAATCCATCATCCACAGTTCGTAACCTTTGCCGGTAAACCCGGAGACATCGGCGGCGTGGTCTGAGATGTTTCCCTGACCGTCGTGAAAATAGAGCACGATCCCCCTTGCGGCGCTGTCCGCAGGACGCGCCTTGAATTCCACCAGGTTCAGATTGATCCCCTGGTCATAGGGAAGATTGAGCTCGGTAAATTTGCCCTCGAATGCAAAGACATGGTCCCCTGGCAGCGGCGCCGGATGGATGAGCAGCCGGTCCTGACCATAATACACGGCGATACCGATCAGGCAGTAGACGAGGACGACGACCTTCGCCCAACGGAAAAGGATCTTCCGGTTCATTCCACCTCGATGCGTTGAAGATTGAAATTAGGCACCGGAGACACGATCAGCGGGAATTTTTCGATCGTCACATTGGATGGGTCCAGCCCGAAACCGCGTTCCTCCGAGAGGCTCAGCTCTTTCAGCCAGAAATACAGCTTCATGATCACCCGCTCTATAAAGGGCAATTCGTTGTCCTGGCTGAGGTATTTCTCCATCACGATGAACTGAAAATCGCCCACGACATTGTTCCTTTCGAGCGATTCATAGCGGCTGGTGATGTTGACTTCCCGGTTGTTCACGAGGTCTTCCACCACCTTGCGGAACATCAGGTTGATCTTCGGCTCGATGCGGAACCCGAGCCGGAACTCGACCCGGATGATGTCATTGGGGATGATATGCTCCACGGTATACTCCGCTGTGTACGGATCATCCAGCGTATCCACATGCACGAACCAATAGATATCCGCCCGCTTGGGCTTCTTATTCAGGATCGAATAGATGATCTTATGCTCGATCTCCTTGGGGTTGTTGGCGCTGGTCATGTATACCAGGTGAGTGGCTGCTTTCGGTACCGAGCGGTCATTGCTGAGCTCCTGTATC
>DASZYU010000248.1:0-17969 GCA_035545215.1 Puia sp.
CATTCCCAGGTAGGCATTTTCGATCTTCCCGCTGAGCCGGTTGAATGGATGCGCTTTGTTTTCGAAATGTGTCAGCACGTCGGTTTGTTCGCTTGCGGAACACTGGCCGAACGGCCGGTCATAACGGTTGTGACAAAAATGGTCGAGGTCTTTCAGACCGTCGATGAACTTGTTCGCCGACAGCCGGCCGGTGGCGTCGCGGATCATCAGCAGGATGTAGTCGGCCACGCCCGCCTCGCGTGCGCCGGGCGTATCGGTGGCAGGGATGATCGCTTCGGACAGATCGGCGACGAGCGATCTGTGCGCGTGCAGCCACTCCATGTCGGGCGTCTTGTGCCAGTCATACCATTTGTAGCCCGAAAAAAGGACTCCTCCTCCGATGCCGGCGAGAACGATTCGGCCGATGGCTTTGCGTCGGTTCATGAGGCGGCGGGGACGGTTTTTGCCGCGGCGGGGCGCGGCTGTGGTTTCTCTTTGCGGAACGAGAACATCCACCACAGCGGGCCGTCGACGACCAGCAGGTTGTAGAAGATGATGGGGATGGTCACGCTGAAGAAGATGCCTGTGATCAAGAGCACAAACGGGTTATGGACGTGCAGGAAGCGGGTCAGCGACAACCGGACCAGTCCTGCGACGAAAACATGCGTGACATAGATGTACAGCGAATGGTAACCGACCACGCGCAGGAAACGCATGGTATTCCATTGCTGCATGCGGAAGGCGAGGATGACCATGCTCAGACAGCCGATCAGCGCGATAAAGAGGAAATCCACCTTGCCGGGTTCGCTTTGCGGATGGGCGAGGTAGTATACCTGTGTGAGAAAGAAGACGGGGGTGATCGCGAGCAACAGCCAGCCGTTGGACAAGAGGCGTTGGGTGGAATCCTGGAAGAAGATGCGCCCGATCGAATCGCCGATCGCGAAGAAGATGTAAAATTCCATCCAGTCGGAGATCATGCTGACGGGATGCAGCCAGGGCGAAAGGAAGTAGAAAGCCAGCCCGATCAGGTATTGGCCGTATGCGGGCGGTTTCAGATACGTCTTTATCAGCAGATAGATCACCGAGGTATTGAACAGCGCGGGCAGGTACCAGAACTGGTCCAGCTGGCGTGGATGGTAAAGGATATAGGTATAGTCGATGAGGGTGCGGTCGGAATTGGTATAGGAGCCGAGCAGGATCTGTACCGTCACCTGCAGAAAGACCCAGATGAAATAGGGGTACAGGAGGTTTTCGAACTTGATGCCGATGACCTGCTTCAGCGTCCGTTTTGCGAGACTGCCGCCGATGAACACTCCCGAGAGGATAAAGAACAGGGGCATGCGAAAGCTGAAAAAGACCATGTTGGCTTTTTCGAGGTAGTCGGGGACCGAAGGTATATGCAGGCCGCGGGCCTGGGCCCCCTCGACGCTGCGCTGAATGCCGATGAGGACATGGCGATAGACGACGAGGATGAGCGCGATGCCCCTGAGATAGTCTACCCAGGGCCAGCGGTTCTTTTCGAGGATCGAAAGGTTGAAGGCTTTGTAGAAGAGGCTGCGAGGTTTGGTTGCGGGGGTTTCCATTTTATCTGGTTACGGAGTCGAGACTGGTGCCGATGATCCGCTCGATATCGAGGCGTTCGAGGTCGAGTGACAGCTGGAGGTTGAACAGCTTGGCCTTTTCATCGCTGACCGACTTGTTGGCGAGGTTGTACTGTTCGATCGATACGATACCGTCCCTGAATTTCTTTTCTGTCTGCGTCAGTGCGGCCACCTGGTCGTTGACGACGGTGTTCTGCAGCAGGATGAGGGACTCATAATTCTTATACGTCCTGTACTTGGAAAGCACTTCCATGCGAAGGTTGCGGGCAAGGTCTTCCTGGTTGTTCCGGGCCACCTTGACGTTCTCGCTGGCGGCGTGGATCTGCGGACCCATGGTGAAGAACATCCCGATGGGGATGACCAGGCCGAAGAAGTATTTCGGATAGACGTAGGCGGCGCCGGGGATCGGTTTGGCAAACGTTTGGTCGTTGTAATTGAGCGAAATGGTCAGCAGGTTGAACCATGCCCTTCTGGCCTGTGACAGCTGGGCTTCGTTGATAGCGACCTTATGACCCAGCGCTTCATACTGGGGTCCCTGGAGGGCCAGGTTGACCAGCCGGATCTCGATGATCGAATCGGTGGGCGGGGCGTACCGGTAAACGGGCAGGCTGTCGGTCTTGCGCCGTCCCCCCTGGACGTGTTGCGCCCTGACCTGCGTTCCATGGAGTACGAACAGCAATAGCAAAGCGAACGGCGAGGTCGCTACGGGTAAACGGGAATACATACGGGCGGAATTTGCTTTGTTGGTATATCTCATTCGTTAGCGGCTGTTAGGTGGCATTGACATCTTCCAGATCGACCATGTTCAGGACGGCGCCGCAGAACTTACCGTTCAGCTCGGTGAAGAAGCTCATCGATTGCCTGTCGATCTGCTTGATGATGTGTTTGGCGGAGAATACGGCGATGACGCCGTCTACGTATTGCACCAATTCCTTCGTGTCCGAAAAATCGTTCAGCGGCGGCCCTTCGAGCAGGATGTAGTCGTACTCGCCGATGAGCGTCCGGAGGTGTTGCAACAGGTTCTCGCGCGGGAGGATCTCCGTCGGCGTATAGTCGCCGCCCTCCGAGCCGATGGCGAAGATGGTCGACCCGATCTGTTTGGCGGCGTTCTTCACCTGGCTGACCACCGACTGGTTGTTGCCGGGATGGATCTTTTCGAGGATGGGGTCCGCGTTGAGCTGGATCGTGAGGTCGTTGTTGCAAAAGTTGGTATCGATGATGAGTATCCGCTTCTTGCTCATGCTGAGGCTATAGGAAAGCGCCTGGATGAGGGTGGTCTTGCCCTCGCCTTTTTTCGTGCTGGCGAAGAGGAAGATCTTTTTGCCGCTGTTCTCGACCTCGAAACGAAGCTTGCGCAGCGACTCCCTGAACTGGTTATGACGTTTGTTATAGGATGCGTCGGGCGTGGTTTCCCGGCTGGTGATGATCTCGGCGAGGTCCTTTTGCCGAAGGTTCATGAAATTGACCATGCTGAGCATCGGAAGGCCCACTGTCTTTTGGAAGATGACGGGCGTTTTGATCGACGAATCCAGATAGGTGAGCAGCACGATGATCAGGATCGTGATGATGAGGGCGGAGGCTCCCGCCATACCCACGATGAGCACGCGTTTGGACGGCTCGGGATCGATCGCGGGCTGTCCGCTGATGATGGGCCGGAAATTATTGACCGAAGAGGTCGTGATATCGATGGCGTCGGTGTATTTCTGTTTGGCGGCGAGGTATTCTTTGTTGGCGAGTTCCTCGTCTTTGATGAGCGACTCCACGGCCGCGCTCTTTCCGGCATCCTTGACGAGGTTACCGCGGAGGTTGGCGATCTTGGTCTGCAGATCGGCTATCGTCTGGTCTCCGGCGCGGATGTCGGTCTCGAGATCGCCTTTCTGGATCATCAGACCGGGTAAGGTCTCTTCCGACCCGGTCGTCGCGGAGGATGCGGCGTCCGACTGCACGGCCTGGACCTTGTTCTGGTATTCCTGGTTCAGCTGTTCATACTTTTGTTTCAGTTTGGCATCCGAGTAGCCGCTGTTGACGTAGTCGGTGTAGGCCTGGTTGGCCGCTTTGCGGAGGATGACGATCTGGTCGTTGTCGGTGGTGGCAACGGGCTTGTTCCTGTTGGCGCCCCCGGCCGCAGCGATGCGCTGGTTCACTTTGAGCAGATCGTTCCTGCGCTGGTTCTGTTTGATCTGTTCGCCCGTGAGCGTACCTTCCAGGTTCATGATGGTCTCGAGTTTGGCCTGGTTCTCTTCGCCGACGTCGACGACGCCTTCGGTGCGCAAGAGATTATTCTTGGCGTCGAGGTCCTGTTTCTTTTTATCCATCAGGCTCCTGAGCGTATCGATGGACTCCTGGGAGCGGTTGCTGCGGACGCCGCGATAATACCGGAGAAATTGCGGGAACAGGGTATTGACCATGAAGGCGGACAGGTCGGGGTTTTCGGTGATACAATCGATCTCGACATAGTCCGTGCGTTGTACGCGTCCCACATAGAGGTCTTTCAGGAGCGAGTTGTAGTCGTATCCGTAGAGATCGAGGTATTCTAGAAGGTCCTTCTCCTCGGGTTTGAACGAGGTGAGCATGCTCATCGTCTCCAGCTTGGATTTGAAGGTCCGCAGCGCCTGGTCGCGGTCGACCCGCCGGTAGAGCGCGGTCTGCATCTTCTTTGCCGACACGCCGCGGAAGGGTTGCGGGTCTTCGAGATCGTGGATGATGAGATTATAGGAAAGCAGGCTGATGACCGAAGGGGAGGTAACGGTGACGATCACGTTATTGAACTTGACATCGGCAGTATAGATGTCCACGTCCTGAGCGCCGACCATCTTTACTTCGTCGCCGATCGTGAAGCCCGTTGAAAATTGCGAGAAAGACCGGTACCTTTTGGGTTGGTTCATGGTGAGCACCCACGCTATGGCGGCTGCCAGCAGACCCACACCGATGATCAACCATTTTCTTTTCAGCAGGATCCTCAGTAAGTATAAGAAATCCATTAAAGTGTTTTTTTTCGGGGTCTAAAACTACGATCAACTAACCTCGAATAAAGTAAATCTTTGATTCTCAAGAATATAGGAGTACGGATCGGGAAGAGCGCCGATCCAGGACGGTGTAAATATAATACCATATCCAAATTCATGCAAGTTATCCTTTGTAATGAAAATCATGCCATGTCCCGCGTATGCAAAGGCCGTGCGAGGCCGGCGCGGAGTAAGGCCGGCGGTAAGACCGTCAATCGTTCGCGGCGTTTCGCCGGCAATAATTTTTACAGGTGGAAATTTTTCTTTTCGGAGTGATGAGAATACCCATATCTTTATGCCCTCGCTGAAATAGCTGCGTTCTATCATCTGATCTCCTATGTGATCCTCCTTTCTACCGACCGTTTCCAATTTCCTGTTAACCGATACGTCTGGAATGTTCCGGCCCTCCCTCCCTTGTCATCGTCATTTAAAACGTATAATAATGTATAAATTTTACGTAGCCCTTTTGTTCGTCTTCGCCGCGAATGTCCTGCAGGCGCAAAGCCCGGGCGGAGTCAGCACCAATCTAACCCTATGGTTAAAACCGGATGGTCTTGCTACCGGAACCCTGAGCACCTGGACTTACTCGAACAATGCCAACTCTTTCACTGCCACAGCCGGGCAGGAGCCTACCGTCACCAGCAACGTGTTCAACTTTTTGCCCGCCGTCACGTTCAGCGGGGCTCAGTTGATGAGCGGCCCGACGCTTGGCAGCGCGCCCATTCCGGCCGGTCAGGATAATTATACCGTTTTCGCAGTATGGTCTTCTTCGGTCTCCGGCGCCAACGAGCGCATCTGGTCGCAGCGGCCCAATTCGAGCGCGGGGGATGCCAACTCCGACGGCGCTTCGCTCTGGATATTCGGAAGCGGCAATGCGTACGGCGACCAGGCCGAGATCCCGCCTTCGTATACGACAGGCCTGTATTTTACCAGCACGAGCGTGGCGATCACTCCCTATGCCGCCAATACGCCCTATATCAGCATGATGGGTCTATTGAATCAGAACACGAACGATCTTCAGTTGATGGACCAGAACAATTATGCGACGGGGCCCGGCATCGGTCAAACCGATCCGTCGGGAAATTCGGCGACCCTCAGGAACATCGTGGCCGACGCGAACCTCATCGGCGCGCGGAGCACGGCGCTGGACGAGCCTTTCACCGGCAATCTGGCTGAATTGATCGTCTATGCCGGCACGCTCACCACTGCGCAGCAGGATGCGGTCTTTTCGTATCTGTCGGTTAAATACGGCATTCCGTTGAACGGCAATTATGTCTCGTCAACCGGCTCGCGTATCTGGGATGCGACCGCCGCCGCCAGCTGGGGTTTTGGAAGCATGAACTACAACCATTTCGTATTCGGTCTCGGCAAGGACAATGGTTCGGGTCTCTCGGTCTCGCAGTCGAACAGCCTTTCCACCGGCAGCGGCAGCGGCTCGGGCCAATCGGGTCAGGGCAATATCGTTCTGGCCAATCCCAGTAACCTGAGCGATGGCGGATTCATGATGATCGGCAGCAACAATGCCGGTTTTGCCGAAACCACCACCAATCTGCCTCCCACTTCTCCGGTCGGCGCCAAGCGGCTGGCCACGCAATGGCTGGTACAGAACACGGGTACGGTAGGAACGGTCGATCTCAGCTTTGACTTCACCGGGATCACCACCACGGGCACGATCGGCACGAGCAGCGATTTCGCGCTGGTCGTGGATAACAATGGCGATGGCGATTTCACGACCGGGACGCAGAGCGTGTATGCGCCGACCTCCTGGAACGGCAATGTCGCCACCTGGTCCGGTGTAACCTTGAACGCCAGCACCCCGGTAGTCCTGTCGATCCTTTCGAATTCGAACGGCACGCCGCTGCCCGTCAACTGGGTGAACTTCGGCGCGAGGGCCAACGGTCCGGATATCGACCTCAGCTGGACGGTGAGCGCCAACGAGCATGCCAACAATTACGAGGTGCAGCATTCGACCGACGGTCAGCACTTCACCACCATCGGCACCGTGTCGAACCAGGCGGATGTGAAGAGCTACGGCTTCGTTCACGCCAACGCCGGTCCCGGCACGCACTATTACCGGGTGCTCGAGACGGACCTGGACGGCAAATCCATTTATAGCAAGATCGTTTCGGTCAATCTAAGCGGATCGGATTTCGCGATACGTTTGCTGAACAACCCGGTGGTCGGCAGCAACATGGACGCCGAATTGGAAATAACCGCGGGCAACGCGGGAAGTGCCGCGCTGGAGATCTGGACGCTATCGGGTACACGGGTGTCCTCGATCATGCAGGATATACCGAATGGAACATCGCGGATCCGGCTGCCGATGGCGAATCTCGCAACGGGTACCTATGCGGTGAAGATCCGGGTGAACGACGTCACTCAAACTGTACAGGTGGTCAAATTGCAATGATCGCTGTCATCATCCAACGAACCAGGACCCACCGGCAGGTGGGTCCTTTGTTTATGACCCCGGGCGGTTTTTTTGGTTGTTACGGCGCGACGGTGGCTCTGCGCGCTTTTTCCCAGGCAGCAGATTGATTACCTTTCAGATACCGGAAGAAGCCCAGGACCGCGCAGAAATTCATGAAGACGAAATAGTAGGCGAGCCTGACCGGTTTGAGACGGCGGAGCGCGGGTTGGACACCGGCCAGCGCAGCGGACGCGTACAATAAGCATTGAGCGATGAACAGCGCCGTGAACAAGGCGCCGGTCCTTTCGACGACGAGCACGCCATTGGCGATAAAGGCGCCGACCAGGCAAAAAGGGCTCACCGCCCAGCGCAGTACCCGATGCGAGATATAGAGAAACGAGAGACGGGGATATTTCCAGAAGGCGAACAGCCCTTTCAGCATACCGATGGCCTGGAAGCCGCCGGCCGCGATCCGGACCTTTCGTTTCCGCTCGTCTCCGAGCGACAGCGAAGGCAGCTCCATGGCAAAAGCTGCGGGCTCGTAGGCGATCCGGTAACCGCGTTGCGCCACCTTGAGCGAACTGACGAAATCATCGAGGATAACGGTATGCGGGATCGGTTCGAAAAGCGAGCGGCGAAAGGAAAACAGTTCTCCCGCCGCGCCGACCACCGAGTAAAAGGAGGCGTCAATCTTTTTCAGACTCGATTCGTATTTCCAATACAATCCTTCCGCCTGGCCGACCTCATCGGAGCCCGGGGCGGAGAGCACTTTTTTTTCACCCGCCACGCCGCCGGTCGCGGGATCCTGGTAATGGCGGGCGATGTTGCGGAGCGCCTCGTGGTTGAGCACGGTATTGGCATCGCTGAAAACGAGGATATCCATGGAAGCCTGTCCTACGGCACGGTTGAGCGCCGCGGATTTTCCCGCTCTTTCGGGCCGGTGCAGCGACCGGATCTCCGGGTGGGCGCGCACGATCGATTCGGTCTTGTCGGTGCTGCCGTCGCTGATGAAGAGGAATTCGATCCTGTCGCGCGGGTAGTCGAGCGCGAGGCTATTGGCGATCTTCGCAGCGATGCAATCTTCCTCGTTGTAAGCGGCGACGATGAACGAAATGCCCGGCCAATCGCCCGGTTCGGTTAGGGGGACCGGTCGCCGGAACCGGTTGAGCAGCCAGGCAATAACGGCGTACCCGGCGTAGTTATAGAGCACGATCAGGCAGCAGGCACCAAACAGGAAAAGCCAAAACGACATGGGCAATTGGATTTGGGAATGAATTATGGAGGTAAAAATAATGTATCGTCAACAAGAGAATGATTATTTTGCAATATGTTATTGAATAAAATAATATACCTGTTTTTTTGGGTATGTTTTATTTATTGTGCGGCGTCCGTAGCCTATCTGTTCATCCTCTCGCTGTCCGGCCGCCTGTTTCCGCGCAAACGCCTGGACAGGCTGTCGCCCGATCCGTTGAAAAAACGGATAGCGGTGCTCGTCCCTGCCTATAAAGAGGACGGCATCATCCTTTCCACGGCACGCAATCTGCTCGCGCAGGAGTATCCTGCCGACCGGTACCGGGTATTCATCATAGCGGACAGTTTTCAGCCCGAAACGGTCTCCGAACTGCGGCAGCTGCCGCTGTCCGTACTGGAAGTATCTTTTGACAAGAGTACGAAGACCAAATCGTTGAACGAAGCATTCCGGCGGATCGGCGATCCGTTCGACATTGCGCTGATCTGCGACGCGGACAATATGCTCGCGCCCGATTTCCTGCAGCGCGTGAATGCGGCCTTTGGCGCCGGCGCGCGGGCCGTACAGGGAAGACGGGTAGCCAAGAACCTCGATACTCCGTTTGCGATCCTGGATGCCTGCAGTGAAGCGATCAATAACCATATCTTCCGGAAGGGCACCTATTCGCTCGGATTGTCGTCCGCCGTCATCGGGTCGGGGATGGCGTTCGAGTACGACAGGGTCCGGCGGATACTCGGGGAGATCAGCGCCGTCGGCGGTTTTGACAAGATCTTACAGCTGGGCGTGGTATCCGATGGCATCCGGATCCATTACCTGGAGGACGCGCTGGTCTTCGATGAAAAGGTGGACAGTTCGCATGCGTTTGAGCAGCAACGGAAGCGGTGGGTCTCGAGTCAGTTCATTTACCTGCGCCGTTTTTTTGCGCTGGCGTTCCGCCAGCTCTTCAACGGCAATCTTAGCTATTTCAACCTGGCCGTGCTGAACAACCTGGTCCTTCCGCGCGCTTTTCTTTTTGTCCTTTTACCGCTGCTGACGGTTGCGGGGTTCCTGATCGGCAGGGGTCATGGCTTTGCCGCCGGGGGGTTGGTACTGGTGTACGGGAGCGCGCTTCTCCTCGGAATTCCGGCGGCGATGTACAACAGGGACCTCGGTTTGGCGCTGTTGCGGTTGCCCAAGGCGGTGCTGGTCATGGCCGGAACCATCTTTCATATCCGGAAATCGAACAAGACCTTTATCCATACTGTCCATACGAAGACAGAGGTCAGCAATACATTGTATAAGGAACACCGAAAATAACGTCATGCGAATCGCCTGTTTGATCCTGGCGCATAAGAACCCTATGCAGCTGGAACGGCTGATCCGGGCCATGGACCATCCCGCCTTCGATTATTATATCCATGTCGACGGGAAGGCGGACCTGAGGCAATTCGATTATCTCGAAGGAATGGACAGGGTGGCCTTTATCCGCGGCCGGGTGAAGGTAGGGTGGGGGCAATACAGCCTGGTCCAGGCCACGCTGAACGGGCTTGAGGAAGTGCTGGCCTCGGGCCAGTACGGGTATGTCCACGTGATGTCCGCGCAGGACTTCCCGATAAAGCCCATGGACGTTATTTACCGGTACCTTACCGACCGGCAGGGGACAGAGTTCATCACGTGTTTGCGCGAGAGCGACGGCCATCCCTGGTGGAAGGTCGCGGCGTTGCATGCGTGGCATTACAATTTCCATAACTGGACCATTCCCGGGAAATACCGGCTCCAGGCGGCAGCGAATATTCTATTGCCGCGCAGGAAGTATCCCGTCCGGGGGCACGAGGTCGTGGGTCATTCGCAATGGTTTACGATCACCGCCGGAAGCGCGCGTTTTCTGTTGACCTATCTCAAGGAAAATCCCCGGGTCGTCCGGTTCTTCAAATATGTGTGGGGCGCCGACGAATTGATCTTTTCAACCGTGATCTTCAATAACCCGGCCTATCGCGACCGCATAGCAGACAACCTCTTTTACATCGATTGGTCGCGGGGCGGCGCCAGCCCCAAATTGCTCACCACCGAAGACCTGCCGGTCTTGCTGGCGTCGGACAAGCTGTTCGCGCGCAAGTTCGATATGGAGCAGGACAGCGCCGTCCTCGACCGTTTGGAGCAGACTTTACAGGCAGCGAGCGCCGGTGGGTCATAGCTGCTGTTTGCCCTGGAACAGGCGTTTGGCGAAACCGTAAACGGTCTGATAGGTCTCGCGCATATACCGGAAGATATTGGCCGGATGGAAGCCGATGATCCGCCGCATCAGGAAGTACCATGCGATCAGCGCCATGCCATAGGAGATGGTGCTGCCCACCGCCGCGCCATAAAATCCAATATAGCGGACGCAGAAATAATTGATGACCACGTTGACGGCGAGCGCCGCTACGTTCATCCAGAAACAGACGACTTGTTTGCCGATCGAATTGAGGAGGTTGGCGCTTTGGTTTTGCATCGGGCTGATGAGCCTGGTGACCATGTACAGTTGCAGGATGGGGGCGGCCGCATAATAGGCCCTGCCTGCAATAAAATAAACGATCAACCGGGGGAAGAGTATGATAAAGAGCGCGATCGGTGCGGTGAAGGACAGGATGATGGCGACCATCCTTTCGAACAGGTAGCGTACCTTGTCGGGTCCTTCCTCGACGGAAGCGCGGGCGCTTTTCGGGAACAGGACGTCGGCCGCCGCGTAGGAGGGAACGTCGAGGAGGTTGTTGACGCGGAGGGCGGTATTGTAATAGGCAACGTCCGCGCTGGTTTTCATGGTGCCGGTGACGATCTGGTCGAGGTTGGTGAACACGTTGCTGACCGCGCCCGAAGCGAAAATGAATTTCCCGTAGTGGAGGATCTGGCGAACCCGGGCGGCGATGGGATGAAAATGGTATTCGAGGTAGGGACGGCTGTAGTACCAGATGGCGATGGTGCCGCAAAGGAAGCCGGTGCTTTGGAAGAGTACTACATCGATGAGCGAATACTTGAAGTGCAGGAGCAGGGAGCCGGTGATGCAGACCAGGAAGACGGCCTGGCGGATAAAATACCCCGCGAACACCCCTTTAAAATCGAGAAAGGATTGCTGGATGGCTTCGAGATGCGAGAAGAAGACCATAATGAGCAGACCGGGGATGAACCATTTCAGCATGACTGCCAAATCGTTGCCGGTATGGAACCGGGCGCTGAGCCAGTTCCCGAACAGGAGGATTAAGAGGATGGCCAGCGCCGTGATGCTGATATTGATGAGAAAGGAGGCCGAGGCGATCTCGATCTTCTCCTGTTTGTCATCGGTGCTGCTGACGTAGCGGATGTGTGCATTCTTGAGCAAATTCGTCTTCGTCATTTCGAAAATGCTGGTGACCATGATAAAGAGACTCCATGTGCCGGCCTGCGCGGTGGTCAGGGTGCGGATGAGCACCATGAAATTGACCAGGCTGAAGAACATGATGGAAAACCGTTGCAGGATAGTGTAAAAAGCCGACCGGATCCAGTATGACGAGAAGAGTTTTTTCAACGATAAACGGGTTAGTTCTCAGGAATTAAAGATAGATCAGAAATCGCTGATTCATCAATTTAATTGTACCTTAGGCTATTAAGAAATCGTAGTAATGAGCCGGATGATCGCTGTGGTGCTGTTTTCCTTCCTCGCCGTTTGTTTGTCTGCCCAGGAGCCTCCTTCTTCGACGACGCCGAAATACCGGATGGGTCTGGGGGAGTACCAATGTTTTATTATCAATACTTCGACGGGTAAACTGTATGGCATCAGCAGCAGCCTGGTCACAGCAGGAGTTGCCTGGGATGCGGGCATCGAGGGATTGCCGGTACTGGTCGGCGGCGGGCCGCGTCATCACAGCTTCACCGATGTCGCCTCGGGGATGCACAATAGTCTTGCGGTGGATGAGCACGGGGACGTATGGACCTGGGGAGCGAACGGCAACGGGGAATCGGGTATCGGCACGAGGACGGACCCGGGTCTGGCGCCGGTGAAGATCGAGACAGACAGCAGTGGCGCCCCGTTCACCGGCATCGTACAGGTGAGTTGTTACAGCAGCGGGGGCAGCAACGGCAACCTGGCGGTGAAATCCGACGGTACGGTGTGGATATGGGGGTTGACAACCGAGGGAATGCGCGGCAATGGGCAGACGGGACAGGTCAATACGCGACCCGTGCAGGTGAGGATACCTGGTGGAAAAAAGATCGTCAAAGTGATCGGCGCAAATGTTATCATTGCGCTGGCTTCCGACGGCAGCGTATGGAGCTGGGGAGGTAATAACCGAAAGGAATTGCTCGGCACCAACACTGCCGACTATACGCATCCGCACCAGGTGCCCCTGCCCCAAAAGGCGAAGGACATAGCCGGAGGCGGGTTTTTCTCGTATGCGCTTGGCGTCAATGGAACGCTATACGGATGGGGGTGGTATACGGCATACCTCTGCATGGGCAATGGGGGATGGGCGCACCAGGTACCGCCACCGGTACAACCGAAGGACCTGACGCGCGATCTGCGTTTACCGCATCCCATCGCATCGGTCGTCACGAACAGCGTAGCCACGCATGTGATCCTGACGGATGGCAGCCTGTGGGGCTGGGGCGACAATGCCTGCGGCTGTGTCGGCAACGGAGAAGAATTGGATTATGCCAAACACGTACCTCCGTATGCATGGGACTGGGGCCCGGGGCAACTGCTGGTGACCAAACCGGTCCGGCTCGCGCCTGCTGTCCACAATTTTATTCGAGTATTCGGCGGCAATTGCGCTGTGTTCTATAGTTATGCGTTGACTTCGACGGGGCAGTTGTATTCGTGGGGCCGGAATAAATCGGCGGTGTTGGGCAATGGTGTTGTCAGTCCGACACCCGATATCACCGCAACGTATCCGAACTCGTGGGATGTGCCTACGGTAACGGCCGTCGATCCGTTCGCTTTGAAAGATCACCGGATAATTACTTCTCCTTATTGTTTGCTTCACCAGGACAGCAAACCCTGTGATCAGTTCCATATCAGAACACCGAATGACTCCACGGCGACCGTTAGATGATCATTCGCGTTGTTTTATTCGCTGAATTGATACTTCTTTACAGATTTTTATTGTGCGGCAGGACATTTTTATTTAATAAAACCTAGTGGTTTCCCTCAGAATTAAAGAGATAGGAATAAAAAGAAAATACCTATGTACTTATTCTCAGTAACTTAGTTTTTCCACAGTCGAAAATTGTGGAAATATGAGTAAAAAAGTGCAATTATTTGGACAGTTCTTTTTGGTACAGAATTTGTTTTGATTTCACAGTTTTTTATGAATCCTATACCGTTGAATTTGTTGGAACGCCATTGTTAAAATCCAAAAGGAGCCAATGTTTGTGAGGGAAAATCCAATGTTTAATTCAATATCCTGTTAAAAATCCGTCTATGAAACCATTTCTACTGTCTATTGCAGCGCTAGGTGTATTCATTTCTTCCGGTTACTCGCAGACGCCGAAGTATTCGATCGGTAGCGGGGAATATCAAAATTTCATTCTCGACAACACGACCCACATCCTGTATGGTTTGGGTACCGCCGGTAACGGGATTGGCTCGAACCCGGGTCAGTTCGGTTATCCGATCCCCTGTCAGTTCCCGAGTCCCAACACGCAGATCAAATTCGTTGCGGCCGGTTTGCATACCGGTGCGTGCGTGGACATGAACGGTAATGTTTATTTCACGGGGGGCAATGAAGATGGAACGATGGGCAACGGTACGACCGGCGGCTCGTCGAAGGGTTTCGTGCAAATCACCACCGACTCTTTGGGCAACGCCTTCACCGGTGTCAACTACCTGGCGATGGGAAGCGCGATCTTCTCGGGCGGTCAGGGATATGGCGCCTGTATCATGGCGGTGAAGGATGATGGAACCCTGTGGGTATGGGGTAATACGCAGGGCGGATATCGTGGTAACGGTACGTACGGTCAGGTCAATACAAGACCTGTCCAGGTGCCTTTTCCGGCGGGTACTAAAATAACGAAGGTGTTCATTCAGAATATCGCCATCGCGCTCGATGCCAACGGTAATGTATGGACCTGGGCGGGCAACGGTGGTTACTCCTGTCTGTTGGGGGACAACACCCGGACCAATTACATGACGCCGCAGAAAGTAAATCTGCCGGGTCCTGCCAAGGATATCGCCGGCGGCGGCATGTGGTCCTATGCGCTGCTGCAGAACGGGAACCTGTACGGTTGGGGTCTTTATGAAGGTTACCTGGGTGTCGGCTCCGCGGCCAGTTCTTTGTGGACCAACATGTCCGGTCCTGTTTTGCTGGACGGGCAATTGAACCTGCCCGCTCCTATCTCGAAGATCTCGTGTAATAAGACCTCCACCTATGTGATCCTGACCGACGGCACGCTGTGGGCCTGGGGCGGGAATGAATGCGGACAGATCGGCAACGGCCAGGAGATCAACTGGGCGGCTTATACGGTCAATCCGGCTCCTTCGGGCGGCACTCCTTCGCCGTATGCGTGGGACTGGGGCATGAGCCCGGCGGAGTTCCAGCAGCATAAACCCGTGCAGATCGCACAGGGCATCAACAATTTTGTCGGTTTGTCGGAAGGTGAGGAGACGGTTTTCTATAAATTCGCGGTGGATGCCAACGGCCAGCTGTATTCGTGGGGTCGTAATAAGACGGGTATCCTGGCCAATGGTGTCATGGATGGCGACTACCAGAATGGATTGATCGCCGCCACCTATCCCAACTCTTTCGACGTACCTTATATCACGGCTATCAACCCGTTCACCCCGGGGGCCAAGACCATCCTTTCGACTTCTCCTTATTGTCTTTCCAATCCCGGCGCAACGGGTTGCAGCATCTATCCGATACCGGCGAACACGCCGCCCAAATCGAATGCCGGTCCCGATCAGACGGTGACTACTTCGGTGGCCAACCTGGACGGGTCGGCTTCCACCGACAACGTGGCCATCACCTATTATATCTGGTCGCAGGTGTCGGGACCGAGCAATGCGCTGATCGTCATCCCTTCGGGTGCGAAGGCGCAGGCGCGCAACCTGGTCAACGGGGTCTATAAATTTCAGTTGAAAGTGATCGATAACGGCTGGCTGAAAGACAGCTCGATCGTGACCATTACGGTGAACAGCACCGGGTCTCAGCCGCCGGTGGCCAATGCCGGATCGAACCAGACCATCACGCTTCCGACCAACAGTGTAACACTGACCGGCACTGGCAGTGAAGTGGGCGGCAGCATTGCTTCTTTCAAATGGACGGAGCTGAGCGGCCCGAATACGGCCACTCTCGGATCGAGCACGTCGGCGACCACGACGGCGGGCAACCTGGCTCAGGGCACTTACACGTTCCAGCTGACGGTTACGGACCTGCTGGGCATTACAGCCAGCGCCACGGTGACCGTGACGGTGAATCCGTCGGCAGTGGTGCCCGGACCTCCTTCCGCCAATGCGGGGTCGAATCAAACCATTACTTTGCCCACCAATACTGCGAACCTGTCGGGCAGCGGATATGAAACGAACGGCACGATCGTATCTTATCACTGGGGTCAGCTGAGCGGTCCTTCGACGGCGACGATCGCGAATGCCGCGCAGGCCAGCACGGCTGTCAGCGGGCTGGTGCAGGGCACCTATACGTTCCAGTTGACCGTGACAGATAATTCGGGCAAGACCGCCGGCGCCACGGTGACGGTGACGGTGAATGCCGCATCGGTAGTGCCGGGACCTCCGGCGGCGATTGCGGGGCCGAACCAAACGATCACGCTTCCGACCAACTCGGTGACGCTGTCTGGCAGCGGATATGAAACGAACGGCACGATCGTGTCTTATCACTGGGGTCAGCTGAGCGGTCCTTCGACGGCGACGATCGCCAATGCCGCACAGGCCAGCACGGGTGTCAGCGGGCTGGTGCAGGGCACTTATACGTTCCAGTTGACGGTGACGGACAATTCGGGCATCACGGCAGGCGCCACGATGACGGTGACGGTCAACCCTGTGCCGCCGGGCGCTCCCACCGCCAACGCGGGATCGAACCAGACGATCACTCTTCCTACGAATAGCGTTACGCTGACGGGCAGCGGCTCGGAAACGAACGGCACCATCGTATCGTATGCCTGGACCCAGGCCAGCGGCCCTTCAGCTGCGACGATCAGCAGCCCGTCCCAGGCCAGCACGGGCGTCAGCGGGCTTGCGCAGGGAACTTACACCTTTAAATTGACCGTAACGGATAATTCCGGCAAGACGGGCAGCGCGACGATGACGGTGACGGTAAATCCCGCCCCGGTCGTGCCGGGGACCCCGCAGGTGAGCGCCGGGGGCAACCAGACGATCGCCCTGCCTTCGAACAGCCAGTGGCTTTGGGGCAACGCTTCGGAGACGAACGGTACGATCGTATCGTATCAATGGACACAGCTGAGCGGTCCTACGACGGCCAAGCTGATCACCCCGACGGCGGCGTCGACGATCGCTACCTCGCTTGTCGAGGGGACCTATACGTTCCAGTTGACCGTAACGGATAATTCGGGCAAGACGGCCAGCGCTACGGCCACGGTGACGGTGAATCCGGCGCCTGTAGTATCCGGCGGTACGCCGCAGGTGAGCGCGGGGGCCGGTCAGACGATCACGCTTCCGGCCAGCAGCGCGTCGCTTTATGGCAACGCATCGGAAACGAACGGCACCATCGTATCGTACCAGTGGACACAGGTGAGCGGACCTTCGACGGCGACGCTGTACAGCGCGGCGCAGTCCTCGACCTATATAGACGGATTGACACAGGCGGGAACTTACACTTTCCAGCTGACGGTGACGGACAATTCCGGACAGACCGCCAGCGCCACGACCACGGTGACGGTCGTTGCGGGCAATCAATCGCCCGTCGCGATTGCGGGAGCCAACCGGACGGTTACGCAATCCACATCGCCGGTGAGCCTGAATGGTTCGGCGTCATATGACCCGGATGGTTCCATCGTGGGGTACAGCTGGGTCCAGGCTGCCGGAGCGGGAGGCGTAACGATCGCCAATTCGACAACCTCGACGCCTTCGATCTATGGCATGCAGGTAGGCTCCTATACCTTCCGGCTGACGGTGACCGATAACTTGGGAGCAACCGGCAGCTCGAATGTGACCATAACCGTCGTAGCGGGCGGCTCGCAAACATTGACCGCCAATGCAGGCGTCACCGATACGGTAACCTTGCCGGTCGATACGGCCACGCTGAACGGCTTGGGCAGTACGACGACTTCGGGCACGATCGTCGGATATGCCTGGCAGCAATTGAACGGGCCTTCCACGGCTGCGATCGGCAACCCGTCGGCTTCGGTAACGCCGGTGTCGGGTCTGCAGGCAGGCGCCTATACCTTCCAGCTGACCGTGACGGACAACACCGGCAATACGGCAACGGCGACGGTGAACGTGATCGTGCTGAACAGCAATCTCCGCACGGCAAGAACCAGCGTTGTCCGGCTGTGGCCCAACCCGGTGCAGAGCATGCTGAATGTCTGGTATGAGTCTTCGGCTCACAACGAATTCACGATATCGGTCTTCAATACCAGCGGGGTGAACATGATGACGACGGCCTACGACAACCAGGCCGGGCAAATGAGCATCCAGATCAATGTCGGCCAGCTGGCCCGCGGCGTGTACTTCCTTGTGCTCAAGGATGCCAGCGGTGACAAGGTCGTGCGGAAGTTCGTCAAACAGTAGACAGAAATGGAAATCCATACAGGAGTTGCCCCCG
>DASZYU010000249.1:0-6223 GCA_035545215.1 Puia sp.
TAAAGTGTTTATCAACGACCACGGCAGGTTTTCGGAACACGATGTCCCCAACTCCACGGGTCTCTGGCAGACCATCCTGGCGACGGATGTGAACGGCGACGGTAAAGAGGATCTCCTGGTTGGCAATTGGGGACACAACTCCAAACTCTGGGCAGGGAAGAACGGGCCGCTCAAATTATATGTAAAGGACTTCGACGGGAACTCGACCGTAGAACAACTGATGTGCTATACCATAGACGGTAAAGAATATACCTTCCTTCCGAAAGACGAACTCGAACGCGAGATACCGGTTCTGAAAAAATACTACCTCACCTATAGCGAGGTCGCCGGCAAAGATGTTCAGTACATGTTCTACGATCTGTTCAGGAACTATATCGAGCTCAAGGCCGAAACGCTCGGCTCTTCCTGTTTCACGGGCGACGGCAAAGGCAATTTTACCAGGAAGGACCTGCCGGACGGATTACAGGAAGCCCCCGTCTTCTCTTTTGCACCGGTACCCGCCGGCAGCGACACGACCGATTACCTCGCGGGAGGCAATTTTTACGGCACCCGGCCCTACGAAGGAAAATATGACGCTTTATGCCCCACTTTGTTCTCTTATGACAGCCGAATTGCGGGATTTAGCCGCCTTCGGATCCTGACCGATGTTCAGGGCGAGGTACGCGATTTGAAATGGTTGCATACCGCCAGGTACGGGGATGTCCTGGTGGCGGCCCGGAATAACGATAGCTTGTTGTTTTTTCAATATAAAAAATAGAGGCCTATGATCCGCTCGTTTTGGTTCGTGATAGCAGGAGCAGCGCTGGCGGCCGGATGCTCCAAACACGCTTCCTCCAATGTCGTCACTCCCGTGCCCGGCGCCTTCAATCTCGCCACCACAACCGTGAACGGCGTAGCGGCTGCGTCTCTCACTTTCAACATTGGCTTTTCTCCCGTCATCAAATGTTCGTTCACCTCACCTGTGGATCACAATTCGCTCGCGAACGGATTCTACTTAAAAGACAATGCCGGGATGGCCGTCGCCTATTCGGTCACCTATCAGAACAAGGACAGCGTCGTGGTGATCCAACCAACATCCGCGCTGAAACCGCTGACAAAATATGGCTTCGGCTTCACAACCTTCCTCCAATCGCAGGAAAAGATCTATTTGCCGGCGCAAAGCGATTTCCAGTTCCTGACCGCCATCGATTCGACCGATAAATTCCCGAAGATCACGGACAGCGCGCTGCTGACATTGGTGGAGCAACAGACATTCAAATATTTCTGGGATTTTGGGCACTCCGTCTCCGGTATGGCCCATGAACGCACCACCTCGGGCGACGTCGTCACCACCGGGGGCACCGGGTTCGGCATCATGGCGATGCTGGCCGCCACCCAACGCGGTTTCATCACCCGTCAGCAATCGCTGACCCGCATCGGTACCATCATCGGTTTTTTGACCGGTAAGGCCGCCCGGTATCACGGCGCCTTTCCGCATTGGATCAACGGCTCGACCGGCGCCACCGTTCCCTTTAGTTCGCTCGATGACGGCGGGGACATTGTCGAAACGTCCTATCTGATGATGGGGCTGCTCTGCGCCCGTCAATATTATAGCAACCCGACCGATTCCGCCGAAACCAGCCTACGCACCGCCGTCGACAGCCTTTACGCGCAAGTGGATTGGAACTGGTACCGTCAAAACGGCCAGCAGGTACTCTACTGGAACTGGAGCCCGGACCACGATTGGGCTGTCAATGTTCCGGTCGCCGGATGGGACGAGGCCCTCATCACTTATGTCCTTGCCGCTTCGGCGAGCCGCGACAGCATTCCCGCGACCGTTTACCATAACGGGTGGGCGCGTAACGGCGCGATCCAAAACAAAAAAAGCTTTTATGGGATACCTTTGCCGCTGGGTCCCGACTACGGGGGACCCCTCTTCTTCGCTCACTATTCCTTTATGGGCATCGATCCGCGCGGCCTTTCCGATGCCTATGCCAACTATTGGACACAGGACACCGCGCACACCCGCATCAACTACCTGTATTGTGTCGCCAATCCGAAAAACTATTTCGGGTACAGCAACCTTTGCTGGGGACTGACGGCGAGCGACGAGCAAGGCGGCTACTCGGCGCATTCGCCGACCAACGATGACGGCGTTATCACTCCTACGGCGGCCATCTCTTCGCTTCCTTACACGCCCGCCGAATCGATGAATGCACTGCGGTTCTTTTACTACACACTTGGCGACAAACTCTGGAGCCTATACGGTTTTATAGACGCTTTCAACCTGTCTGCCAATTGGTACGACCCCGACTTCCTCGCCATTGACCAGGGACCCCAAATTGTCATGATCGAGAACTACCGCAGCGGACTGCTGTGGAACCTTTTCATGAGCTGCCCCGAGGTAAAGACCGGTATGAAGCGCCTCGGTTTCCAGGGGCCGTCACTTTAAAATATGATATGAAACACCTTCGAACGATAGCCTTCTTCCTGTTGTCCATGATTGCTGCGAACGCCTCGGCGCAAAAGACGAACCCCAATTCCGACTCCGCCCTCCTCGACTATGTGGAACGGCAGTCCTTCGAATATTTTTGGCGCGGGGCCGAACCAAACAGCGGCATGGCGCCCGAACGTATCCACCTTGACAATATCTACCCCGACCACGACCAGGGGATCATTGCCACCGGCGGCAGCGGTTTCGGGATCATGGCCATCCTGGCGGGGGTCCATCGACACTATATCACACGCGATCAGGCGATCTATCGCTTTCAGAAGATCGTGTCCTTCCTCGAAAAAGCCGATCGGTTTCATGGCGCATGGCCCCACTGGCTGAACGATACCACGGGCCATGTTAAGCCTTTCGGTACGGAGGACAATGGAGGCGATATCGTCGAGACCTGCTACCTGTTGCAGGGACTACTCTGCGTCCGGCAGTTTTACAAAGACGGGAACGCCAATGAAAAAAAACTGGCGTCGCGCATCGACGCCTTGTGGCGCGGCGTCGATTTCGACTGGTATCGCAACGGCGGCCAAAACGTCCTGTTCTGGCATTGGAGTCCAACCTACGGTTGGAAAATGAATTTTCCTGTCCATGGGTATAACGAATGCCTGATCCTGTACGTGATCGCCGCATCGTCACCGACCCACGCCATTCCCGCCGGGGTATACCACGAAGGCTGGGCGCAAAACGGCGCCATCGACCGCGTCAGCTCGTACAAGAACGACACGCTGCATTTGCACATGCAAGGTGATCCGCCGCACGGTGGCCCACTCTTCTGGTCGCAGTATTCCTATCTCGGGCTCGACCCGCGCGGGTTGAAGGACCGCTATGCCGACTATTGGAAAGAGAACGTCACGCAGTCGCTCATCAATTACGAGTGGTGTGTCGACGATCCCAAACACTACCCGGGCTATGGAAAGAACAGCTGGGGGCTGACAGCCAGCTATTCTGTCGAAGGGTATGCGGCGCATGCCCCCGATAGAAGAAATGACCTGGGCGTGCTATCGCCGACAGCAGCGATTTCCTCGATACCCTACACGCCCAGGCAATCGATGGCGGCGATCCGGTTCTGGTACGACAACAGGCGAAAGCAACTTTGGGGCAAGTACGGCTTCTACGATGCGTTCAGCGAAAAAGCCGCATGGTATCCGCCAAGGTACCTCGCGATCGACCAGGGGCCACAACCGGTGATGATCGAAAATTACCGCAGCGCTTTGCTCTGGCGGCTGTTCATGAGCTGCCCCGAAATACAGACAGGCCTAAAAAAACTCGGGTTCGAAAGCCCCTGGTTAAAATAACCGGTATGAGAAACACCTCCATCGCGATTGCCTCTCTGTGTTGCTGCACCGTCGTGGCCCATCCGCAGACGACCATCCGGCCCGTCGGCATCATCCGCAATATCTCCGACTCCGCGCTTCTCGATATCGTACAACGACAGACCTTTCGTTATTTCTGGGACTTCGCGCATCCCGTCAGCGGCCTGGCAAGAGAACGCGACAATACCGTTCATGCCGAATACTACTGGGATTACATCAACGAGGCGGACGGGGAACCCAATTTCAGCAAAGACACTTTCGGACCGGAAGCCTGCGCTATCGGGGGCACCGGGTTCGGCATCCTGGCGACCATCGTTGCCGTAAACAGAAAATGGATCGGCAGGGACACCGCCTTGCGCCGCCTCGTAAAGATCGTCGACTTTTTGACGCATGCCGATTGCTACCACGGCATCTACCCGCATTTTATGAATGGCGCTACCGGGAAAACGATCCCTTTCGGCCGGCTCGATGATGGCGCGGACATCGTGGAGACCTCCTACCTGATGATGGGTCTGCTGACGGCGCGCGAATATTTTAACAGATCCACCCCGCTGGAAACCTATTTCCGCAACCGGGTGACGGCGATGTGGTCGGATGCGGACTGGAACTGGCACAGCAACGGCGGCGGCAAAAAGCTCTACTGGCATTGGAGCCCGAAAAATGATTTCGACATGAATTTTCCCGTATTCGGATGGGATGAAGCGCTCATTACGTATGTCATGGCTGCCGCTTCACCAACGCACCCGATCCAGCGCGATGTGTACGAGTCCTGCTGGGTAAACAGCACCTCCTGGGGCAACGGCAAACAATATTACGGCATCACGCTCCCACTCGGCAATTTCGAATATGGCGGCCCGCTGTTCTTCGAGCAATATACGTTCATGGGCATCGACCCCAACGGCCTCACCGACGACCATGGCATCGATTATGCCGAACAGACGCGCAACCACACCCTGATCAACCGCGCTTATTGCGTCGACAATCCCAAAAAATACAAGGGCTACGGCGCGGATTGCTGGGGCCTCACCGCCGGAGACAGCTACAAAGGCTATGTCGCGCACTGCCCCCAGGACGACAGGGGCGTGATACAGCCCACAGCCGCCATATCCTCTTTTCCTTACACGCCGCGGTACAGTATGCAGGCGCTTCGACATTTTTACTATGACCTTGGCGACAAGATCTGGGGCCCTTATGGCTTTGCCGACGGTTTCAGCGAATCCCACAATTGGTTTGCGCGGACGCATCTGGCAATCGATGAAGGTCCCATCGTCGTGATGATCGAGAACTACCGCAGCGGTCTCATCTGGCGCCTGTTCATGCATATACCGGATGTGCAGAACGGCCTGAAAAGGCTTGGTTTCCAGACCCCGTCATTCCGATAACTTTGTAATGTCTAAATAAACGAGTATGGAGAATTTTCAACTAAACCAGCAACAGCTGGCCGACTATACCAGGGACGGCTATTTGATCGTCAGGAATTTCCTGACCTCGGAAGAGATCACCAAATTGCATGGCATCGCGACCGGGGATGCGACACTGTCCAAACATGCTTTCGATCTGAACGATCTGACGGGCAAGAAAACGAAACTGACGCTTTGGTACAACCCCGGCGATGACGCCTATGGCCTGCTTACGCGAAGCAAACGCATCGTCGATTCTGTCGACCGGCTGATGGACGGCGATTCGGCCGTTTGCCACTTTCACAGCAAGTTGATGCAGAAAGAACCCCGGGTCGGCGGAGCCTGGGAATGGCACCAGGACTACGGGTATTGGTATAAGAACGAATTTCTCTTTCCGGACCAGATGGTATCGGTCATGGTCGCCATTACCGAAGCCACCCGCGGGAACGGCTGTCTGCAGGTGATCAAAGGCACGCATAAAATGGGACGGATCGAACACGGGTTTTCCGGCGAACAGGTCGGCGCCGCGCAACACTATGTCGACCTGGCGCTGCGAACGATGCCGTTGGTCTATGTCGAGCTGGCGCCGGGGGACGCGCTGTTCTTCCACAGCAACCTGCTGCACCGCAGCGAGGCCAATCTCTCCGACAGACCGAGATGGTCGCTTATCTCCGTTTACAACCGGCAGGCGAACATTGGGTATAACGAACCAAACGGCTCGCACACGATCCCCGTTAAGGTCGTGCCTGACGAAGCGATGCTGAAATGGGACACGAAAGGCGTGACAGAAGCTTCCGGTTTCCTCGAAAAAGAAAAAGATCAGGCGCTTAAATAAACGCTATGAGGCAACTCCTTTACTTGCTTATCGGGTTTGGCTCTCTGCACTGCGCGGCTCAGCCCGCCATGCCATCGTCCCGCGCATCCCGGTTTCCGTCGTCCCGACACGCGGCCCAGCCCGCCACCGTCGCGGCGGCGGTGGAGCAAACCTATTGCAACCCCATCAATCTGGATTATGGCTATACGCCGAT
>DASZYU010000250.1:0-6363 GCA_035545215.1 Puia sp.
TATCAATACGGTGTACCAGGCGATGAGCCTGGCGTTTGCAGACAGGGATTTTTATTATGGCGACCCGTATTTCTCGAAGGGCCAGCCGATGAAAGGCTTGTTGAGCAAGGAGTATGCGAAGCAGCGTGCGGCGCTCATCGATCCCGATCATGCCGGTCCGCTGGTGCAGCCGGGCGATCCCTATCCTTTCGAGGGAAGGACGAACCCCTTTGCGGATTTGCTGAAACAAAGGGAGAAGACGTTTGGGGTGCCGGCGATGCGTGGCGGGAGCGGGGCGCCGAGTACGGGCGGGGCGATGAATTCGACGACTTCCGCGGGTGTGCCGGGTGGAGTGGATGCCGCTCGCGTGATGAATCCGGCGGCGATAGCGGATAGCGTAGCCTTCGATCATACGGTTGCCGGGGGGCCGGTGGATGAGGCGTTGTATCATGACCGGTTGTGGCGCGGCACGACAAGCATCGAAGCGGCGGATAAGGACGGTTGGGTGATCTCGGTCACGCCGAGCGGCGGCTGGCCGCCTGCGTGCGTAGCGGGGCACACGGGTGTGGGAATGAGCCAGCGGATGCAGAGTTTCGTACTGGACAGCGTACTCGATCCGTTCAATGTCGTCGAACCGCACAAACGGCCCAGGGTAACGCTGACGCCCACGCTGGCGTTGAAGGATGGCAAGCCTTACCTGTGTTTCAGCGTACAGGGCGGGGATACGCAGGACCAGAACCTCCTGCAATTCTTTCTCGATATGGTCGATTTCGGTATGACGGTGCAGGAGGCGACCGAAGCGCCGAACATCAACTCGGACCAGTTGTGGCTGTCGCTGGGCGGAGAGCGGCTGGACGACCGGCGGCCGCGGCCGAACCGTGTCCTGCTGGGAAATGTAACGCCGCCGTATGTACGGCAGGAGCTGCGCCGGATGGGCTATTTTATGACTTATGGCGACCGGACGAGCGGTCCGATCAATGCCATTTATCTCGATAGCAGGCATGGCACCTTCTGGGGAGGCAGCAGCAATAACGGGGAGGATTATGGCATCGGGTGGTAGGTGCTGCCGGGTGCGCAGTTGGGACATGGGTGACGGGAGGGACGCTGCCGGGTGCGCAGTTGGGCGCACGGGCACAGGCGTCAGGGTTTGAAGTTGAATACCGTCTTATTAGCCTGTTTGAATTCCAGCCAGTCCGGAATGGAGACATGTTGCACGTACGGATTCCCGGGATGGTTCTTGATGTATTCCTGGTGATAGGCTTCCGCGGGATAGAACGCCTTGAAGGGTTCCACCTCGGTGACGATCTTCCGCGAATATTTCTTTTCTGCCGTGAGACGGGCGATCTCGTCCTCGATTATCTTTTTTTCTTCGGCGTTCCGGTAGAAGGCGATGGACCGGTATTGTGTGCCCTCGTCGGGTCCCTGGCGGTTGAGCTCGGTGGGATCCATCGAAGCGAAGAATGCTTTTACGAGCGTCGCGAAGGATACTTTCGAAGGGTCGTAGTAGACCTGAACCGTCTCGGCGTGGCCGGTGGAGCCGGTGCACACCTTTTCATAGTCCGGATGCGTGTCGGTGCCTCCGCTGTAACCGGAGACCGCATCGCGGACGCCTACCAGGCTTTGAAAAACGATCTCCGTATGCCAGAAACACCCTTCCGCAAAATCGGCGACGGCCTCGTTGGGGGACGGCTTGTCGGATGTCTTGACGGGGATATTAACGGGTTGGCTTTGGCCGCAGGCGGCCACCAGGAACAAGCTGACGAAGAGGAGCAGGCGGTTCATGTTAATTGGTTTTTGAGCTCTTTGGCGGCGCGCCGCCTTCGGGAACGAAGATAAGGGCTGCCGAATTCATGCAATATCGTTTGCCCGTGGGTGCGGGGCCATCGTCGAATACGTGGCCCAGGTGCGAGCCGCTCTTGCTGTCGACCACCTCCCATCTTTCCATTCCATCGCTGTTGTCCAGGACCAGGCGGACCGCATCGGGATTGATCGGCGCGTAAAAGCTGGGCCATCCGGTGCCCGAATTGAATTTGGTATCGGAGCTGAACAGGGGTTGAAGACTGGCGGCTGAGTAATAGGTCCCTTTTTGGTAGAAGTGGTCGTATTTCCCCGTGAACGCTCTTTCCGTGCCTTTTTGGCGAAGAATATAGTATTGGTCCGGAGTCAGCCGGGCTTTCCATTCGGCGTCGGTCAGGCTCATCGGATATTTGGTTTTCGCGGAAGCCTCCGGAGGATTGGGGTACTTCTTCGACTGCGCCATGGCGGGTTGCAGGAAGAGAAAGGCGGCCAGCATCAATAACGAAACTTTCATGTTTTAGCGTTTGTACGCTAAAAGTAACGAAAGAAGAGGCTTAAGGGTTTGTTAAGATGCAACATTTACCTGCCTGCGGCGTCCTATTGGAAGGGCCGCCGCCGGCGGCCTGTAAAAGCAGGTGTCATGCTCAAGAACTATCTGAAAGTCGCCTTCCGGAACCTTTGGAAGAACAAAGGGTTTTCCTTCATCAACATTGCAGGGCTGGCCATCGGGATGGCCAGCGCCATCCTGATCCTTTTATGGATGCAGAACGAGATCAGTTATGACGATTTCCACGTCAAGCGGGACCGGATCTACGAAGTATGGAACAGGGCCGTATTCAGCGGCGCGTTGCATTGCTGGAATACCACCCCGAAAGTGCTGGGCGCCGCGATGCAGCGCGACCTGCCCGAAGTCGAGCACACGGTACGGGTGGACTGGGCCGGCAACCATTTGTTCAGCGTAGGTGAAAAGCGGCTGATGATACGCGGCAATGCGGTCGATTCCAGCTTTTTACAGGTGTTCACCTTCCCATTGTCGCAGGGGGATCCGAACTCGGTGCTGAACGACCCGTACAGTATCGTACTGACCGAATCGCTGGCGAAGGGTCTTTTTGGCTCGACGGACGTGATCGGGAAGGCGGTCCGGTTGGATAACAAAGACAACTATCATGTGACGGGCATCCTGAAAGATCTGCCCAATAACTCGCGGTTCGACTTCAAATACCTGGTACCCTGGAACTTTGTCCGGCGGCAGGGGAATGACGATCCGTGGTGGGGCAACAACTCGACGCGGACCTACGTGTTGTTAAAGCCGAATGCCACGCTTGCCTCCATCAACCGGAAGATGCTTGGGTACAAAGAACACTATGACAGCAGCGAGAAACATTGGCAGATGTTCCTGTATCCCATGAGCCGCTGGAGATTGCATTCGAGGTTCGAAGGGTCCGTGGAGACCGGCGGGCGGATAACCTTCGTGCGTCTGTTCGGCATCGTTGCGGGATTCATCCTGCTCATTGCCTGTATCAATTTCATGAACCTGAGTACCGCCAGGAGCGAGAAGCGGGCGAAGGAAGTGGGCATCCGCAAAGTGGTAGGCGCGCCGAGGCGAACGCTGATCAGCCAGTTCATCGGGGAATCGGTACTGCTCTCTTTCCTGGCGGCGTTGCTGGCGATCGGGATCGTCGTGTTGAGCCTTCCGGGGTTCAATCAGCTGACCCAAAAACAACTGTACATCCCATTCGGCAGTATCTGGTTCTGGTTGAGCGCCGTGGCCTTCATCCTGTTCACCGGGTTGCTGGCGGGGAGTTATCCGGCTTTCTTTCTTTCGTCATTTCAGCCAGTGAAAGTGCTAAAAGGGACATTCAAGGCGGCCAATGCCCTGGTGACGCCCCGCAAACTATTGGTGGTGTTGCAATTCACGTTCGCCATCACCCTGATCATCTGCACCATCGTCGTCAAACAGCAGATCGATTATGCGCGCGAGCGCGAGAGCGGGTATGACCAGGGCAACCTCATCTATCATTTTCTGACGGGTGACCTGGAGAAGAACTATGAACTGGTGCGGCGTGCGTTGTTGAGCGAGGGTGTGGCCACCGCCGTATGCAAAACGAGTTCTCCGATCACGGATAACTACAGCGACACCTGGGGTTTCGTGTGGAAGGGCAAGGACCCGGAAGACAAAACGGATTTCCTGATGACCTGCGCCGACCGGGGAATGACGCGTACGACAGGCTTGCAGCTCGTCGAGGGGCGCGATTTCGATCCGGAAAATTATCCGACGGATTCGCTGGGCATCATCCTGAACCAATCGGCGGTGAAGGCGATGCATTTCAAGGAGGCGATCGGCCAGGTCATTACGGAGGATACGACGCGTTTCCACGTGATCGGGGTGGTGAAGGATTTCATCATCGAATCGCCTTATTCGCCTATCCGGCCAATGGTGATCCGCGGCGCTAAACAGGGATGGTTCAGCGTGATGCATATCCGGCTAAACGACAAACAGCTGACCGAGACCAATCTGAAGAAAGCCGCCGCCATCTTCAAACGCTATAACCCGGAATACCCTTTCGAGTACCATTTTGTCGATGAGGACTATTCGAGGAAGTTCGACGATGAGAAGCGCACGGGTACATTGGCGGGGTTGTTCGCGGCGTTGACGGTGTTCATCTCCTGTCTGGGATTGTTCGGGTTGGCAACCTATATGGCCGAGAACCGCGTCAAAGAGATCGGCGTGCGGAAAGTATTGGGTGCGTCGGTGACGGGGATAGCGACCTTGTTGTCGAAGGATTTCCTGAAGCTGGTGATGGTGTCGTTCCTGGTGGCGGGCCCCATCGCCTGGTTTGCGATGTACAGGTGGCTGGAGGGTTATTCGTACCGGGTCGCTATCCAGTGGTGGGTGTTTGCGATGGCGGCGGGGTTGTCGGCGGGGATCGCATTGCTTACGGTCAGCCTGCAGGCCGTGAAAGCGGGGCTGGCCAATCCCGCGCGATCGTTGCGCAGCGAGTAGGCGGTGGCGTGGTGGCGGGTTGCGGGCCGGATCGCGGGTCGGAGACCGGCGCACGGGGAACACTCCTATACCATCGCGGCTAAATGGGCCCGGAAGCGCGCGTCGTCAACGGCTGTTCCATTTGAACCATTTGATACCGAGATACGAGAAGACGGCCGTATAGCCGAGCGTTATCAACAGCGCGATGGAAGCGTCCGTATTCCAGGAAGCCGGAACGAGCGCGTGCGACACAATCCTCTCGACGGTGCCATAAGGAGAATAATCGACTATTTTGTTAAGCGCCTTGCCCAGCATGCCCAACTCCCCGAACATGCCGATCAGGATCAGAGCGAGATAGATGAGGCGGCTGGTAGCATTGACGGTTTCCGGATTCATGATCCTGCCGACGATTGCCTGGCCCAGTGCGAGATAGACGGCGCCTACCACCAGCGCGATGAAAAAGGTAGCTATGTAGCCGCCGGCGGTCAGCGAGATGTGGTCATACTGGTATCCGGCGATGAACACCACAACCGTAAGGAGGCTGATCAAGATGATTTGTACGATCAGGCGGCTGCCCATGATGGTCCAGTTGGGCGCCGGGGATACCCGCAGCCGTTGGAAAATGCCCTTATCGCGGTCGCGGGCGATGGAATTGGTATAACCCATGATCCCTATGGCGTTCAGACCGATGGTGATGCAATTCGACAATACGAAGGGGCCTCCGAATTGTTTGATCAGTGGTCGCCAGGCAAATAGTATGATCACCGGCAGGAGGAAGACCATGAGCGTCGCGCGCCGGTTGCGCCATTGGGTGGTCAGGTCTGCGCGGAGCAGCGAGGAGAACACCTTCATCGCGGAGGAAACTGTCCTCTGCGCCGGCAGGACGGCGGCGGGCGTGGTGGTCAGTTGGGAGGAGGAGGTAGTATTCGACATAACGATCTTTTGGCATTGTGATTTGATCAGGAACGGACGGCTTCGCCGGTCAGGCCGATGAAGACGTCTTCCAGTGTTATTTTTCCTTTGCGCGAAGCCTGGATGACCTCGGGCCGGTCGCGGTTAGAGTCGATGATGGCTTGCGGCGTGTCGACGGCGATGATGCGGCCGTGGTCGATGATGCCGATGCGGTCGCAGACGGACTCCGCCTCTTCCATCGAGTGGGTCGTCAGGAGGATGCCGTGGCCCTTGTCGCGCATGGCCTCGATCCTTGCCCACAGCTGGCGGCGTGACTGCGGGTCGAGACCGGTGGTGGGTTCATCCATGAGCACGAGCGGCGGGTTGTGGATCGTCGCGATAACGAGCGAAACGCGTTGTTGCTGTCCGCCGGACAGCTGGCCGAATCGTTTGCCTGCTGCATTCTCCAGCTTGATATCCCTGAGGATAGCGTTCAGTTGCTGGCCGTCGAGGCTAACGCCATAGATGCCCGCGTACAGCCGAAGGATCTCCGCGACGGTCAATTCGGGCTGGAAGCTGGTGGACTGCAGTTGCACGCCCATACAGGCCCTTGCATACAGTGTTTGGCTGCGGGTGTCATAGCCTGCGACGCGGATACTTCCGGCCGAAGGTTTGATCAGGCTTTCGACTGCGCTCAGGGTGCTTGTCTTTCC
>DASZYU010000251.1:0-2294 GCA_035545215.1 Puia sp.
CGAGAAGCGCAGCACGGCGCTTAACCAGACGCACGTCAACACGGTGGCGGTAGCGGCGGCCGAACCGCAGGTCGACCAGGGCGTCCCAACCGTGGCATCCGCAACGGCGGAAGCCTTTTTCAACAATCCCGTCCTTCACCAGGAAGTCTTCGGCCCCTACTCGCTGGTCGTGCAATGCAAGAACATGACCGAACTGGAAAAGGCGGCGCGTCACCTGGAGGGACAACTGACGGTGTCGCTGATGGCGACCGACGGCGACCTCGCCGAACAGGCCTCACTGGTTGCAGCCGCGCAGGACATCGGCGGCAGGCTCATCCTGAACGGCGTGCCCACGGGCGTCCGCGTCGCGCTCGCGATGCAGCACGGCGGTCCTTTCCCCGCTACCACCGACAGCCGTTTTGGTTCCGTAGGCGCGGACGGCATCAAACGCTGGGTCCGGCCTTTGTGCTACCAGGGCTGGTCAGACACCGCGCTGCCGGAAGCATTGAAGAACAGCAACCCGCTGGGCATCTGGCGGATCGTTAATAACAATCTCACGAGAGACCCCCTTTCATGAAGAAGACATTTTTCTGCATCGATGCCCACACCTGCGGCAACCCCGTGCGCCTGGTCGCCGGCGGCGGGCCCGTGCTGGAAGGAAAGAACATGAGCGAGAAACGGCAGCATTTCCTGAACGAATTCGACTGGATCCGCAAGGGACTCATGTTCGAGCCCAGAGGGCACGACATGATGAGCGGCAGTATCCTCTATCCTCCCCACGATCTGCAAAACGACGTCGCGGTGCTTTTCATCGAGACCAGCGGTTGTCTGCCGATGTGCGGGCACGGAACGATCGGAACCATCACCATCGCGATCGAGGAAGGATTGATCCAGCCCAGGGTCCCTGGCCTTGTCCGCATGGAAGCACCGGCGGGACTGGTATTGATCGAGTACAAACAGGAAGGG
This sequence comes from Puia sp., assembly GCA_035545215.1. Taxonomy (GTDB): domain Bacteria; phylum Bacteroidota; class Bacteroidia; order Chitinophagales; family Chitinophagaceae; genus Puia. Next base: position 946 of record DASZYU010000251.1, read on the forward strand.
AAGAAGGTCCGGTCGGTGAAACTGACGAACGTTCCCGCCTACCTTGCGGCGGAAAATATTGAAGTGACATGCCCGGACCTGGGCCCCTTGAAAATGGACGTCGCCTACGGCGGTAACTTCTACGCGATCGTCGACCCCCAGGAAAATTTCGCGGGTTTGGAGAACTATACCGCCGACCAGCTGATCGGCTGGAGCCGCGCGTTGCGCAAACGGATCAATGCCGAACACCGCTTCGTCCACCCCGAAAACCCGACGATCCACAGCTGTACGCACATCCTCTGGACCGGCAAGACCATCGACCCCGCCTCCACCGCCCGGAACGCCGTGTTTTACGGCGACAAGGCGATCGACCGCAGCCCATGCGGGACCGGCACCTCCGCCCGCATGGCGCAATGGTTCGCCAAGGGCCGTTTAAAAGAAGGGGATGTCTTCGTCCACGAGAGCATCATCGGCTCGACGTTCACCGGCCGCGTTGAAAAAGCCGTTACCGTGGCAGGCAAGCCTGCTATTATCCCGAGTATCGAAGGCTGGGCAAAGGTATATGGGTACAACACGATCACGATCGATCCCGAAGACGACCCGTATGCCTACGGGTTCCAGGTGCTGTAGCAACCCTTCTTAAACAATATGCCCATTTTGATGTTGTATGTGCCCGGGATGGGTTTCGGGAAATTCGGCCCATCCGTGGCAAGTCTCCGATGACTGCCTGCGTGGAAGAGCCGCCCGTGGCGGCTCAGTGCCGTTCGGATAAATTCCCCCGTGATCGGTATTTTTATCCTTTGGAGGTAATATATTCGCCTGACCGTCCGGCCGCCCGGCGGACAGACAACAGCTTAATAGTATGGACTGGGTACCTACGCATTTAACATATCGACAGACCGGTTTTTTTTCCCGTCTCATAACGGATTACCTGGATCAAACCGGCGAGTTGTCTTCGTTTTATTCGCATCCCGTCAGCCCTGAAGGTTTCGAGGCTGCCATCCGGGCGAGAGCCAGGATTTCTACACAACGGAAAGCGCTGGTCGATGCACTAGGGGAACAATATGCAGATGCAGCACCGGCGCCCAGGGTTTCGGAAAACATCGCGCGGCTGGCCGATGACCGCACCTTCACGGTCTGCACCGCGCATCAACCAGCCATTTTTACCGGCCACCTCTATTTCATCTATAAGATCCTTCACACGATCCGTCTGGCCGAATGGCTCCATCAACATCACCCTGACAATCATTTCGTGCCGGTGTTTTTTATGGGCAGCGAAGACGCCGACCTGGACGAGCTGGGACATGTGTGGCTGGGTGACGACAAGCTGATCTGGGACACGAAACAAACGGGTTCGGTCGGCCGGATGA
>DASZYU010000252.1:0-14923 GCA_035545215.1 Puia sp.
GAACACACGTGGAAGCTCCTCCCGCATTTCGATTTCGCCTACGAGCACAAGGGCCTGCTGGAGATCTTCCAGACGCCGGCCGCGGCAGAACATGCGCGGCACACGGTGGAAAAGGGCCACCAGCTGGGTCTGGAGGTGGAATTGCTTGATGCGGCGGCGCTGCAGGCGATGGAGCCGCATACGAAGGTCAACGGGCTCGGCGCCATTTACTTCAAATGCGATGCGCATCTTTTTCCCAACAAGTTGATGCGGGGCCTGCTCAAACTCCTCCGTGATAACGGCGTAGACCTTATCCCGAACCAGGAGGTCACCGGTTTCGAGAAAGGGGAGGGCGTGGTCCGGCGGCTGCTCACGCGCGGCGGACAATATGCGGCGGATGCCGTCGTCGTCGCCACCGGTTCCTGGAGCCGGGAGATGGCTGCGCTGCTCGATACGCATCTGCCCCTGGTGCCCGGTCGCGGGTATTCGGTTACGCTCGAGAATTCACCGTATCGAGTCAATTACCCCGCTATCCTCGTCGAAGGGCGGGCCGCGATCACGCCGATGGACGGCAACAAGATCCGCTTCGGAGGAACGATGGAGATCACCTCGACTACGACACCGCCCCGCTACGCAAGGGTGCAGGGCATCCTGAATGCCGTCAAACGTTTCTTTCCCGAATTCGACGTGGCCATGCCCCCGCGCGAAAAGATCTGGTACGGCTATCGCCCGTGTTCGGCGGATGGGCTGCCTTATATCGGCCGGATCAAGCGATACCGGAACGTGGTCGTGGCGACGGGCCATTCGATGCTGGGTCTAAGCCTCGGCGCCGGCACCGGCCGCCTGGTGAGCGAATTGGTGGACGAACGTCCGACGAGCATCGATCTGAGGCCGTTCGCCGTGGAGCGGTTTGGGTAAACCCGTCATAAAAAATGCGATATATGACAAGATTGCTTCTGCCGGGATTGCTGGTCCTGGTGCAGATCGGTGCGAGCGCGCAACCCCGGGTCCAACCCGCCACGCAACCCGCCGCCCAACCCCGGGCCCAATCCGAACCCGCCGCCCAACCTCTGCAGCCGTACGAACCGACGCGCGCCGAGATCATGGACCGCTACCAGCGGGCACGCTACCTCGACAGCATCGCCAGCCGGTCCATCTTCAAAGCCACCGTCCGGCCGCACTGGTCGGCGGACCACAACGCTTTCTGGTACCGGAACATCCTCAGGGACAGCGCGAAAGAATATGTCTGGGTCGACATGGTCCATGGCATCCGCAAAGTGCTGGATGCGGAGCCCGCCGACACCCAATACCGAAGCGTGGCCTTCGAGCGGCACACAGGCCGCAGGTGGGCCTCGTTCTCCACCGACTCGGTCTCACCCGACAAGAAATGGGTTGCCTGCATCCGGGATGGCAACGTCTTCGTCCGCGAGACAACCGCATCCCGCGAACAGGCTTTCGCTTTTACAGACGACGGCGACGCGGCAAAACCCTATGGCGAGCTCGCCTGGTCGCCGGACAGCAGGTACCTGGTCGGCTATCACATCGACCCCGTGAAGGACATGCCCGTGCACTATGTCCTGTCGTCGGTCGCCGGCACGACCCGCGGACAACTGCGTACCCGGCCATACAAACAACCCGGCGATCCGTTCACCACGTACGAGATGTTCATTTTCCGGCTGGACGGCAGGGCGAAGGTAAAGGTCAATACGCCGACGGTCGACTTCTTCGGCGCCCCCGGGTTGCACTGGCGGCATAACGACAGCCGGTATTTCGCCTTCGAAAGGGTCGAAAGGGGCCACCAACGGTTCCGGATATTCGAAGTGGACGCCCAAACGGCGCAGACCAGGACCGTCATCGATGAAACGACGCCGACGTTCATCTATGAATCGCGTTTGTTCACCTACTACCTGCCGGAGACCAACGAGATCCTGATGACCTCGGAGAAGGACGGCTGGCAGCACCTGTACCTGGTCGATTGGCTGACGGGCGCGCAGAAACAGGAGATCACCCGCGGCCCGTGGGTCGTTCGGAATATCGACAGCGTCGACGCCAGAAAAAGAGAGGTCTGGTTTTCGGCCTGCGGCATGAACGCCGGGGAAGACCCGTACTATGTGCACTACTACCGCATCGGGTTCGACGGCCGGCACCTGGTCGATCTGACTCCCGAAAAGGGCAACCATATCGTCACGTTCTCGCCCGACCGAAAATATTATCTCGACGCATGTTCCGAGATCGACGTGCCTACGGTCACGCGGCTCCGCCGGACCTCGGACGCCAAACAGGTGATGGACGTGGAACATGCGGATGCTTCGATGTACCTCGCGGAAGGATTCCGCTTCCCCGAACCGTTTCATGCCAGGGGACGGGATGGCGTTACCGATATCTGGGGCATCATTGTCCGGCCGAACGATTTCGATCCGTCCAAACGCTATCCGATCATCGAAAACATCTACGCCGGCCCCCAGGATGCCTTCGTTCCCAAGGACTTCACCGGGCGCTACGGAGAGATGCAAAGCATCGCACAGTTGGGCTTTATCGTGGTGCAGATCGACGGGATGGGCACCGCTAACCGGTCGAAAGCTTTCCACGACGTCTGCTGGAAGAACCTGGCCGATGCGGGCTTTCCCGACCGGATCCTGTGGATAAAGGCCATGGCGGCTAAGTACCCATATGCCGATACCGCGAGAGTGGGCTTGTACGGGACGTCCGCGGGCGGTCAGAACTCGCTCGGCGGACTGCTGTTCCATGGAGATTTTTATAAGGCGGCCGTGTCATCGTGCGGGTGCCACGACAACCGCATCGACAAACAATGGTGGAACGAGCAATGGATGGGCTATCCCGTCGGGAAACACTACGACGAGCAATCGAATGTCACGAATGCGTGGAAATTGCACGGCGACCTGCTGTTGATGGTGGGGGAAGCCGATAACAATGTACCGCCCGAGTCGACTTACCGGGTCGCGGACGCGCTCATCAAAGCACATAAGGTCTTCGAGTTCCTGCCCTTGCCGGGTTCGGACCATACCGATGGAGGACCGTACGGCCGGGTCGTACGCAGGGATTTCTTTGTCCGTCACCTGCTGGGCATCGAGCCGCCGCGTCGCAACGAGAACGAATTGCAGGCGCTGGCCGCCGGAAATGCGCTATGAGCGGCCGACCGGTTAATATTTGCGCATGATTGATTAAAAATTACCATATAGTTAGACACTCCTTTGGATACTTTTGAAAAAAACGATTTTATGCCTATTGTCTGGAAAGGAATCTTCCCCGCGCTTACCACGAAATTCACGGCAAAAGATGAGTTGGATCTGCGATTGTTTGAAAAGAACCTGAAATTCCAGATCGCTTCCGGCGTCGATGGGATCATCCTCGGGGGAAGTCTCGGCGAGGCCAGCGTCCTGACCCTGGGGGAGAAGGAGAGGCTGGTGAAGTTTGCGGTCGAAAAGGCGGGGGGCGAGCTGCCTGTCGTACTGAACATCGCCGAAGGATCGACGCGCGAAGCGTTGAAACAGGCCGCCGATGCAAAGGCCTGGGGCGCGCAGGGGCTCATGCTGTTGCCGCCGATGCGCTATCATTCGGACCACCGCGAAACCGTAACGTGGTTCAAGACCATCGCGGCGTCGACGGACCTGCCCATCATGATCTACAACAACCCCATCGATTACAAAGTAAAGGTCACGCTCGATATGTTCGAAGAACTGATCGAATGTCCGAACATCCAGGCCGTCAAGGAATCCACGCGCGATATCTCCAACGTGACCCGGATGATCAATCGCTTTGGCGGCCGGCTAAAGATCCTGTGCGGCGTAGACACGCTGGCGATGGAGGAGCTGCTGATGGGCGCCGACGGCTGGGTGGCCGGCCTGGTCTGTGCGTTTCCTGCCGAAACGGTCGCCATCTATCGCCTGATCAGGGCGGGCAGGATAGAGGAGGCGATGGCCATCTACCGCTGGTTCATGCCCGTGCTCGAGCTCGACATACACTCCAAACTCGTACAATACATCAAACTGGCGGAAGTGCAAACCGGTATCGGCAGCGAATACGTCCGCGCTCCCCGGCTCACGCTGGAAGGCGCCGAACGCGAACGGGTACTCAAGGTCATCGGTGAATGCGTCGCCAGCCGTCCCACGCTGCCCGACTATCTGTCGATCCGCCCGGGAAAGACCTTCGCCTAACGCCGCAACCCTGCCGGCGTCCCGCCCGTCCGGACACGGGGCGCGCAGAAAACACGTTCATCCATGACCGAAAAAACTAGGTTCAGGCGGTCCCTGGGCCTGCTCGATGCCACGATGATCGTCGCCGGCAGCATGATCGGTTCCGGCATCTTTATCGTCAGCGCGGATATTACCCGCAACGTCGGGTCCGCGGGCTGGCTCATCCTCGTCTGGATCCTGACCGGGGTGCTCACCCTCATCGCGGCCGTCAGTTATGGCGAGCTCAGCGGCATGTACCCGCGGGCGGGAGGTCAGTATGTCTATCTGAAGGAAGCATTCAGCCCGCTGGTCGGGTTCCTGTACGGCTGGGCCTTCTTCGCGGTCATCCAGGCGGGATCGATCGCCGCCGTCGGCGTGGCGTTCTCCAAATTCGCCGCTTATATCTATCCGGGATTGGGCGAAGACCATATCCTGCTCGATCTCGGGTTCCTGCACGTCTCGGCGGCGCAACTGACCTCGATCGCGCTGATCGTGCTGCTGTCGTTCATCAATACGCTCGGTGTGAAGGAGGGCAGACTGATCCAGACCGTTTTCACGCTCGCCAAGATCGTTGCGCTCGCGGGACTCGTCATCTTCGGATTCTGGCTGGCCGCCCGTTCGGATATCGCGCGCGCCAACTGGCATACCGGGTTTGCGCTCGGGAGACGCGAAGGGGGCAATATCCTGCCTTATGTCGGCATGGCGGGACTAGGCGCCATCGCGGGTAGCATGGTCGGCAGTCTTTTCAGCAGCGACTCCTGGAACAACGTCACCTTTATCGCCGGGGAGATCAAACGCCCCGAACGCAACATCGGCCTCAGTCTTTTCCTGGGTACGCTGATCGTGACGGCCATCTACGTCGCCACCAACCTGATGTATGTCAGCGTTCTTCCGCTCCATGACATCGCGCATTCGGAAAATGACCGGGTCGGCGTCACCGCATCGCTGCAGATCTTCGGTGCGAGCGGGACCACCGTCATGGCCGTCTTGCTCATGATCTCGACCTTCGGCTGCGACAACGGGCTGATCCTGTCGGGCGCCCGCGTCTACTATACGATGGCGCGCGACGGCGTCTTTTTCCGCCGGGTCGGGGTCCTCAACCGCAACGCCGTCCCCGCACGCGCGCTGTGGATACAATGTATCTGGGCTTCCGTCCTCTGTCTCAGCGGGAAATACAACGAACTCCTGGACTACGTCATCTTTGTGGTGCTCATCTTCTATATTCTGACTATTCTCGGTATATTTCGGTTGCGAAAGACGAAACCGGACTGGCCGCGGCCGTACAGGGCGTTCGGATACCCCGTGCTGCCGTCGCTGTATATCGCGGCAGCGGGCGCCATCTGTGTTTTGCTGTTCGTGTACAAACCCAAATTCACGTGGCCGGGTCTCGGCATCGTGCTGCTGGGCATACCCATCTATTATGCGATCACGAGATCTGTTAAGAATAGCCCTTCCGCTCCTGTCGACCGTGTCGATTAGCGTCGGCACCGCCCAGCGGGTCGTCATCGATTACAACGCGCAGACGCACCCCTTGTCTGCGTTTTGGGCAGCTTTCGGTTATGATGAGCCGAACTACACCTATATGCGCGACGGCAAAAAATTGCTGACCGAGATGGCCGCGCTCAGCCCCGTTCCCGTGTACGTCCGGTGTCACAACCTGCTGACCACCGGCGACGGCCGGCCGGCATTGAAATGGGGGTCCACCAATGCCTACACGCTGGACGGTGACGGACGACCCGTCTATGACTGGCACATCGTCGATAGCATCTTCGATACATATGTCGCGCGGCACATGCGGCCGCTGGCGGAGATCGGCTTTATGCCGGAAGCCCTGTCCACGCACCCGGAACCTTACCGGCATCACTGGCGGCCCGGGATCCGCTACGACAGCATCTACACCGGTTGGGCATGGCCGCCCACGGACTATCATCGATGGGCCGGGCTGGTCGAAACCTGGGTCCGGCACTGCGTCCGCCGGTATGGCGCGCAGGAAGTGTCCGCCTGGCGCTGGGAAGTCTGGAATGAACCCAATATTTCCTATTGGAAGGGTACGGAGGAAGAATATTTCCGGCTGTACGACAGTACCGCTGCCGCTGTCAAACGCGCGCTTCCCACGGCGGCTGTCGGCGGCCCGGCGACCACGGGACCGGGATGGTCGCAGGCGGCCCGGTGGCTCCGCGATTTCCTCGGGCATTGCGCAGCGGGTCATGTGCCGCTGGATTTCATCAGCTTTCACGCGAAGGGCAACCCCAAATTTGTGGACGGACATGTCCGCATGAACCGCGCGCCCGAGCTCAACGACGTATTGCGCGGGTTTGCCATCGTCGATTCGTCCGCGTATGCGCGGCTGCCCGTCTATATCACCGAATGCGACCCCGAAGGCTGCGCCGCCTGCGGCATGGCGACCAACCCCGAGAACGCTTACCGGAACGGGACGATGTACTCGAGCTACACGGCCGCGACTTTCTCGCGCATCGCCGCGCTGGCCGACAGCATGCACATCCACCTCGCCGCAGCGATGAGCTGGTCTTTCGAATTCGAAGGCCAGCGATGGTTCGACGGGTTCCGCGATATGGCGACCAATGGCGTCGACAAGCCCGTGCTCAACGTCTTCCGCATGCTCGGGTCGATGCGCGGCAATACGATCCCTGTCGCGGGCGCCTATGCGTCAGCGGATAAACACTCGGTCTATGTCATGGTATGGAACTATGAGGACGACGATGTGAACGGACCGCCGGCCCAACGCGAGCTCGTGTTCCGTCATCTTCCCGGGCGCCGCGCGGCCGTCACCGAATACCGCATCGACTCCACGCACAGCAATTCGTACGCGGTCTGGAAAAAACTGGGCTCGCCGCAGGAACCTACCGTCGATCAGTATACGATGCTGGAGGAGGCCGGGCAATTGCAGGCGATGGGTCCGGCGGTGCGTTATGCCGTCCACGACGGCGACCTCGGGATCCGCGTCGCGCTGCCGCGGCAGGCGGTGTCCTTGCTGCGGCTCGACCTCGAATAGAGTCGTGGGCGGGCGGTCGCATGGCGACATCGGCGGAGCCCGACCCCAGTCGCGCGCGCCTCTCCGAATGGGCCGCATCGGCGCAGGGCCGCCCCAGGTCCGGAGGGCCGCATCGGCGCAGGGCCAAATCGCGCGCGGGCGGCCAGGGCGGTCCGTGTCAGCGCACCCGCTGGCTCGAGTTGCGTATCTTCAACTCGGTCTCCAGCACTTTTTTTTGGAATTGCGTCACCGGCCGTTTGCTTTCTATCAGCTGGATGAGCAGATCGGTAGCCAGCTGTCCCATTTCGAGCGCGGGTTGTACCACGCAGGTCAGCGAAGGATGGAAGATGTCGGCGGAGATGGAATTGGTAAAACCCACCAGCGCTATCTGTCGCGGGACCTCGATATTCATTTTGCGTAGCAGGCTCAGCGTGGTGGTGCTGAGCCGGTCGCTCGCCGTAAAGACGGCATCGGGCCGGTCGTCCATCTCCAGAACGGCCGACAGCGCCTGCGACGTTTCCTCCTGGATCATCCCGCCGTGCTGCACGAATTTGATCAGCGCGGGGTCGGGCTGGAGACCGGCGTCCTGTAAAGCCGCCTTGTAACCTTCCAGCCTCTCGAGCGTGATCGATAGACTGCGGCTGCTCGTGATATGCGCGATTCGCCGGAAACCCTGCTCTAACAGGTGGCGGGTGGCTTCGTACGCGCCGCGGTAATTGTTGGCGATGACCTTGTGGGTGTCGATCTCGTCGGTGATCCTGTCGAAAAAGACCATCGGCAGGCCTTTCGCATTCAGGCGGGCCAGGTGATCGACGCAACGTGTCTCCGCGGAAAGCGAGACGATCAGCCCGTCCACCGACCGGGAGGAAAGGTGCTCGCTGTTGGCGATCTCGCGCTCGTAGGACTCGCGGCTTTGCGTAATGATGACGTTATAATCTTTCTGCCTGGCGACGGACTCGACGCCATTGATCGCCTGCGAAAAGAAATTGTTATCTATATTGCAGACGATGACGCCGATGGATTTGCTGCGTCCGCGTTTCAGACTTTGCGCGATCGGGTTGGGTTTGTAGTTGTTGGCGCGGGCATAGTCGAGGACATTCTTCTTGGTCTCCTGGCTGATCTCGTGACTGCCACGCAAGGCTTTGGAAACGGTGGATATGGACAGTCCCAGCGCTTTTGCAATGTCTTTTATGGTGATCGCCTCGAACTTCATGGGATGCCTCGCCGCAAACGTTTTCGTAAAAAAAGATCAGGTAATCACCCGATGTTATTGAATTACAGTGTACAATTGCTACCCGACCGGGGCCGTTCCGGTCAAATATAGCAACTGTCGGTTAATTTCTCTATGAACGATCTTTTTAATCTCAACGGAAAGGTGGCGTTGGTCACCGGTTGCAACAAGGGCATCGGCCGCAGCATGGCGGCAGGTCTGGCGCAGGCGGGAGCCGATATCATCGGCGTGTCCTCGTCGATGCCCTTGCAGGGCGGCGATGTGGGAAAGGAGATCGGCGCATCGGGCCGCCGGTTTACGCCTTACCAGGCCGATCTGACCGATCGCGCATCGCTCTACGAACTACTGCGCAGGGTCAGCTCCGGGCACGAGCGCATCGACATCCTGGTCAACAATGCCGGCATGATCCTGCGGGCACCCGCCGCACAGCATTCGGACGAGTATTGGGACAAAGTGTTGTCGATCAACCTGGACGCAGCTTTTATCCTCGCCCGCGAACTGGGCAGGGAAATGCTGGCGCGCCGCAGCGGGAAGATCATCTTCACCTGCAGCCTGCTCAGCTTCCAGGGCGGGATCAATGTCCCGGGTTATGCCGCCAGCAAAGGGGCGCTCTCCAGCCTCGTCAAGGCGCTGGCCAATGAATGGGCCGGTCAGGGCGTCAACGTCAACGGCATCGCGCCCGGCTATATCAGCACCGACAATACCGAAGCGTTGCGGAACGACCCCATCCGCAGCAAAGCGATATTGGACAGGATCCCCGCCGGCCGTTGGGGTGAACCCGACGATTTCCGGGGCCCCGCCGTTTTTCTTGCCAGTGCGGCGTCGGATTACGTACACGGTACGATCCTGACCGTGGACGGCGGCTGGATGGGGAGATAAGGACGACAGATGCGATCGCGTCACGAAACGCAGATTAACACCAATAGCATTATGGAGATCAGATTTGAACATAGCCCGAAGGAAGTGAAAGGAATGAGCACCGAAGAGCTGCGCGGAGCCTTCCTGACCGACAACCTCATGCAGCCCGATAGCGTGCGTCTCGTTTATACCCATTATGACCGCGTCATCATCGGGGGCGTCTGCCCCGTGAAACAGCGGCCGGCGCTCGGGACGCACCCGGAATTGCGCGCCGATTTCTTCCTCCAGCGCAGGGAGATCGGTATCATCAACGTCGGTGGTAACGGTAAGATATATGCGGACGGAGATGCCTACCCGCTCGCCAGGCTGGAGTGCCTGTATGCCGGAAAAGGGGTGAAGGAGGTCGTCTTCGAAAGCGACGACCCGTCGAATCCCGCCCGTTTCTATTGCCTGTCTGCCCCGGCGCATGCCGAATATCCTGTGCAGTTCCTGCCGAAGGAAAAGGCGATGCCCGTGAAGACCGGTTCGGCCGGGACGTCCAACGCGCGCACGATCTACAAGTATATCCATGCCGAGGGCATCCGCAGCTGTCAGCTCGTCATGGGCCTCACCATCCTCGAGACGGGCAGCGTCTGGAACACGATGCCTGCGCATACCCATACCCGAAGGATGGAGGCCTATTTCTATTTCGACTTGCCGGAAGGGCAGCGTGTTTTCCATTTCATGGGGCAGCCGCAGGAGACGCGCCATCTGCTCGTAGCGGACGGCCAGGCGATCATTTCTCCGCCATGGTCCATCCATTCCGGTTGCGGGACGAGCAACTACGCATTCATTTGGGGCATGGCCGGCGAGAATTACACCTATACCGACATGGATGCGGTGACCATCCCCGACCTGCGGTGACCGATGCGGGAAGCGCGGGGTTTCGACGGCGTTGCGACGGCCCACGGGGTTTCGACGGCGTTGCGACGGCCCACGGGGCTTCGACGGCGTTGCGACGGCCCACGGGGCTTCGACGGCGTTGCGAAGATTCCAGGACACGCGGCCAATTTGCAGTCGCATCCTGCTGTTGCCGCGACGGGTTGGTGATGCAGCCGCTATGTTGCTGCTGCCGTAAATTGGACAATCTGAAGTATCTTGAGGACTCTTAATCTTGCTTGACATGCCAAAAGTTTTCACCGGCCGGTACCGCTGGTCCGTCTGCGCGCTTCTTTTCTTTGCCACCACCATCAACTACATGGACCGGCAGGTCATCGGGTTGGTGGAACCAACGCTGAAACACGATTTCGGATGGAGCGACACGACGTTCGGGACGATCAACGGCATCTTCCAGTTCTTTTATGCGTCCGGCCTGCTGCTTTTCGGCGCGATCATCGATCGGGTAGGGACGAAGATCGGCTATGCCATCTCCATCTTCGGGTGGAGTTTGTCAGCGATGGGTCACGGGCTCGCCAGGGCCACCACCGGCTTCACGGTCGCGCGGTCGGCGCTGGGTCTCAGCGAAGCGGGGAACTTCCCTTCGGCGATCAAGGCGGTGGCGGAATGGTTTCCCAAGACAGAGCGGGCGCTCGCGACGGGTATCTTCAATTCGGGCGCGAACATCGGACAGGTGGTCGCTCCGCTGATGGTGCCTCCGATCCTGGCGATCTACGGCTGGCAGGCGGCGTTCGTGGCTACCGGTGCGCTCGGTCTCATCTGGCTGGTGTTCTGGTGGTTGTTCTATGAGGTGCCCTCACGGAAAAAAGGCCTGAGCCCGGAGGAGTACAAACATATCCACAGCGACGACGAAGATACCGGTTCGGCAGCCGGAAGCAAGGTTTCGTGGGGCAGATTGCTGGCCGTCCGGCAGACCTGGGCCTTCGTGTTCGGAAAGTTCCTGACCGATCCCATTTGGTGGTTCTACCTGTTCTGGCTGAACGCTTATTTCCACGATGTCTTTCACCAGAGCGACAAAAGGATCACCTGGCCGCTGGTGGTTATCTACAGCTGCACGACCATCGGCAGCATCGGCGGCGGGTATCTCTCCGGCCACCTTATCCGCAAGGGATGGCCGGTATACAAGGCGCGCAAAACGGTCATGTTCATCTTCGCGCTATGCGTCGTCCCCGTTGTCCTCGCGGGCTACCTGAACAATATGTGGCTGATCACAGGCGTGATCGCGCTTGCCGCGTCCGCGCACCAGGCGTGGAGCGCGAATATCTTCACGACCGCATCGGACATGTTTCCCAAAAAGGCGGTCAGCTCCATCACCGGCATCGGCGGGATGGCAGGGTCGATCGGGGGGATCATCTTTCAGCCGGCGGTGGGGATCCTGCTCGACTACTTCACGAAACACAACAATAAGACGCTGGGCTATACGATCATCTTCCTGATCTGCGGTTCAGCTTACCTGTTAGCGTGGGTGATCATGCACCTGTTCGCGCCCAGGCAGACGCGGGTGCGGCTGGATTAGGGCAGTGCGCACTTTGGACGCTCCGCGGGCCTCGCGTCGCGCGCGCGAAGGCCTGTTGCGATGCGTAGACTCACCGGCCGGATTGCGCGCCGGACCGCCGCACTTCCCGGCCGCCTGACCGGCTTTCACGCTGGACGAACGCACCGTCAGCTATCCCTCAGCACTTCCCGGCCGCCTGACCGGCTTTCACGCTTGACGAACGCACCGTCAGCTCGGTGTTGAGCACGCGCGTCTCGAATTTCGAAACCGGGTGTTTGCTTTCGATCAGTTGGATGAGCATTTCCATCGCCACCTGCCCCATCTCGAAGGCGGGTTGGCGGATGCTGGTCAGCGACGGGTGGAAGATGTCCGTCACCAGCGAATTGGTGAAGCCCACGATGCCCATTTCTTCGGGGACGCGTATCTTTTTCCTGGCGAGGGTCGCCAGGCAACCGGTGGAAAGCTTGTCGCTGGCGGCGACGATGGCATCGGGTTTCTTCGGCAGCGAGAGCAGGCCGACCACCGCCTCTTCGGTTTCTTCTTCGACAAGCCCGCCATACTTGCAATATTTTACGATCGATTCGTCGAACGCAAGATGATGGTCCGCCAACGCCGCCTTGTAACCGGCCAGCCGTTCCTTCGTGATCGACAGGTGCGGCGAAATGGTCAGGTGCGCGATCCGTTTGAAACCCGACCGGATCAGGTGCTCCGTGGCCTGGTAAGCGCCGTTGAAATTGTTGGCGATGACCTTATGACTCGGCATTTCTTCCGGTATCCGGTCGAAGTATACGATGGGAAGTCCTTTCTCGTGCAGCTTGCCAAGATGCGAGAGATCGGTGGTCTCGGTGGACAGCGACACGAGCAACCCATCCACCGACCGGGAGGCCAGGTATTGGGTATTGGCGACCTCGCGCTCGAACGACTCGTGGCTTTGCGAAATGATCACATAATACCCCTTTTTGTAAGCGACCGACTCGATTCCGTTGATCACCTGGGAGAAGAAATTGTTGGCGATCTCGCAAACGACGATACCGATGGAGCGGCTTCGTTTCTCTTTCAGACTTAGGGCGATTGGATTGGGCCGGTAATTGAGCTTTTCGGCATATTCGAGGACTAGTTTCCGGGTTTCCGCGCTGATCTCATAGCTGCCTCTCAGGGCCCGGGATACGGTAGACGTAGAAAGACCCAGGGCTTTTGCAATGTCTTTTATGGTTATGGCTTCGTATTTCATCCCTAGTGATTAAAATTAGTACTATTTTCGATCACACAATAAATTGTCTGCCATGCTTTCCTATCCCGTGCGCATCGCGCTGATCGCCGCCCTCGGCGGTTTCCTGTTCGGCTTCGAGACCGTCGTGATATCGGGGGCGGAACAGACGCTCGAGCAGTTTTGGCAGTTGCACGGTTTGATGCAGGGGATTACGGTTTCCTCGAGTATATTCGGGACGGTGCTCGGAGCACTCGTCGCAGGCGGACCGGCAAAAAAATTTGGCCGTAAAAAAGTCCTGCAGGTCATTGCGGTGATGTTCGTCGTGGCCGCGCTGGGATGCGCCTTCGTTTCGGCGTGGGGCTTGTTTATTTTCTTCCGGATGATCGGCGGTCTGGCGGTAGGCGCCTCCTCGGTCATCGCTCCCATGTATATTTCCGAAATATCCCCGGCGGGCATGCGCGGTCGTCTGGCAGGCTCTTTCCAGGTGAATATCGTAGCGGGTATCGTCGTTGCCTACCTTACCAACTACCTGTTCCTGCGGTTGCAACTGACCGAATCATGGCGCTGGATGCTCGGCGTCATGGTAATACCCGCGGTGATCTTTTGGATCCTGCTGCTCGCCATCCCGGAAAGTCCCCGCTGGCTGATCCTGAACAACGACGAGCAGGCGGCAATACCGATCCTGAAGCGCCTGGGGGAACAACACCTGTCCGCGACGATCACCGCGATCCGCGAGTCCGTCAGGGAGCACCAGGAATCGCTGTTCCAGAAACGCTACTCCAAACCGATCGTGTATGCCATGTTACTGGCGATGTTCAACCAGTTGTCAGGCATCAATGGCATCCTGTATTATGCTCCCCGCTTTTTCACGATGGCCGGCTTCGACAAGAGCCAGGCTTTCAGCCAGCCGATCTACATAGGTGTGGCCAATCTCGTATTTACGCTGCTGGCAATGACCGTCATCGACAAGTTCGGCCGGAAGACCTTGTTGATCATCGGTTCGCTCGGTATGATCGTGTTTCTCGGCCTGACAGCCTGGGCATTTAAATCCCAGTCGGCAGGACACCATCTTTTGTATTACCTGATCGGCTTTATCGCATTTTTCGCTTTTTCACAGGGCGCCGTCATCTGGGTCTTCATTTCGGAGATCTTCCCCAATTCCGTTCGATCCCAGGGCGGCTCGCTGGGCAGCACTACCCATTGGGCCATGGCCTGGATCATTACGACCGTTGTTCCGGGGATATTGGAGGGAAGCAATAACGGCGCCTATTATTCCTTCACCTTTTTTGCTATCATGATGGTCGTCCAGCTGATCTTTATCTGGCGCGTCATGCCCGAGACGAAGGGCCGGACGCTGGAGGAGATACAGAAAGACCTCGGCATAACGGGATGACGTCGGTTTAAAACCACCATTGATATGAAAAGAACCTTTTTGACCACCGTCCTGTTTGCCCTTCGCGTCATGCCTGCCTTGCTGGGTACCCTGCTGTTCGTGGCCGTTTCCTCGCCCGTCTTTGCACAGTCGAAAGACGAGCAATCCGTCGCCGCCGCGGTCGAATCCTTGCGTAAGGCGCTCATCGACCCCGATAAGGCCAGGCTGGATGCGCTGGTCCTCGACGAGTTGACCTATGGGCACTCCAGCGGCGTGATCCAGGACAAGGCGACTTTCGAACAAGCGCTGCTCAACAAATCTTCCGACTTCGTCACGATCGATCTCACCCAGCAGACGATCAAAGTCGTCGGCAATACGGCCTGGGTTCGTCATCTCCTCACGGCTACGACCAATGACGGCGGGAAGCCCGGAAGCACGCGGCTCCTGGTGCTCCTGGTGTGGGTAAAACAGAAGGGTGCGTGGCGTTTGCTGGCCAGACAGGCCGTGAAGCCACAGTCCTGACCGCGCGCCTGCAATTGTTCCCTGTTGGCCAGCCGCACCGCGACCTGGCGGCTTTGGATGGTATTCTTCTTGAGATCCGCAATGAACGCGATATATTCTTTTTCCATAGTCGTAAGATTTAATGGGCGTCAAAAT
>DASZYU010000253.1:0-7307 GCA_035545215.1 Puia sp.
CACACTATCAAGCCTTTATAAAGGACCTGGTAAAAAGCGAAAGATCCGTGGCGCGCGCAAAAGCGATCGTCGCCGAGCATTTCGAATTCCTGACCATCATCCTGAAGATATCCTTCAGCGAAGCGCTCAGCAAGGATATTCTTGCACAGGGCGAGCTGCTGTCGACCAAATTATTTTCGGTCTTTCTGGAGGAGAACGGCATCGACCACCTCCTGCTTCCCGCGCTGGAGTTCATGAGCATCGACAGCCATGACGAACCGCAGATCAATAATATCAAGGTCAGGCTGACCCAGTTGCTGCAGCAACACAAAGACAAGACGCTGTTCATCACACAGGGTTACATCTGCCGCAATGCGCGCGGCGAGGTGGACAACCTCAAACGGGGAGGCAGCGATTACAGCGCTTCGCTGATCGCCGCCGCTATCAATGCCACGGTCTGCGAGATCTGGACCGACATCGATGGGATGCACAACAACGATCCCCGGGTTGTCAAAAAGACCTTCGCCATCGATCAGCTGAGTTTCGAAGAGGCCGCAGAGCTGGCTTATTTCGGCGCCAAGATCCTTCACCCCGCCTCCATTTGGCCGGCGCAGTTCTATAAGGTGCCGGTCCGGTTGCTCAATACGATGCAACCCGAAGCAAAAGGCACGCTCATTACCGAAGAAGCGGGTTCCGTCGGTGTCAAGGCCATCGCCGCCAAAGACGGCATCGTCGCGATCAATATCCGCAGCAGCCGGATGCTCCTGGCCTATGGCTTCCTCCGCAAGATTTTCGAGGTATTCGAAAAATACCGAACACCCATCGATATGATTACCACCTCCGAGGTGGCCGTCTCGCTCACGATCGAGAACGGCGCCGAACTGAAGGCCATCGTCCGCGAACTGGAGCCCTTCGGCGCCATCGAAGTAGAGGAGAACCATACCATCGTTTCCATCGTCGGCAACGAACTGGCCCGGACGCCCGATGTGCTCGCGAAGTTGTTCGATTCGCTGACCACCGTGCCCATCCGCATGGTCAGCTACGGCGGCAGCAAGCACAACGTTTCGCTGCTGATACCCTCGGCGCATAAAACGGAGACGCTGCAACTGTTAAATAAAGGCTTATTCGGGCTCGACTGAGAGGCACAAGAGATGTTTTTGGTATTTTCATGGTCTATCCATGAGAAGGTTGATTTTACTCACCTCGCTGTTCCTTGCTGTCGCCGGCATCGCAGCCGGCCAGCCCGGCAATTCTCTGAGCGGAACCGTCAGGGATTCTTCGGCAGGAAAGCCCCTCGCCGGCGTCAGCGTTTTTCTCGACAACACCTCCCGCGGGACCGTTACCGGCCCCGACGGTTCCTTTCTCCTGGCCAATATCCCGAAAGGCTCCTATCAGCTCGTTTTCTCTGCAATCGGTTATGCAACGAGAGTAATGGAGATCAACGGTTCGCATCCTCCGGGCTACCTGACGATCTCGCTGGGCGAGCAGGCGACCGAGCTGGCATCGGTGACGGTAGAACCGTACGACCGCAACGGCTGGGCGAAATGGGGAAAATTCTTCCGCGATAATTTTATCGGGACCGGTGAGAACGCGCCTTCTTGCAGGATCCTCAACAAAGACGTTTTGCGCTTCCACTTTTACCGCCGGGCCAACCGGCTCAGCGTCACGGCCTCCGAACCGCTGCTCATCGAGAACAGGGCCCTCGGCTATTTGCTGGAATACCGGCTGGAAGAATTCGTTTGCGACTATAATACGCAGGTCGTAGGATTTTATGGTTATCCATTCTTCAGGGAAATGACGCCGAAGAAGGAAGACCAGCGGCTAACCTGGATCAACAATCGCAAAACGGCCTACTATGGCTCGATGATGCATTTCATGCGAAGCCTCTATGCCGGAACAATGATTGCAGAGGGATTTCTGGCCGAAAAACGCGAGGTCGTACCCAACGCGGAAAGAGAGAGGATCAGGGCGATCTATCACCCCGATTTCCAGGGGCCAGGCACCTTCCCGATGGACACGTTATATCATTTCTGGCAGGTCTTGAAAGAGCCCGATCCGCTGATAAGGGACATTATCCAGCCGCAGGACAGTCTCATCACCATCGACAGCGCTCATAACCGCGAGCTCTATTTCGACAGCCCGCTGACCGTCATCTACGGGGCCAATGACAGATCGAAGAACTTTTTTCAATCCGGGATACAGCTGATGAGTGCGTCGCCGATCATCCTCCGGGAGAACGGCTATTTTTATCCGGCGCGGGATATCCTGTCGACCGGCCACTGGGCTCAAAGCGAAAAGATTTCCAATCTGCTTCCACTGGACTACGGCCTCTGACCATTGAATGCGCCATCGGTCGACTATCCGTCCCGGGAGCCGGGAACCTTCCGCGACGCGGCTTACTTACTCAGCCACCCGTTCCCCTCCATCCATTCTTTCAGCCGCTCCGGCCACTGGTCCGTGGTCGTGGCATTGTGCATCCCGAAACCATGCCCGCCTTTTGGAAATACGTGCAGTTCGGACGGAACGTGATGCCGGACCAGCGCCTCATAGAATTGAATGCTGTTGATCACGGGTACCGTTTTATCGTCTTCGGCATGTACCAGGAAGGTTGGCGGCGTCTGATCCGTCACCTGTAACTGGTTGGAGTATTCGAGGATCTCGCCTGCGGACGGATGCTTCCCCAGCAGGTTATCCCTCGAACCCCGATGACCGGTGCTGTCGTCAAAACTGATCACCGGGTACAGCAACACCATGAAATCCGGCCGTACGGATATTCCGCCGGCATCGGGGATGACCGCTTTCATAAAATGCGTTCCCGCAGTCGATGCCAGGTGCCCTCCGGCCGAAAAACCCAGGATGCCGATCTTGCCGGGGTCGACGCCCCATTCCGCCGCCCGGCTGCGAACGGTCAATATCGCCTGTTGTGCGTCCTGGAGCGGGCCGATTGTTTTGTCCGCCATCCACTCGTCGCTTGGCAGCCGGTATTTCAGCAGGAACGCCGTGATGCCCAGGCTGTTCAGCCATTTGGCCACATCCGTTCCCTCGTGCGTAAAGGCCAGATGCACGTACCCGCCGCCCGGACAAACGACCACCGCCGTCCCGTTACCCGTTCCCGCCGGCGGAAGATAAACGGTCAGCGTAGGATGGCTCACATCACTCAGCGAGTGACGAACAGGGCTCCCCGATGAGTCGTCCTTTTCCCGGTCGGGCACGGCCTTCGAATTCGGGATGGGCGAACGGCCGTACAGCGGCATTTCCTGCTGCGCCTGTGTCATAAGCGTGGAAATGAAAAGCAAACCCGCCATAAGGCGGGCTATTTTGTTATAATATGAGCATTGCATCACCATAGCTAAAGAAACGATATTTGTCTTTAATGGCTTTTTTATACGATTCCATGGCCAGGTCGTAACCGGCGAATGCACAAACCATGATGAGCAGACTCGTCTTCGGCAGGTGGAAGTTCGTGACCAGCGCATCGGCGATGTTGAACTGGTAAGGAGGATGGATAAAGGTATTGGTCCAACCCTCGGATGGTTTCAGCAGCTTTTCGGCCGTAAAAGACGATTCGATCGCCCGCATCGTCGTCGTCCCGATGCTGCAGATACGATGATTGCCCATCCGCGCCTTGTTCACGATCTTGCAGGCATCTTCTTCGATCCGGTAGTACTCCGCGTCCATCTTGTGTTTGCTCAGGTCTTCCACCTCGATGGGCCGGAAGGTGCCCAAACCCGTGTGGAGCGTGATCTCGGCAAAACGGACCCCCTTTATCTCCAGCCGCTTGATCAGCTCTTTGCTGAAATGCAGGCCGGCCGTCGGTGCGGCTACCGCCCCCTCGTGCTTGGCATATACGGTCTGATACCGCTCTTTGTCCTCGTCATCCGGCTTCCGCTTAATGTATTTCGGCAAAGGCGTCTCGCCCAGCACTTCGAGCACCTGCCGGAACTCCTCGTCGTTGCCGTCCCACAGGAACCGGATGGTCCGTCCGCGGCTGGTCGTGTTGTCGATGACCTCGGCCACCAGCTCGTCGTTATCGCCGAAATACAGCTTATTGCCGACCCTGATCTTCCTGGCCGGATCGACGATCACGTCCCAGAGCCGGTTCGGTTTGTTCAGCTCCCGCAGGAGGAAAACCTCGATCTTGGCGCCCGTCTTCTCCTTACGGCCATACATGCGGGCGGGGAATACTTTGGTATTGTTGACGACGAAAACGTCCTTATCATCGAAATAGTCAAGAATGTCGCGGAAATGTTTGTTCTCGATCTGACCCGTCCTGCGATGGACTACCATCATTCTGCTGTCTTCTCTCTTTTTCGAAGGGTGTTGGGCGATAAGGTTCAGAGGAAGATCGAACTTGAACTGTGAAAGCTTCATGTGGATTTTTTTATCATGTTACGGCATGATTGACGGAAATTTCAAGCGGGCGAAGGTACGAAAAAAAAGACCCCTCTCCAAATTTGATTTCCCGTTCGCTCCAGCCACGCCTTCACCTGCCGGCCTTTTCCACAAACCCGGCAGACCCCGCGGTCCCACCCGGCATTCGCCATCCTGCGCTATCGTCCGACTACGCCGCGACATCCTTCCGGCCGGCACCGCTATCGTCCGACTACGCCGCGATATCCTCCCCGCCGCTCATTCGCCGAATTTAGCGGCCCTCCGGTAAAATATATTTCCCGGATTCCCGTCTTTTATGCAACTTGTAACAATGAGATCGACCCCGTTCTGGCGCTGTGTACCGGCTACCGTGTTCCTGCTTCTCCTGGCCCTTTCCCTCCCGGCCCAGCGGCACATCGAAAAGAAATATCCGGCCCTGTTGTGGGAGATCACCGGGAATGGACTCAAAAAACCCTCTTATCTCTTCGGGACCATGCATGTCAGCAGCAAGCTGGTCTTCCATCTCAGCGATTCGTTCTACCTGGATATCAAGAACGCCGACGTCGTGGCGCTGGAGCTCGACCCACAGTTGTGGCAGGACCAGCTGTTCCGTTTCGAAAAGCTGCAATCCAATCTGCGGTATTTCACCCAGGGCGCGCCCAATGACTTCATCAACGAGAAGACTTTCCAGCTCCGCCCCTACGAAGACCGCCTCAGGGCTGCTATCAGCGATGAGCCGACCGTCATCAACGGTCTTCTCTACCGCACGTTCAGAAGCCAGGCCGATTTCGAAGAAGACACCTATCTGGATCTCTATATCTACCAGACCGGTCGCAAACTGGGCAAACAAGCCACCGGGGTCGAGAATTATTTCCAGACCGAACGCCTCATCATGGAAGCCGCGCAGGACATGATGAAGGACAAGCGAAAGAAGGCGCCGGACACGGACGGTGAATCGATCTACGAGATCGAGCGGAAAACGCAGGAGGCCTATCGAAAGGGCGATCTCGACATGCTCGACTCGCTCGAACGCCTGATGGAACCCTCCGAGTCCTACATGGAAAAATTTCTTTACCGGCGGAACGAGATCCAGGCCGCATCCATCGACAGCATCGTACGACGCCACTCGCTGTTCGTCGGGGTGGGGGCCGCCCATCTTCCCGGCAAACGTGGCGTCATCGAATTGCTCCGCAGGAAGGGCTATACGCTGCGGCCCGTGATGATGCCCGATCAGGACGCGACGCGCCGGGATGACATCGACAAGATCAGGGTCCCGGTGACCTTCTCGTCATTCACTGCGCCCGACGGCGCTTTTTCGGTGCAATTGCCCGGCAAGCTATATCGCCGCACCGACGCGAGATCCCCCGATTCCTGGCAGTACGCCGACATGAGCAATGGCGCGTATTACATGATCGGCAAGGTAAAAACCAACGCTTCCTTTCTCGGCCAGCGCGAAGAGACGGTCCTCAAAAAGGTGGACAGCCTGCTGTATGAGAACGTGCCTGGCAAGATACTTAAAAGGACGGCGATCACGCGCAATGGGTACGAAGGGTATGACGTCACCGCCCGCACGCGAAGGGGAGACATTCAACGCTACAATATACTGGTTAGCTCCAACGAGATATGGGTCTTTAAAATGAGCGGCAACAACAACTATGTCGACGGCCCGGAAGCGGAGCAGTTCTTCGGTTCTATACGCCTGCATCCGGCGGCCGCTTCCGCCTGGGTCGATTTCACCCCCGCCCGGGGTGGATTCACGATCCGTTTGCCGCAGTTGCCGGCGCAAAGCAGAAGCCTTCCCGATCCGGAGGGCGTCACCCGCTGGGACTACGAGGCCACCGATTCGGCTACCGGCGACGGCTATTTGCTTTGGAAGGCCACGGTACAGAACTACCGGTTCATGGAAGAGGATACGGCCGATCTGGCGCTGGTGGAAGAAAGCTTCCGCAGCTCGGACTGGATCGACAAATGCCTCGTCCGCCGTCAGGGGACATTCGAAGGTCACGCCTGTCTGGACGCCAGCTACGAGGGAAAGGATGGCTCCTTTATCCGGGCAAGGTACATTCTGCATGGTCCGGACTACTATGTGCTGGCGGCCCACTCGAAATCGAAAGACCAATCCTTTTCGACCTTTTTTAATTCGCTCACATTCGTACCTTACCGGTATCCTTCTTTCCGCAATTATGTCGACTCCTTCATGCACATCAGCGTCACAACCCCCGTTGTACCCGATGTCGACGCCGGCATACGCGGGATCATCGAGCGGGCCAGCAGCGAAGAGTTCCTGAATTCGCTCCCCGACTACAACAACTATTGGCCGCACCCCAAGACCGCTCTGTTCCAGGACGATTCCACCGGCGAGGCCGTTTTTGTTTCCGTCCAGACGTTCCCCAAATATTATTATCCGAGGGATACCGCCTCTTTCTGGCAGGAGGAAGCGGGAGAAAAACGATTGCGCCGGGACCTCGTCGTCGGCAAAAAACAACCCTACCGGGACGGCGCGCTGTCCGGCTACCGTTATACGCTGACCGATACCAATACCACGCGCCGTATCAATATATGGGTATTCCTGCAGGGTGACCGCCTGTTCCGCGTCGTCTCGCTTTGCGATTCGCTCCAACAGAACAGCCCGTTTCTCGACCGCTTCTATGCCAGTTTCAGGCCCGACGATCGCGCGTCCAAACCATCGGTCTTCGACAGCAAGCTGGACATCTTTTTCCGCGATTTTTACAGCCCCGATTCTGCGATAGCCAAAAAAGCAAAACAAGCCATCCCGAACGTTTATTTCGGACCCGCCGGGGTACCCCTCCTGCTCAAGGCGATCCGGACGCTTCCTTACAACGGGACCGATTATTTTGAGACCAAGACAAGGCTCATCAACGAGTTGGGCTATTTCAGGGATTCCTCGGCGACCCCCGCCGTGGTAGCCGGCCTGCACGACATCTATCGAAGGGCCG
>DASZYU010000254.1:0-3676 GCA_035545215.1 Puia sp.
AACACTACCTGCTCGACCATTTCAGGACCATCCATATCCTGAAAGACCGCTATCGCTACGGGCTCTACAACCAGCCCTTCGAAGGCCACGTTGCCGAAGACGGCATCTATTTTTCATGGAACCATTTTTTCCGCGAATACACCGATTATTCCGACGGGCAGAATGTCGGGCTCCACGAGATGGCTCATGCCCTTACCTACGTCAACTTTACGGTCCAGGAAGGCCGCGACAACACCTTTCACGAACATTTCACCGGGTTCTCCGCCGTCGCTCGCCCCATCTTCGAACGTATGCAAGCCGGTGAACTGACGCTGCTCGACCCCTACGCCGCCACCAATTACCATGAATTTTGGGCCGTATGTGTCGAAACCTTCTTCGAACGATCGAACGCCTTGAAAAAGCAACTGCCCGAACTCTATTCGGCGCTTTGCATCCTGCTCAACCAGGACCCGCTCACTGCCGACAAACTGCTGACGTCGGATATTGCCGCCATTCCCCTTGCTTCCGCTGTACTATGATACTCAACGATTTGCGTGAGCGACTGATAAAAACTTACCCCCAGCTCTTTACTTTTTCGTGAATTCTTTTTACTTTGTCTTCCTATCCGTACGATTCATTCCTCTTGATTAAACCCACGTATCGGTTTTCCACTCTAATATTGAAAGCCAAAGTACCGTATCCAAGCCAATGTAAGACCTGGTCGTAAGCTATCATTTCTTGAACTACAAAGAAAAATGAACCTTATGGAAATCGTTGTCATCTTTTCATTGGTATTGGGCATCTTGCTTCTTAATCGTCCGGTAACTGTGCTTGTTCAGCGGCTTTACACCCGCCATCAGTTCAAACGTTTTATTGCCAGCGAGACCTTTTATCACGCCGTCGTGTCCCGTCACTTCCGGTATTATACCCGCCTGGGTCTCGAAGAACAGCGGAAATTCCTGTTCCGGACCTACGTGTTTCAACACTCCAAGAACTTCCATTATATCGAGGTCGAACAGACCGCCGAAATGCCGATCCTCGTCAGCGCCGCGGCAGTTCAGTTGACGTTCGGCCTGGAAAAGTTTAAACTCAATTATTTCGACGATATCTTCATCCTGAGGGATGATTACCATTACGGCTTCTATTCGCGCCCGTTCATGGGGCATGTGGATCAGACCGGCATCTATCTCTCCTGGGACAACTTCATGCGGGGCATCTCCGGCCAGACCGCCAATTGCAATGTCGGCCTCCACGAAATGGCCCATGCCCTTGCCTACGTCAACTTCATTACCCGCACCGAGGAAGACAAGCACTTTAAAAAGGAATTCCCCAATTTCTCAAAAGTCGCCCGCCCCATCTTCACTGCCATGCAGAACGGCGCCAAAAATCTGCTGGGGGACTATGCTGCTACCAACTACCACGAGTTTTGGGCGGTGGCCGTGGAGATCTTCTTCGAAGGTTCGGTACAGTTCCGTCACGAGCTGCCCGAGCTCTACAGGGCGATGTCCACCGTTCTCAACCAGGACCCCCTGGCCTGTCTTTCCGGCAGCACGACCATCCTGCTTCGCTCCGGGCATAACGCTCAAAAGACCGCCGCAGAGCTCGAAGAGCGGGCAACTGTCACCGAGACGGCCGGGATCGCCCAACGGGCAGAACTCGCCGAAGCGATCGGCGCCTAGGCATCCGCGTCGCAGGTCGCCGGCCTGGCTGTCTCCGATGTGTTCGCTATCTACCTGTCTTTGCCAACAGCTTGCTGAACCTCCGTACGTCCGCCTCGGGTAACAACGGATGCCCGTTCGCGATATGGCGTACCAGCTGGTCCGCGAAATACGGCGCCAGCGAACACCCTTTCGTCCCCATCCCGTTCAGGATGCCCACTGCCGGCTGCACCGGGTGAAAGCCCACAAAAGGACGCCTCTCCAACGTTGCGGGCCGCACCGACGCCAGGTGTTCGAGCGTTCTGAAGGGCAGCCGCAGCCATTCCCGCAGCTGTGTTTCCGTCCGGTGGCGGAAAGCATCCGTCGGTTCCGCATGGCCAAAAGCCCACTCATAGGAGGAACCCACCCAAAACGTTCCTTCCCGCCAGGGCACGAGCGTAATGCCTTTTTTGAATACGCTTTTTTCAGCGCCCTGCTCATCCGGATCGAATCCGTCGATGGCAACGATCAACGCTTCGCCTTTGTTGGGAGCAAAGGGCAGCCGCGAGAACCAGGGACCCGAAAAGCCTTCGATGCCATCGCAAAACACGATCTTTCGCGCTTCGATATCCTTATACAGCACCAGGTCCGGGGACACCACCACCAATTCTTCGCGTTCGAAACGTTCCTCGCGCAAGCGGCCGTTGTTTACCATCCTCGCGCGCGCGGCGTCCAGCAATCCCGGCACATCGACCAGGTAACAGGGGCTGATCAGGCCAAAACCGAGATCCGGGCGGAAGACCGGATCCCACACATGTTCGTCCGACGGCAGCCGGAGGTAGGGGGCATCTTCTTCGAGCCGTTGCAAAAAAGCGAGCCGCATCTGCGCAGTGGGGAAAAAATCCGTGATACCGGCGGGCTCGAAAAAAGCCGAACCAAGCAGCTCCTCCAGCCGCCCGTATGCTTCGCGCGCAAAAGCCATCAATTCGCCGATCATCCACGTGGTGACCATCCTTCTTCCCGTTACCGGGTTGATCAGCCCGGCTGCCGTCCGGCTGGCGCTATGGGGACGTTTGTCGTCCAGCACGATATGCGGGATGCCCGCGCGTTCGAGACCGATGCTCAGGAAGGTTCCGCAAATGCCCTGACCGATGATCAATATGTCTGTTTGTTGTCTCATTACTTCGCCCGATGGCTGGTCATTCTTTTCATTCGCCTTACCGGCAGGCCGTTCTTCCCACTTAGTCGGCAGGCCGTTCTTCCCACTCAGTCTGCCGGCTCTACGCTCATCCGTATGCCTTCGCTATGATACGCAAATTCCGGTGCATACAAACATTCGATGGTCGTGATGCCATTGCTGAAGTTGCCGGACTGCCCGGCCAGCAGTTCGTACTCCAGCACATGGGTCCCGCGCGGCAGGACATCGAAAAAGAAATCCGTGCTGGCGTCCCGGGTGCTTTCATAATACCCCAATCCGTCCTGCCATTTGTACCGGCTCAGCACATCCACCGGTTCCAGACAGGCAGCCCGCATATCTTTCAGGTGCACGTATTCCATGTCCCTGTCGGCACGCACGACGATCCGTGCGACGATCCGGTCGCCGGGCTTCAGCTCACCATTATCAGCCAGCGGCTCCAAAAGGGCGCCGTGGTCCGTATCCCGCCGCACGAACAGTTTTTTGCTCACGCCGATCGCCGTTTTTCCGGTTCCCGGCGACGTGATCCTGTCGAGCATATCGAAATATTGCCAGTAGACCGCTCCCCAGGCGGGCGACCCGCCGCCCGCCGCACCCGCACGACCACCGCCTGCAGCACCCGCACCTCCGCCCGCCGCACCCGCACGACCACCGCCCGCTGCAGCACCCGCACGACCACCGCCCGCCGCACCCGCACGACCACGGCCCGCTGCAGCACCCGCACGACCACCGCCAACAGTTTTCATGGTCACCGTGATGTTTCCCATCGAAGGACTCACAAACGGCCCGTCGAATACTTTCTTATAATAACCGATAGCCTCGTCGCCCGGCCCCGCCGGCCAATCGATCGTCTTATCCCCCAACC
>DASZYU010000255.1:0-18941 GCA_035545215.1 Puia sp.
AATTCCCACGAAGGCATGCTGACGACGCGCGCCGCGATGCCGTTCTCTTTCAGTTTGAGCTGTGCCTGGAGGATGAGCTCCACTTCCGACCCCGAAGCGATCAGGATCAATTCAGGCGCGCGGTCTGGTTCCGAAAGGATATAGGCTCCTTTGCCCAGGTCGCCGGTGGTCCGGTAGTTGCCCGCCTCGATGATCGCAACGTTCTGACGGGTAAGGATGAGCGCGACGGGCCCCCCTTTGTGGAGGAGAGCCGCCTTCCAGGCCTGCGCCGTCTCGTTGGCATCAGCGGGCCGGATGACCGTCATGTTGGGAATGCTTCGCAACCCGGCGAGCTGCTCGATCGGCTGGTGCGTGGTGCCGTCCTCGCCGAGACCGATGCTGTCGTGCGTGTAGATGTAAATGGGCTTGATCTTCATGATCGCCGCCAGCCGGATCGGCGGACGCATATAGTCTGAAAAGATGAGGAAGGTCGCCCCATAAGGGATCAGGCCCTTGGTTACGGCCATCCCGTTCAGGATCGCACCCATCGCGTGTTCCCGCACCCCGAAGTGAAAATTGCGGCCTTCGGGCGTCTTTGGCCCGAAAGAGGGAAAGTCCTTGAGATGTGTTTCCGTGCTTGGCGCCAGATCGGCGGCCCCGCCCAGCAACCGGGGCACGAGCCCCGCGATGGCATTGAGCGTTTTTCCGGCGGCCACGCGCGTCGAAAGCCGCCCTTCTTTGCCGTCGGCCGCGCGGAAGGAAGGTATCTTCTTTTCCCACCCCTGCGGCAGCCGGTCCTGCGTCGCCATCTCATATTCCGCCGCGAGTTCGGGATATTGCTGTTTGTACGATTCGAACATCGTCTTCCATTCCTGACAGCCGGAGGCGGCCCGTTGACCCGCAGCCCGGTAAAAGTCCAGCACTTCCCCGGGCACGACGAACGACCTTTCCGGATCGAAACCGAAGAATTCCTTCACTTTTTTCACCTCGTCGGCGCCGAGCGGGGAACCATGCGCCCCGGCCGTATCCACTTTGTTCGGGCTGCCATAGGCGATATGCGTGCGCACCCGGATCAGCGAGGGACGCGAACGTTCTTCGCGCGCCGCCCTGACCGCACGGTCGATCGCCGCGGTATCGTTGCCGTCGTCCACCGATTGCACCTGCCAGCCGTAGGCTTCGAAGCGTTCGCAGACGTTTTCGCTGAACGTGATATTCGTATCGCCCTCTATGGAGATGTGGTTGTCGTCGTACAGGTAGACGATATTGCCGAGACCCAGGTGGCCCGCGATGGAGGCGGCTTCGGAGCTGACGCCCTCCATCATGTCGCCGTCGCTGCAGATCGCGTAGATCGTGTAGTCGAACAATTCGAAGCCGGGTTTATTGTACCGCGCCGCAAGGTGTTTCTGCGCGATGGCCATCCCGACGCCATTGGCGAATCCCTGGCCCAGCGGCCCGGTGGTGATCTCGATGCCGGGCGTCAGCCCGTATTCCGGGTGCCCGGGCGTCTTGCTGTGCAGCTGCCGGAAATTTTTGATGTCGTCGAGCGTGAGCGTGTAACCCGTCAGGTAAAGATAGCTGTATTGAAGCATGCAGGCGTGACCCGCCGAGAGGATGAACCGGTCCCTGTTCGGCCAGGCCGGGTCATTGGGATTGTAGCGCATGTTCTTCGTCCATAGAACGTATCCCATCGGCGCCGTAGCCATCGGCGTTCCGGGGTGACCCGAGTTGGCTTTTTGCACCGCGTCCGCGGAAAGGACCCTCACCGTATCGATGCACAGGCGTTCGAGGTCTTTGGCGGTTGCCGGCGTCGGATTGGCCATAGTGGTTTCAGGCATAACAATTGATTTTAGTCACCTGAAAACCCTCAATTGTCATGCCTCTTCCCGAAATTATCGCCGATGTTATCCACCGGCAGGGCCCTTTATCGTTTCGCGATTTCATGGAAATGGCGCTGTACCACCCGGGAGAGGGGTATTATACATCATCCAGAGAAAGAACAGGACGGTCCGGAGATTTTTATACCAGTCCCTATCTCACGCATCTTTTCGGCGACATGATCGGCGGCCAGCTGGAGGAAATGTGGGCGGTATTGGGCTCGCCCGCCCCCTTTACGGTAGTCGAATGCGGCCCGGGCACGGGTCTGCTCTGCGCCGATATCCTCGGACGGTTGCAGCAGAACAAGACGCTTTTTGACCACATGGAGTACGTTTTGATCGAAAAAAGCCCGGGGATGCGCGAAAAAGAAAAATGCCTGCTCTCGTCGAAAGGGTTGCTCGACAAGGTCCGGTGGGCGCCGGATTTGGGGGCGCTGGACCCCGTGACGGGCTGTATCCTTTCGAACGAACTGATTGACAATTTCGCGGTCCACCGGGTCCTGATGGAAGACCGGCTCATGGAGATCTTCGTGGACTATGCCAACGGCTTTACCGAGATCTTTCGGCCGGCGGGGGCCGAACTGCAGGATTATTTGCGGCAGTTGGGGGTAACCTTGCCGCGTGGTTTCCGCGCCGAGATCAATCTCGAGGCGACGCAATGGATCCGCCGGGCGTCCGCGGCGCTGGTGAAAGGATTTGTCCTGACGATCGATTACGGAAATTCTTCTTCTGCACTCTACCGGGACAAGGCGGGCACGCTGACCTGTTATCACCGGCATGCCATCAACCATGACCCTTATCTGTTCATCGGCGAACAGGACATCACCACCCACGTCAATTTCTCCGCGCTCGATCTTTGGGGCCGGCGCGAAGGCCTCGGGTATTGCGGTTACACGAGCCAGGCGCGTTTTCTCCAGGGGCTCGGCCTGAACCGGCGGTTGCAGGAATGGGAAAGGTCGGCAGAGGCTGCCGGGGCCGTCCCTGACGGCGAAGCCCGCCAGGCGTTGTTGCGCCAGTTGTATACGCTGCTGGTGCAAATGGGCAATAGCTTTAAGGTGCTGATCCAACGCAAGGGCGTCGGCCGGGTATTCCTGTCGGGGCTGCAGTTCACCGAACAACTCGCCTGAGGGCATGGGCGCGGTTTTTGCTCGACCCCCTATAAACTCCCTGAGTGAGCTATCAACCCATCGAAAATTACGGCATCGTAGGCGACCTCCATACCATTGCGCTGGTCGGTCTGAATGGCTCCATCGATTTCTTCTGTTTTCCGCGATACGATTCACCCAGCATCTTTGCCCGTTTGCTCGATGATAAAAAAGGAGGATTCTATTGTCTGAGCCCCCGGTTCAGCGAAATGAAGACCAAGCAACTGTACATGCCCGATACCAACGTCCTGCTGACGCGGTTCCTGTCCCCCGATGGGGTGGGAGAGATCACGGATTTCATGCCGGTCGGGCATATGGAGGAGAAACGGCTGATCCGTCGGGTCACGAGCATCCGCGGAGAGCCCGAATACCGGTTGGAATGCCGTCCGCGTTTTAACTACGGCCGCGACCGCCACACCGCCGAACAGATCGGTCCGGGGGAGGTATTGTTCCATTCCGGCAGCGGCTCGATCCGGCTGAAGACCGGGGTCCCTGTTCGCATAGAAGACGGAGACGTCGTGGCGGAGTTCAATCTGGCGGCGGGCAGCACAGCCGACTTTATCCTCGAGATCGCCGAAAACAAATCCTCCGGCGTAGATGATCTCAGCGATCTGGTAACGGATACGCTTTTCCGTACCGTCAATTACTGGAAGGATTGGATAGGCCGCAGCACGTACCGCGGCCGCTGGATGGATATCGTCAACCGGTCCTGCCTGGTCCTCAAGCTGCTGGCCAGCAGCCGGTATGGATCGATCATCGCCGCGCCCACGTTCAGTCTGCCGGAGTCCATCGGGGGGCAGCGCAACTGGGACTACCGGTACACGTGGATACGCGACGCTTCCTTCACCGTTTATACGCTGATCCGCCTGGGCTATTCGAAGGAAGCCGGCCGCTTCATGAACTGGCTGGAAGGAACGTTCCGCTCGATGAAAGAGGACGAACGCCTGGGCATCATGTACTCAATTGACGGCAAACGCCAGTTGAAGGAACACGTGCTCGACCATTTCGAAGGATACAAATGCAGCTCCCCCGTCCGGGTCGGCAACGACGCATATGGCCAGCTACAGCTGGATATCTATGGCGAGCTGATGGATTCGGTATATTTGTACAATAAGTACGGCGAGCCCATCTCTTACGATTTCTGGAAGGACCTGGCCCGGCAGATGGATTGGCTGAGCCGGAACTGGGAGCAGCCCGACGACGGCATCTGGGAGGTAAGGGGCGGAAAGAAGTTCTTTCTCAATTCCCGGCTGGGTTGCTGGGTCGCGCTCGACAGGGCGATCCGGATCGCGGAAACGCGCTCATTCCCTATCGGCGAGACGTGGAAGAAACAACGGGACAGGATATACGAAAGTATCTATAAGGATTTTTGGGATGGGAAAAGACAGGCCTTCATGCAATACCCGGGTGCCTCGACGGTGGATGCCTCGAGCCTGTTGATGGTCCTGTTCCGGTTTATCAGCCCGAAGGACCCGCGGTGGCTTTCGTCGATGAAGGCCATCGAGGACGAACTCGTCACGGATGCGCTCGTCTACCGGTATCGGCCGGGCGCGGCCGCGCCGGATGGGATCGTCGGCAGGGAAGGCGCTTTTTCCATGTGCAGTTTCTGGTACGTCGAGTGTCTGTCACGCTCGGGGCAATTGGACAAGGCTCGCTTCCTGTTCGAAAAGATGCTCGGGTATGCCAATCACCTCGGTCTGTATGCCGAACAGCTCGGTTTCGAAGGCGAGCATCTCGGGAATTTTCCACAGGCATTTACGCACCTGGGGCTGATCAGCGCCGCGTACAACCTGGACAGCCAATACAACGACAATCAAAACAAGAACATTAATCTCGACGAATACTGATGCTTCCCCCCATTAACCCCTCTCCGGCAAAACGGCGCCCGCGGCCGGGTATTTTGACTCGTCTTCGCCGCTGGACGCGGGTCATGGGTCCCGGTCTCATTACGGGCGCCAGCGATGACGACCCTTCAGGAATCGTCACTTATACGCAAGCCGGTTCGCAATTCGGGCTGGCGACGCTTTGGACGGCGCTGATCACCTTTCCTTTGATGGCCACCATGCAGGGCATGGCCGCTCGGATCGGGCTGGTCACGAGCCAGGGACTGACCGGCACGCTCCGGATGCATTATCCGAAATGGGTGCTGTATTCCATGATCCTGTTCTGCTTTCCCGCGACGATACTGAACATCGGGGCAGATATCCAGAGTATGGGGGCGGTGGCTCACCTGCTGGTGCCCGGTATCCCCGCTTTTACCTTCAGCATCCTTTTCACCGGCCTGCTGCTGTTCATGATCATCCGGTATCCCTATCAGAAAATGGCCGGAATGCTGAAATGGCTCTGCCTGGCCCTGCTGACCTACCTCATCGTGCCCTTCCTCGTACATCCCGACTGGAAGAGCGTGCTGCATCGCACGGTGGTCCCGACGGTGCACATGAACAAGGAGTTCCTGAGCATCCTGGTGGCCATTCTCGGAACGACCATCTCCCCTTATCTGTTTTTCTGGCAGGCGACGATGGAAGTGGAAGACCTGGAGCACAACGGCCCGAAAGGAGGGCGGCCGGCGAAAGCCGGAAGACCGCGGCGCAACAGGAGACCTGCAAAACAAGCCGTCGCGGAAGCCGCCGGCGCGCACGCCGGTGCGGCACAGGGCAAACGAGCAGCGTCAACGTCCGACGATTCCGGGCACCCCGCCACACATCCCGGCGGGCAAACCCGCCGGAAGGGCGTTTATGTCGACAAACGGATCCTGGAAGATATGCGCAGCGACGTCAATGTCGGCATGCTGTTCTCGAACCTGGTCACGTTCTTTATCATTCTGACGGCGGCGGCCGTGCTCAACAGCGCGGGAATAAAACAGATCGCCACGGTCGAACAGGCCGCGAGCGCGCTTAAACCGCTGGCAGGCAAGGTGAGCTACGCGCTGTTCACGATCGGTGTCATCGGCACCGGCTTCTTGTGCATACCGGTCCTGGCCGGCAGCGTTTCATATATGCTCGCCGAGACCTTCCAGTTCTCGATGGGTCTGGATAAAAAGTTCAACGAGGCCCGCCGGTTCTATGCGGTCATTATCGTGAGCCTGGTCGCGGGCCTGTGTCTGCAGTTCTTCGGCGTTTCGGCGGTAGACGCGCTCATTTATACCGCTATCCTGTACGGGATCACGAGCCCGGTCCTCATCGCCGTCATCCTGCACATCGGCAACAACAAAACGATCATGGGAAAATACACGAACAGCGTGCTCTCCAACTGTCTGGGCTTTCTGACGCTGATCCTGATGACCGCCGCGGCAGCGGGGCTGCTTTATTTCACCTTCTTTACGTGAGAACGGGTGCGTTTGGCGGCAGGTTTCGTCTTGCGGGCGCCCGACTTTTTGGCCGGCGCTTTCTGCCGCTCGCGCGCATGATCCTCCTTCAGGATCTCCTTTGCTTTTTCCAGCACCTTCTTTTTCGAAGCCGGAAGGTTCTTCCCGGCGCGGTTGATGTAAAAGCTGAGCATCGACATCGCCGACTGGTAGGCCGTGCCTTTTTTCCGGCGGCTGGCGGCGGCCGACCGTTCGAGCGAATGGGCTACCTTTTGCGGACTGCCCGAATTGAACACCCCTTTTTTGAGATCGAGCGCATTGCTGTGTTTCGTGACGTCCGCGGACCATTTTTTCGTTGCCATCGTGTCTGATTGAAGAGACCTGCGGCTTGCGCAGGTCTCCGGTTACGTATAGATCATTGAGCCAATTGTTCTTCTTGCTCGTCCGGCCTGCCTCCTTCTTCGCCGGTCTCGTATTCACTGCCCTCTCCTTCGTGCTCTTCTTCTTCCCCGGCCTCTTGTCCCTCGAGCTCGGCCACGATGTTGATGTAATTCTCGGCAATGTCGGTCAGCAGGAAGTCGGTTTGTTCCTCCTCGACAAGCGTCTTGTCCAACAGATCGGCCTGTTCGTACATACCCATTGTGATGGCCATGGTCACCAGGCCGCCATAGGTCGCTATCTCATAGTGCTCCACTTTTTGCGCACCCATGATCAGCGCTGCGTCGCGCGTCATGGTGCCTTCCTGCGTTTCGCCGATGATCGTTTCCACTTCCCGGACGATGCCCTCGATGGCTTCGCAACGCTTGCCTTCCGGCCGCATGCCCATCGACGCAAATACCTTTTCCAGCCGTCTGCAATGACGTTCGGTCAGGTGCATGTGGTCTTCGAAAGCTTCCTGCAACTCTTCGGTGGTTGCGGCGTCGCGCATATTGCCGAGGGCCTGTACCAGCTTCTGCTCCGCGTAGTAGATGTCCTTCAACTGGTCGTTGAAGAATTTTTCGAAGTAGTGCTGCCCACCTTCCGACGCTTCACCCGAAGACCGTCGGGAAGCGGCGGGTTTGTTCCCCCTGGCGCTCGCGGAGGAAAGACTGTTGCTTTTCTCGTTGCTCCTGGCGGCGGACTGCGTCCGGGCCGTCGACCGTTTGTTGCCGGCGGCTGTCTTCTGGGAGCGATCTGACTTGTTGGCTTTCCGGCCTCTGGTGGATGTCGATGATTGTCTCATACTATGGTGGTTTTTTATGATCCTTTGCGGTTGCGCCGAAAATATTATGCCATCGGTGGCACGGAAATTTCTGCGGGTGACCGGTAAAATTTGTATGCTTATGGCTGTAACGCCGGTAAGAAAGGCCCCACGCGGCACATCCCCGAAGAAAAAGACCGCCGCGAAGGACCTCTCGGCGTCTTTCAATAAATTCAAATCGTTCAACGGGAAATTGTACACCGGCGTTCAGATCGGCCGCGGGCATCACTGGAACTACGATGCCGGGGACTGGAAGGAGACGAGACCGCCGTCAAGCTCAATGCCAACGACTACGACACCAAAATGACCGGGTTGAAGTTCAAGCTGGCACACAAACGGGCGGACAAAGGGAAGTGGAGCGTCTCCGGACCGACGCAGCGAAAACATCTCATCGCCTTCCTGAAAGAATTCGTCGGACAGCTCGAGAAAAAGCCCATCCCCATCGAATTCGGGTACAAGGGTAAAAAATTCAAGGGCGAGGGCGTGCCCGTCCCGCAGACCTGCGCGAAAGGATTCTGTTACGAACTGGACGTCACGCTCAACAACGAGACGCTTGGGATCATCCGGTACGGCGCATCGGGCTGGAAAATGGACCTCCTCGAGGACCAGCGCCTCATCGACGCGATCGGCGCCTGCATCATCGAATGGTTCGAATGAGACCCGGCAGGCGGGTTGCCGGGCTGCGACGCCCGCGCGGTATGACATTTGAACTGAATGATTCAAACTACCGTCATATGATGAATGCACCCGATAGCATGGTAACCACTTCTTCGCAGGTGATCGAAAGACTGCGGCAGAACGATGCGGGCAACGAGTTTCGCTGGACCCCACAGGGCTTCACGGCGGGCAAGGGACGGTTTTATTGCCCGGAAGAGCTGGAAATATTAAAAACCTACCGGTTCGAAGGGGTCAGCAATCCCTCCGATATGGAGATCATTTACATCATCCGGGCCAGTGATGGACTGGTCGGCTACAGTCTCGACGCCTATGGCGCCTACAGCAGTCACGAGAACGAGGCAGGTTACGATAATTTCATCCGCCAGATACCCGAAAAGGGTCATGACCAACAACTGACATTCGAGCTCTGAGGAAAAAAATCCTCACCAAAACCAATAATCATTTCATGAGAGTTTATCCGGGTAACCCCTATCCGCTCGGCTCGTACTGGGACGGGAAGGGCGTCAATTTCGCGCTTTATTCACACAATGCCACGGGAGTCGACCTGTGCTTGTTCGCAACCGACAACGACGCTAAGGCGACCGGGACGATCCGGTTGACGGAACGAACGCACGACGTCTGGCACGTCTATGTGCCCGATATGAAGCCGGGACAGTTGTATGGTTATCGTGTGCACGGGCCGTACGAACCTTCGAATGGCCACCGCTTCAACCCAGCCAAGGTCCTGCTCGACCCGTATGCGCGCGCGTTCTGCAACATCGGCGAGTGGGACGACACGCTCTTCGGCTACATCGTGGGCCAGGACGACCTGACACGGGACGACCGCGACAACGCCGCCGCCGCGCCCAAATCGGTCGTCATCGACCACCGGTTCGACTGGGCGGGGGACCGTCCTCCGAAAGTGGCTTACTTCAATTCGGTCATCTACGAAACCCACGTAAAAGGTTTCACCAGGTGTTTCCCCGGCATTCCCGAAGAGATCAGGGGTACCTACGCCGCGTTGGCGAACCCGTCGGTCATCGGCTACCTGAAAAAGCTGGGCATTACCGCCGTCGAACTGATGCCGGTGCACCAGAGCATACCCGAGCGGCACCTGATCGACAAGGGGCTGACCAACTACTGGGGTTACAACAGCATCGGTTTCTTCGCACCCGGTCTCCGTTTTTACAGCGGCAAAGAGCTGGGAGGACAGGTGAGGGAATTCAAGCACATGGTCAAATCGCTGCACAAGGCCGGCATCGAGGTCATCCTCGACGTGGTCTATAACCATACCGCCGAAGGCAACCAGATGGGCCCCACGCTGGCCTACAAAGGGATCGACAACAGCGAATACTACCGCCTGGCGGATGACAGGCGGTTTTATTACGACTATACGGGCACGGGCAATACGCTCAATGCGCGTCTGCCCAACGTGCTCATGCTGATCATGGATAGCCTCCGGTATTGGGTGACGGAAATGCATGTCGACGGTTTCCGTTTCGACCTGGCCTCGGCGCTCGCGCGCGAGCT
This sequence comes from Puia sp., assembly GCA_035545215.1. Lineage (GTDB taxonomy): Bacteria > Bacteroidota > Bacteroidia > Chitinophagales > Chitinophagaceae > Puia. The sequence continues at coordinate 9,730 of DASZYU010000255.1, forward strand.
GCATGACGTCAACCGGCTGAGCGCGTTCTTCAGTCTCATCTACCAGGACCCCGTCATCTCGCAGGTGAAGCTCATCGCCGAACCCTGGGATGTCGGCGAGGGCGGCTATCAGGTGGGACAGTTCCCCCCCGGGTGGGCGGAATGGAACGGCAAATACCGCGATTGCATGCGCGACTACTGGCGCGGCGCCGACTCGATGCTCGGCGAATTCGCCGAACGTTTCACCGGCAGCTCGGACCTGTACAAGAACGACAACCGGAACCCTACGGCCAGCATCAATTTCATCACCGCGCACGACGGCTTTACGCTCAACGACCTGGTCTCCTATAACGACCGGCACAACGAGGCCAACAAGGAGGACAACCAGGACGGCCACCAGGACAACCGGTCGTGGAACTGCGGCGCCGAAGGGCCCACGGAGGATGCGGGCATCAACGCGTTGCGCGCGCGGCAGCGGCGTAATTTCCTGGCGACGCTGTTCCTTTCGCAAGGCGTACCGATGTTGCTTTCCGGCGACGAAATGGGCCATACCCAGCATGGGAACAACAACGCCTATTGTCAGGACAACAATATCTCGTGGCTCGACTGGGAGAACGCCGACCAGGATCTCATCCAATTCACTTCCCAACTGATCAGGCTTCGCCGGAACCATCATGCTTTCTCGCGCAAGATGTGGTTCAAGGGCAGACAGGTGCGCGCGTCGGGTCTCACCGATATCGCGTGGCTCAAACCGGATGGGACCGAGATGACCGAAGGCGACTGGAACGAAGGGTTCGCCAAATCGCTGGGCGTCTTTCTGAACGGCGACGGCCTTCACGCGGTCGATGATTTCGGTCGCCCGATCGTCGACGACAGCTTTTACATGATCTTCAACGGGCACGCCGGGCCGTTGGACTTCAAACTGCCGCCTGAAAAATATGGCTCGGGTTGGAAAAAACTCTGGGACACCACCGTGCCCGCCACCGAGCGGAAGGTCAACTACCGGCCCGGGGAGGTCGTCAGGGCCGGCGACCGGTCGGTGATCCTGCTCCAGGCGCCGCGCAGCCGTCGCGCGGATGAGGTACCCGCCGGGGACCAGGCAAAGAAACCGTGATCGGGGCTCCGTCATTTCTTCGTCCCGCGGGAAAGGCCGGTGTTGTCGCGTTCGTATACCGCCACACTCATCGGCGGCACCAGGATCGTTCCGCAGGAGGCTGCGGCCGGGGGCACACTCTCCGCCGAAGAAAGCACCAGTTTCCAGTCGCCGCCTTCTTCCGCCGAGGCATAACCGAGATTGAAAGCCAGCGGCGCATCGAAAGAGAAATTGAAAAGACAGGTGACGAAACGATCGCGCAGCGGAGTATAGCGGTATACCGAAAGCCCCCGCGGGCCGTTCACGTCGGCGCGCAGTCCTTTTTTCGACAGGTCGGACAGTACCGGGTGTTCGCGCCGCAGCGCCAGCAGCCGGCGGTGCCAGTCGAGCAGCACCGCGTGATGGCCCGAAAGGCGTTTTTCCCACCGGAGCCGCGAGTCGCGGAATACCGACTCGTCCTGCGGATCGCGCGGATCGTCTTTCCAGTCGAAGGAAGCAAACTGCTGGCGACGGCCCTCCTGCAACTGCCTGACCGTCCCGGGGTCGCGGTAGTCGGAGAAGAAATAAAAGGGCGCGTCCTCGCCGTATTCTTCGCCCATGAACAGCATCGGCACATAGGGCGACAGCAGCACCGACGCTGCCGCCACCTTGAGTGCGGATAGGCCTGCCAGCTGTGACAGCCGCTTGCCGTCCGGCCGGTTGCCGGGCAGGTCGTGGTTCTGGTTGAAGACGATGAAATGCCCGCCATCGATGCCCGCGGAAGAGGCCCCGTGTCTCCGGTGACGGAACCGGACGTATTCGCCGCTGTGGACGAACCCTTCGGTCCAGGCTTTCGCCAGCTGTTCGATCGACCCGAAGTCGCGGTAATGATTCCATCCGTCCGGATCGAGCAGGACATACAGCGCATGATGAAAATCGTCGAGCCATTGCCCGTCGAAACCGAGCCCGCCCGCCGCGGGCGGCCGTACGACCCGCGGATCGTTGCCATCCGACTCCGCCACCAGCCAGAACCGCCTGCCGGACTGTTGTTCCCAGGTCTTCACCGCCGCATACAGCTCGTCCCAGATGCGGACCGCATTGCGGTCATAGATCTCGTGGATGGCGTCGAGCCGCAGGCCGTCGATGTGATAAGCCTGCGCCCAGTGCAGCGCATTCCCGGTGATGAAATCCCGAACGCCGTCGGACCAGGCCCCGTCGAAATTCATCGCCTCGCCCCACGGTGTCCTGTATTTGTCGGAAAAATAGGGGCCGTAGGCGGCCAGGCAGTTGCCTTCAACACCGACGTGGTTGTAGACAACGTCGAGAAAAACCGCGATGCCGCGCGCGTGACAGGCATCCACGAGCCGGCGCAGGCCTTCGGGACCGCCATAGTTATTTTGTACAGCGTAGAGGAAAACGCCGTCGTAACCCCAATTGCGCGTGCCCGGACATTGCGCGGCCGGCATGAGCTCGATGGCTGTGATTCCCGTCGCCGCCAGTTCGTCGAGCCGCGGGATGACCGCGTCGAAGGTCCCTTCCGGCGTGAACGCACCGACGTGCAGTTCATAGAAGACGAGTTCGCCGAACGGCCGGCCTTTCCATCGCTCGTCGGACCACCGGAAGGCTTCGTGATCGACCACCGCCGACGGACCGTGGATCCCTTCGGGCTGCCAGCACGAGGCGGGGTCCGGGTAGCGTTTGTCCGTCTCCGGGAAATAGTAGTAATACCGCTGCCCCGCAAGGACGCCGCGCGCTTCGAGGGAAAAAAAGCCTTCGCTGTCCTTCGTCATGGGCAGGCGGACAGGGGCTTCCGTCCGATCGTCGCGCGAGGGATCGCGCTGCGCCGTGCCGACCAGTTCGAGCTGCATTTGCTTCCTCTCGGGGGCCCAGACGCGGAACAGGCAGCCTTCGGGTGTGCATTGCGGATAGACGGGTACGGTATGGTCGGATGTATTATTCATGCGCCGGAACGTGAGAGGAGACCGGCTGCCAGTCGTCCAGCCGGACGACCAGCGCTTCGTCTCCGAAAAGGTCGATGGTATCTTTGACGGTGGCCCGTTCCTGTTCGGGCAGCGTGTCGATCACGACGACGCCCGAGAACCGGATCGTCGGAGGTGTGAAGTAACAGGGACGGTGTGTCAGGTTCAGGACGACCAGGAAAGCGGCGTGACCTTCGGCATGGCGGATGTATGCGATCAGCTGGTGGTCCGAACAGACGGGACGATAGGCGCCGGTCATCAGCGAAGGCTCCCGCTGCCGCAGTTCGATCAGCCGCCGGTAGAGCAAAAGGTGGGACATTGGATCGTCCTTTTGCATGGCGACATTCCTGCGGCGGTAGCTGCGATCCACGCGCAGCCAGGGGTCTCCGGTCGTGAAACCGGCATTTGCCGAATTGTCCCACATCATCGGCGTGCGTTCGGGGTCGCGGCTGAGGTTCTTGCCCGGCATGTTGAGGCCCTGCGGGTCGCGGATCTCGTCGGCGGGGATGGGAACATCGCGCATGCCGATCTCATCGCCATAGTACAACGTCGGCGTGCCGCGGAGGGTCAGGAGCAGGATTGCCGCAACCTTGGTCTGTTGGATCCCTATCCGGCTGCTGATCCTCGGCTGGTCGTGATTGCCGACTACCCAATTGGGCCAGTCGCCCTCGGGCAGCGCCCCTTCGTATTCGTCGATGCTGGCAGCGATGAGACGCGAGTCCCAGGGCAGGCTGATCAACATGAAATTGAACGGCAGGTGCGCCTCCTTGTCATGCGAACCGTAGTAGGCCACGAGCCGGTGCACGGGCAGGTAGATCTCCGCGATCATCAGCCGCTCGTTGTATTCGTCGAGCACCTTGCGCATGCGCGCAACGATGCCGTGCATCTCCGGCTGGTCGGTCGAGTACACCGGCAACAACTGCTCATAGGTGCTCATCCATTCCTTGTAATCCGGGTTGCGCGGATTATCGCGCCACTGGAGGTCCTTGACCATGTGCCACATCGCGTCGACCCGGAAACCGTCCACGCCCTTGTCGAGCCAGAACCGCATGACCGCGTGCATCGCTTCTTCCACCTGGGGGTTTCGCCAGTTGAGGTCCGGCTGTTTGACGAGGAAGGCGTGGTAGTAGTATTGTTCGGTCTTCTGATCCCATTCCCAGGCGCTGCCTCCGAAAACGCTCAGCCAGTTGTTCGGCGGACTGCCGTCGGCCTGTGCATCCTTCCAGATATACCAGTCGCGTTTTGGATTGTCGCGCGACGACCTCGATTCCAGGAACCATGGATGCTCATCCGAACTGTGGTTGGGCACGAGATCGAGGATCAGCTTCATCTCAAGCGCGTGTATCCGCCCGAGGAGCTCGTCAAAATCCGCCATCGAACCGAAGGTGGGCCAGATGCCGGTATAGTCCGAGATATCGTATCCGAAATCGGCCATCGGAGAAGGATAGATCGGCGATAGCCAGACGGCTTTGACGCCCAGCCATTTCAGGTAGTCCAGTCGCTGGATGATCCCTTTCAGATCGCCGATCCCGTCCGCGTTGCTGTCCTGGTAGGAACGCGGATACACCTGATAGATGATCCCGTCCTGCCACCATAGCCATCGTTTTTGTTGGTCTGACATAACATGCGCGATGCAACAGCGATGCCATTGCAGGAGTGACGGCTGGCATAATTTTTTTTCGGTGCGGGGTATGGACAGCTCCCGCGAATGGTGGAAAAGCGCCGTCGTCTACCAGGTCTATCCCCGCAGTTTCCAGGACAGCAACGGCGATGGCATTGGCGACCTGCCGGGCATCCTTTCGCGTCTGGACTATATCGTCTCGCTGGGAGTGGACGCCGTGTGGATAAATCCCGTTTTCCGTTCCTCGGGCAGCGATATGGGTTACGACGTTGTGGACTTTTACTCCGTGCAGCCCGAATTCGGGACGATGGCCGACCTGGACCGGCTGATCGCAGCCTTGCATGGGCGCGGTCTGCGCATCATCATGGACATGGTGCTGAATCATACCAGCAGCCGCCACGAATGGTTCCGACAGGCCTGCCGGTCGCGCGACAATCCCTGTTACAATTGGTATATCTGGTGGCCCGCCGAACGCGGCCGGCCCCCGGCGCGTTGCGGTTTTTTCGACCCCGGCTCGAACGCCTGGACGTACAATGAAACCACCGATTCGTATTACCTCCATTATTTTTCGGCGGACCAGCCCGATCTCAACTGGGACAACGCGGAGGTTCGCCGCCGTCTGTATGAGATGCTCCGTTACTGGCTGGACAGGGGAGTGGACGGTCTTCGCTTCGATGCGCTGACATTCATCTCGAAGGACCAGTGTTTTCCGCAGATTGATGCTTCCATCCTGAAAGAACGGTACGACAACGATTGGGGATATTATTACGCGTCGGGGCCGCACCTCCACGAGTACCTGCACGAGATGAACCGCGAAGTGCTGTCTCATTACCCCGTCGTGGCGATCGCCGAAGCCTCGGGGGTCGGTTCCCGTCAGGCGCTCGACTTCGTAGCGGAAGACCGTCAGGAGATCGACCTGCTGTACCATTTCGAGGGCGTCAGCATGGGCTATGTGCCCGGCCTTTTCAAGAAACCGGTCCCCGGCGGCTATAACCGCCGGACCTGGAAGGAAGTGTACAGCCGGTGGGCCAATGTTTTCGGCAGCAGCGGCTGGGGTACCGTCTATCTCGGCAATCACGACCAGCCGCGCATGGTATCGCACTGGGGCGATGACTCGGACGCTTTCCGGCAGCCGTCTTCCAAATTGCTGTTCACTTTTCTGCTGACGATGCGGGGGACGCCGTTCCTCTACAACGGTGACGAGCTCGGCATGACCAATATCCGGTTCTCCTCGATAGAAGAATATCACGATGTGGAGACGCACAGCCATTACGAACAGCTGAAAAAACAAGGAGGCGATACCGCCGCATTCCTGGAAGATCAAAAACTCGCCGGCCGCGACAACGGCCGGACGCCGTTCCAGTGGAGCGCCGCGCCCAACGCGGGCTTCACGACGGGCAAGCCGTGGCTGAAAGTCAATCCCAACTATCTGCCCATCAACCGCGCGCTGGAAGAGAAGGACCCTTCCTCGGTGCTGCATTTTGTGCGGCGCCTGATCCGTCTGCGGCGGCAGCAGCCGGCGCTGGTCCATGGTGACTATACGCTGATGAACGACGATGACAGCCCGGTGCACGCTTACCTGCGTTCCTACCGGGGGACGACCTGCGCGGTGCTGCTGAACCTCTCTTCGCAACAGCAGTTGTTTGAAGGGTTGCTTTCGCCGCCTTCCGCGGGAGATGTGCTCATCGGCAATTACGACACTTTCGATTGGACGCGCGAAGGGATCCGCCTGCAACCGTGGCAGGCGCTCGTTTTCTCGTGCAGCCGTCCCGGCCGTCCTTCGCAATCGTGATGCCCTCGATTGCCGTACTATTTGCCGTTTTCGCCGCCAAAACCGTGGCACCGGCTACCGCAGATCGTATGTCCGGGGCCGGATCCGTTGGACTTCCCGGTCAGCCTGATCGCCGGCTTCGGCGAGCTTCGCGCCCGCCCCGACGCTTTCCTTCCGACGAAAGGCGCGGGAAAATTTAGCTGCCCGGTACTTGTTTTTTTTCCCTAAATTGTGCATCCGCTGGAATCCGCATAAAATTATCCCCTTAGTCTCTCCGCCGGGCAAAGCCGAGGTCTTCCGGCGCTTATCCCTATAGGTTAACTGAACCGCTTCCCATTCCCGTCCCATGATCTGAAGCGCAAACGCGACATTCACCCCAAATAAGAACCATGTCACCAAGGAAGGTTACTCCTTACCATTTAAAGATCGTTTCCCGGACGGATGATACGCATCGGTCTCCGCCCATTGTCGCGCTGCTTATACCCGCGGGCGATCCTTCCGCCTTCGGGCAGTTCTTTCACCGGCTGCCGCTTTCCAGCGGCGCCAGTTACCTGGTCATGGAGTATCGCGCTTCGTCGAATGGACGGAATTCCAGCGACAAGATGCAACCGCTTCCGGAAATGCTCGAAAGAACGACGCTGCTACCGGTGAAGATACCCGGGCAGGACACATTGCTGGAAAAAGATTGCCTGTACCTCATCCCCGCCGGCAGCGCGGTGGAGATCGTCGGGGGACGCCTTATCCTTCAGCGGCCGCCATCGGCCGGCGGCAGTGAAAGGCTCCTGGACCAGTTCCTGGCATCCGTCGCCACCGGTTGCAACGGCCATTGCATTGCGGTCGTGTTGCCGGACCTGGCGAGCCGCGTGCTGACGGGTTTTCGCGTGGTCAGGGACGAGGGCGGGTTTACCATCGTGCTCGACGACCAGGACCGTTTTTCATCGCCCCACCCGGTCTACCGGTCTTCGCTCGTGGATCTTTTCCTGCCGGCGTCGCGTGCCGCATCCCGGCTTGCGGGCTTGATCCGGCATTTTCAAACGGCCGGACAGAAAGAACGCGAAAGTCCGGGCGGGACGTCATGGCTCACGCAGGTCTATCAGCAACTCTTCGGACGCAAGGGCGCCGACTATTCCAGGTACGGCCAGTACGATGTCCTGCGGCGGGTTCACCGCAGAATGGTCGTCCATGACCTGCCGGACCCGGATGCGTACTCTACCCTCATCCAGTCCGATGAGGACGAGCTGACGCGGCTGCATGAGGAACTGGGGTCCGTCGTCAGCGGATTTTTTATCGATCCGCTGCTCGAGAACGCGCTCACCGGGCAAATGTTGCCGCAGCTGTTGCGATCAGGACGCCGGTCGGCGCCGCTGCGTGTTTGGATCCCGCATTGTCCCGGCGGCCACGTGGCCTTTACCATCGCCATGGTCATAGCGGAATGGTTCGGGGAAAAGCAAATGAATGTGCCGTTCCAATTGTTCGTCACCGGGTTTAACAACGATGCTGTCGCCGATGCAAGGAAGGGCATTTTTGCCGCAGAAGAGCTGGAGCAACTCGGCAGGGGCCGCCGCAGGAAATACTTTATCCGGACCGAGAAAGAGTGGCAGATCGTCAGGTCCATACGGGAAAGCTGCATTTTCGCCACGCACGATCTGCTGAGCGACCCGCCGTTCTCGCACATCGACCTTCTCATCGCCACCGGTGCGCTGATCGGATTGGATGCCGGCGTCTGTGCCAGGGCGTTCCAGCTTTTTCACTATGCGCTGAACCCTGATGGTTACTTGGTCGCCGCTACGCAGTACGGGCCGGTCCCGCCAGGCGAACTCTTCTTTCCCCTCCGGGGTTACCCCGGCAGTTATGGCCGGGGGGCTGTCCCCGTCAATTACCGGGTGGAAGCCCCGGGGTCGGCGCCGCCGGTCAGTATCGAAGAACAGGAAGCGGACCGCCTGCTGCTATCGGGCTATGTGCCGGCGTCTTTCCTGGTAGACGAACAGTTCAGGGTGATCCGATATTATGGTAACACCGCCGCCTACCTTCGGGCTACCGGGGACGGTTCGTCGCGTTATTTGTTCCGGATCGTGCGTGACGAGCTGGTATTCGAACTCAACGACCTCATTGGGCTGGTGGACAGGGAAGGACGCGCGGTTACAAGACATAACATCGTGCTGGGCGACGATACGCGGGACCGGGAAGTTTCGCTTGAAATGGTTCCATTACGGTCTTTCGGCAGTAACTGGCGCCTGGTGATCGTCCGGGAAGAGGCCGCCGAGGCCGGGGAAGCCGGGGAGGCCGCGGAGCCTGCCGTTCAACCCGGAGAAGCGGGGACAGGCAGGGCACCATCCGCTAAGGACCTCCGTATCCGGGCGCTCGAAAAGGAATTGCAGGAAATGAGAGGACTGTTACTGGTGGCCAATGAGGATAGCCGCAGGTCGCTGGAGACGCTTCAGCACGCCAATGAAGAGTTGCAAGCTTCGAACGAAGAATATCGTAGCCTCAACCGGGAACTGAAGGGTTTCAACGAGGAATTGACCACGATACAAGAGGGATTGCTGGCGCGCAACCGGGAGCTGGGCGAATTGAATGAAGGTCTTCGAGCGCATGTGCGCCAGCTCCGGACATCGTCCGATGCGGCGGTGGCCATCGTGGCCGCTCTGAGGCGTCCGATCGCTGTGCTACGGGAAGACCTTCGGATACATACGGCCAACCAGGCTTTCTACCGTTATTTCGGTCTTTCGGCGGAGCAGGCCGCCGGTCAGTACCTGTATGCGCTGGGGCTGCAGGTCTTTCGGCGGGACA
>DASZYU010000256.1:0-1778 GCA_035545215.1 Puia sp.
TTCAGTTGATGAACGGCCTCGAGCACGGTGACCAGGTTCCTGGCCTGGTAGATGCCGGCGAGATCGAGGGTGTAATATTGTTTCTCATCGGCGACAGGCGATCGGGATACTTCGGCCACCAGCGTATGCCGCTGGTATCGCCAGTCCGACACATGGTGTTGTTTGTCGGCCCAGGAGATGGGCGCCTGTTCTTCGCGGGCGCGCTGTTCGAAGATGGGGGCGGTCTCCGGATTCGATTCGCCAATGACCACCGGCACCCCGGGTTTAATGATACCGGCCTTTTCGAATGCAATGGCTGCGAGGGTGTTTCCCAGAAGATGTGTATGGTCGTAACCGATATTGGTGATGACGGACAATTCGGGGGTAATGATATTGGTGCTATCCAGTCTTCCCCCCAGCCCCACTTCGATGATAGCGATGTCCACCTGCTCATGCGCGAAGTAGTCGAATGCCATGGCGACCGAGATTTCGAAAAAGGAAGGGTCGATCGTTTCGGACAGCGGAGCGATGCGCCGCACGAAGCCGACAACGAAATCTTCGCTGATGAACGCACCGTTGATGCGGATGCGTTCGCGGAAATCTTTCAGGTGGGGAGAGGTGTACAGACCCGTCTTGTAACCGGCCCGCTGGAAGATCGCGGCCAGCATGTGGCTGGTGGATCCCTTGCCGTTGGTGCCGGCTACGTGAACGGACCTGAAGCGTCGTTCGGGGTTGCCGACATGTTCGCTGAGGAGGCGGGTATTGGTCAGGTCCTTGCGGTAGGCGGCGGCGCCGATGCGGCTATACAGCGGAAGCTTCGTGAGCAGGTAGTCTACCGTTTGAGCGTAATCCATAAGCCAGCAAAGATACGGCGGTGTGCTCTTGCGGGATCAGTTGTGGATCCTGAAATTGAAGATCAGCGTGCCGACCTGGTCATCCGTGCCGGGATTGAATTTGACGAGTCTGGCTTTTTCAATGGCAAGGTCACGATAGCTGGCAAGTGAAGTGGTAGAACCCATCAGCGAATATTCTGCACTGGTGACATTGCCATTGGCATCGACATGAACGGTGACGGCAACTTTTGCATTCTCGTTGAAATCACCCGTAAATGACACATGATTCACCATGTGTCGACCGGAAAGACCGCGGATGGCGATGCCGCCGTTGCCGTGTCCGCCGCCGGTGTAGTTGGTGGAATTCGGGTCGCCTCCGGGCGCGCCCTGGTCGCCGTGTCCGCCCGCGATGCCTTCGTTTCCGCCGGGTTTGTAGTCATCGGCATCGTTGCCGCCTTTGCCGGTACCGTTGACGCCGCGGAAGACCGCTTTTGGATGGGGGATGGGTTTGGGCTTTTCCGGCAGCACCTCGGGCTGTTTGACCGGTTTGACTTTGGTCTTCGTGACCTCTTTTTCGGGCAGCCTGGTGGCGTCCGGTTTCGTTACGACAGCTTTTTTGATGACGGGCGCGTCATCCTTGTTGTTGTCATCGGTCTCTACGTCCTTAACCGGTTCTTTTTCGACGACCGCCTGTTTGGGAGGCGTATATTTCTCTTTGTCCTGCGGCGAAGGGTCGCCCGGCAAATACGGCTGATCCTTGCCCAACCCCTGATCGGTGTTGCCGAGATTCACCTCGATGCCTTCTTCCACCGGCGGCGCCGGCTGCGCCGGCCTGGTCCAACTGATATAGACGAGCATGATCAGCAGCAGGGTACATACGGCTGCGGTATACCCGGTCGCTTTGAGGTTTTTTTGGGATTCGAATGGATTGGACATAGGTGATCGCCTTCCTGCAAAAATACCACT